>NZ_JCALCG010000049.1:0-323 GCF_059812225.1 Mycobacterium sp. NGS66 | reverse complement strand
CCTGTGTTGGCCTGCGAGTGTGTGCAGCATGTGGTGCGGATCGTCCGCCAATTGCCGCAGATCTCGGCAAAGTCGCCTCGGCTGTACGTGGTGAGCCGCAACGCCCAAACCGTAATCGGCGGTGATGGGGCCAATCTGGAGCAGGCGGGGCTGCGGGGCCTGATGCGGGTGATCGGCGCCGAGCATCCCCACTTGCGCGCCACCCAAATCGACCTGGACGACGCCACCGGCGCTGACCAGCTGGCACGTCAATTGCTCAGCGGATCCGACGAAGATGAGACCGCCTGGCGAAACGGCCAGTGGTACACCGCGCGCCTGTCCCC
>NZ_JCALCG010000048.1:0-367 GCF_059812225.1 Mycobacterium sp. NGS66 | reverse complement strand
TCTTGAAATTGGTAAGGGCGACATTGTCGGCGACGCCCGATTGGGCGTCTTGCCGTTCCGGCGCAACCTTACGATTTCCGGAGTTGATTTGGCGTTGATGGCCAGCACCGAGCCGGACAAGGTCCGGAGCCTGTTGAAGACGGTGTATCAGTTGGTCGCCGATGGTGTGCTGCCGCTGCCGCAGAGCACGCACTATCCGCTGGCCGAGGTGGCCACCGCGATTCGGGTGATCAGCGCCGCCGAGCACACCGGCAAACTCGTGCTCGACATTCCGCAAACCGGACATTCCCGCGTGGTGGTGCCCCCGGAGCAGGTCCCGGTCTTTCGTAGGGATGGCGCCTATTTGATCACCGACGGTCTCGACGGT
>NZ_JCALCG010000047.1:0-367 GCF_059812225.1 Mycobacterium sp. NGS66 | reverse complement strand
CATCGAGATCGGCAAACGTGACATCTACGGCGACACTCGGTTGGGACTCTTCCCGTTCCGACACAACCTCGCCTTCTACGGTGTGGACCTCGGGTTGATGACCATCACCCACGCCGGCTGGCTGCGCGATTTGCTGACCACGGTGTATCAGTTGGTCGCCGATGGTGTGCTGCCGCTGCCGCAGAGCACGCACTATCCGCTGGCCGAGGCGGCCACCGCGATTCGGGTGATCAGCGCCGCCGAGCACACCGGCAAACTCGTGCTGGACATTCCGCAAACCGGACATTCCTCGACCGCGGTGTCTCCGGAGCAGGTCCCGGTCTTTCGTAGGGATGGCGCCTACCTCATCACCGGCGGGCTCGGTGGC
>NZ_JCALCG010000046.1:0-367 GCF_059812225.1 Mycobacterium sp. NGS66 | reverse complement strand
CCGGTGGGTGATCCGATCGAATACGCCAGCCTGGCCGAGGTGTATGGCCGGGCGGGGGCGTGTGCGCTGGCGTCGGTGAAAACCAATGTGGGCCATACCCAGTCGGCCGCGGGGGTGTTGGGGTTGATCAAGGCGGTGCTGGCGGTGGCCCATGGCGCGGTGCCGCGTAATCTGCATTTCACCGCACTGCCTGATCAGCTGGCCCGCATTGACACCAATCTTTTTGTGCCCCAGGACTACACCAGCTGGCCGCTGCAGGGGCGGCATCCGCGGCGGGCGGCGGTGTCCTCCTATGGGCTGTCGGGCACCAATGTGCATGCCATTGTGGAGCAGGCGCCCGAGTCGGCTGCTGTCTGCGCTGCGCCGC
>NZ_JCALCG010000045.1:0-443 GCF_059812225.1 Mycobacterium sp. NGS66 | reverse complement strand
CCGTGGTAGGCGGTGGCGTACGCGGTGGTCACCGCCGCCGCCTGCGGCTCGGACAGCCCGCTTGGCAGCCGGACAGCCAATCGCGCGTCGCAGGTGAGGAAGGTGCCCCAACAGCCGTCGGGGGACAGGCCGCCGACGGGGTCACCGACGTGGTGGTCGGTGACGTCTTCGCCAACCGCAGTCACCACCCCGGCGAAATCCGTGCCTAACTCCGGCAATTGGCCCTCGATGGCGGGGTAGCGGCCGAACGCGAGCAGCACATCGGCGAAGTTGATGCTCGACGCGCTGATCGCGACTTCGATTTGTCCCGGCCCCGGCGGAGTCCGTTGGCAGGCAACAAGTTCCAGTGTTTCCAGATCGCCGGGGGTGCGGATCTGCAGGCGCATTTTGTCGCGCTCGTGGTTGGCGATGGTGGTTTTGCGCTCGTCGGGGCGCAGCGGGGC
>NZ_JCALCG010000044.1:0-510 GCF_059812225.1 Mycobacterium sp. NGS66 | reverse complement strand
CAGCCTTGGCCGGCCACCAGCGCCGAAAAGGCCCGCGGGATCCCCGATCGGGTCATTTACTACCAGTACCGCCACGACCGGGCCCGGCGCACCTTGCGCGGCATCGACGAGCAAATCGCCAAAGCCCAACGCGCTGTCGACGGCAAAGCGCCGGTCAAGCGCAACCGGTTCATCAAGCTGTCCGGGGCCACCAAGTCGGTAAACCGGGATCTGGAGGCCAAAGCCCGCGGACTGGCCGGATTGAAGGGCTACACCACCAACCTGACCAGCCAAACACCCGAGTTCGTCATCGATGCCTACCATCAGCTGTGGCGCATCGAGAAAAGCTTCCGAATGTCCAAGCACGACCTGCAAGCCCGCCCGGTTTTATCACCACAAACGTGAGTCGATCGATGCCCATCTGACGATCGTGTTCGCCGCCCTAGCCGTCAGCCACTGGATCGAGCACCAAACCGGATGGAGCATCAAGAAATTCGTGCGTACCGCACGCCGCTACCGCACCGTTCGCAT
>NZ_JCALCG010000043.1:0-529 GCF_059812225.1 Mycobacterium sp. NGS66 | reverse complement strand
TCCACCGTCAACGCCGGACCATGCACACCCAAGCTATAGGCAATGCGCCCCGAGGCCATGCTGAACGTGTTGCCCTGAAAACCGTAGGGCCCGGCCATCTCCGCAGCATCAGCACCGACCAACTGGTAATCGAAATGGGTCAACCCCATAAACACCCCAGTCGGCGAACCGGCCCACCCCTGCGGGGTCAGACCGGCACTTTCCATGGCCTCCCACGAAGTCTCCAACAACAACCGATGCTGCGGATCAAGCGCGCGCGCCTCACGCTCATTGACCCCGAAAAACTCCGCATCAAAACCGGCCACATCATCCAAAAACGCGCCCCACTTCGACACCGAACGACCCGCCACCCCCGGCTCAGGGTCGTAATACTCCTCGGCGTCCCACCGATCCCGCGGCACCTCGCTGACCAGATCGTCACCCCGCAGCAACGCCTCCCACAACCCCTCCGGGGAATCAATACCACCCGGAAGCCGACACGCCATACCAATCACAGCAACCGCAGTCACCGACACATCACCCACACCAC
>NZ_JCALCG010000042.1:0-580 GCF_059812225.1 Mycobacterium sp. NGS66 | reverse complement strand
GTAACCGCGGGCGGCGGTATCCCACTCCGCGGCCAGCCCGTCCCACCCGGCCGCGGCCGCCAGCATCGGCCCCGCCCCCGGACCGGCATACATCCGACCCGAATTGACCTCCGGCGGCAATAACCCGAAGTCGAACAATATCCACCCCTAGCTGCTTGACGGTCCAACTCGATTCGGCGCCAATCACTTTCGGAAGCACACCGCACTTCCGGTGTTGTCACTCGTCGGGCCGATGACCGAATCGTCAGCCACGCCAGTACTTCTCGTCCCACAACACGACCGCTCACGCTGTCTCAATAGCTCTCAGCGTCAGCGATCGCTCCCTAAGACAGTAGATCGAGTCGGGTTACGGGCGGCCTTTCCTCGCCTTGGAAGCGTTGGCGCAGGAGGCCTTTTCGTTTCCCGTGAGGTGCGCCGTTCAATCGCCGTAGGTCAGCCGTTTACCTGCGACAACAGGTTGGATGAAAGCTGGCGTTCACTTTCCGTCAACCCGGGGTTCGACCACTTCCGCACGAACCTGCGGATAAAATCTGGCCGCGAATAATCCATCGGGGCGGTGCCCCGACGACGAGCGTGGGCC
>NZ_JCALCG010000041.1:0-668 GCF_059812225.1 Mycobacterium sp. NGS66 | reverse complement strand
AGACCGATCCTCGCTATCGCCGTTTTTCGCGCCAGTGAGGACCACCACGCCGGTGAATCCGCCGGCACGCAAATGATTAACGAACTGTTCTTGGTTTGAGGTGTGATCGGCATGCGGTGGCCAGCACATGGTGGTGCATTGCGCCCCTTGGCTTTTCAAGGCATCGCTCAGTTGGGCCGCCACCATATCGGTCGAGCTAGTGCTGATCAACAGCCAAGTTCCGCCGTCAATGCGTTCGACGTCGGTCAACTCCCGTTGCTGCCATTCGATGGTCAGCAGCCGATTGGCCAGTACGCGGTCTCTGTGGGTGGTCTCGGATGCTGCGGTTCCCAATTGCAGTCCCTGCACGCCCAGCAGCACGGTTCCGTGCTCGTCGATTACGTCGAGGTCGGCCTCGATGCCAGAAGTTTCGGCTTTGGTCACCCGGGCAAAGCAGTAGCGCGCTTTACCGGCGGCACCATAGGCGCGCAGCCGCCGCGCCCCCAACGGCAATGTCAGCAGGTCCCCGCCGGCGGCTTGGACGTCGGGGTGAGCCTCGATGGCTTGAAAACAGGCATCCAGCAGTGCGGGGTGTATGTCGTAAGCGTCTTGTTGGGACCGGATTTCGCGGGGGAGTGCGACCTCGGCGAGCACGGTGCTGGTGTCCTGGTCGCCGATGTGTACCGCGG
>NZ_JCALCG010000040.1:0-668 GCF_059812225.1 Mycobacterium sp. NGS66 | reverse complement strand
GGACTGATCCTCGGCGTCGCCGCGTTTCGGTCCCGTCAGTATCACCACACCCGGGCACCCGCCGGCACGCAAAAGATTTCCGAGCTGTTCGCCGTTTGCAGTGTCGTCCGTGTGTAGCGGCCAGCATATCGTGTTGCATTGCGCGCCCAGGTTTTTCAGGGCATCACTCAATTGCGCGGCCAACACATCGGCGGCGGCGGCGCTGATTAGCAGCCAGGTTCCGGCGCTGGCCGAAGGTAGTTCAGGCAACGGTCGCTGCTGCCATTCGATGGTCAGCAGCCGATTGGCCAGTACGCGGTCTCTGTGGGTGGTCTCGGATGCTGCGGTTCCCAATTGCAGTCCCTGCACGCCCAGCAGCACGTTTCCGTGCTCGTCGATTACGTCGAGGTCGGCCTCGATGCCAGAAGTTTCGGCTTTGGTCACCCGGGCAAAGCAGTAGCGTGCTTTACCGGCGGCACCATAGGCGCGCAGCCGCCGCGCCCCCAACGGCAATGTCAGCAGGTCCCCGCCGGCGGCTTGGACGTCGGGGTGAGCCTCGATGGCTTGGAAACAGGCATCCAGCAGTGCGGGGTGTATGTCGTAAGCGTCTTGTTGGGACCGGATTTCGCGGGGGAGTGCGACCTCGGCGAGCACGGTGCTGGTGTCCTGGTCGCCGATGTGTACCGCGA
>NZ_JCALCG010000004.1:0-402825 GCF_059812225.1 Mycobacterium sp. NGS66 | reverse complement strand
GCGACGAACTCACCGAAGCCCAGCCCTACCCACTCCATCACCGACCGCCCCCGATGAAACCATCCCGCCTCCTCACAGCAACGGCTGCGTAGCCTGCGCTGCCCGATCGTAATTTAGTTAGGACGGCTGCGAAGTAGATCATCGAAGTTTGCGTGCGGATGATCACCGTTTAGGCGGTGGCCGCCCTGCGGGTCCGATCAGGTTGGTAGGGCGCCGGCGGGAAGCCGATGTCCACACTTGCATTGGCCTGAGCATTCCTACTGCAGTCGAGGATAATGCACGCTCGCGATCGCCACGGTCTAAACGCCTCGGCCCGAAGCGGATAGCCACCTCGGGCTCACATTGATCAACCTGTGCCCAGTGCTCGTGTCGCCAGGCCCGTCACCGGGCTCACGTCAACCGGGGCGGTTCCCCTGAACTTCCCTGTTCGGGCATGCGCAGGCGACGATCACGGTAACCTCATGCGCGTGGTTGAGACGTCCATTCCGGCTCTGCTGCGCGAGCGCGCGAGCCTGCAGTCGGCTGATGCGGCATTCACGTTTATCGATTACGAGCAGGACTGGGCCGGCGTTGCCGAAAGCTTGACCTGGTTGCAGATGCATCGGCGGACGCTGAATGTTGCACGCGAGCTCAGGCTTTGCACATCACCGGGTGATCGAGTGGTGATATTGGCACCGCAAGGACTGGATTACATCGCGGCATTTCTCGGCGCATTACAGGCCGGACTCATTGCGGTTCCGCTTTCGGTCCCACTCGGTGGCGTCAGCGACGAGCGCGTTGATTCGGTGCTGCGCGATGCGTCGCCGGCTGCCGTGCTCACCACGTCTTCCGTGGTCAACGATGTCATTCGCCATATCGACCCGCAGCCTGGTCTTCCAGCCACATCGGTCGTCGAGGTTGATTTGCTGAATCTGGATGCACCGATACGGTCCGACGCCAGCGAAGATGGTTATCAAGACACGGCGTATTTGCAATATACGTCTGGGTCGACCCGGCAACCGGCCGGAGTCATGGTTTCCTATCGGAACGTCCTGGTCAATTTCGACCAAGTGTCTGTCGGCTATTGGTCGCGCAGCGGAAACATCCCGCCAATGGACACCACTGTTGTGTCGTGGCTCCCGTTCTATCACGACATGGGCCTAGGTCTGGGCATTTGTGTGCCGGTTGTCTTTGGCCTCCCTGCTGTGCTCACCAGCCCGGTGGCATTCCTGCAGCGCCCGGCCCGGTGGATGCAGCTGCTGGCAACCAATTCCGAGGCGTTTTCGGCCGCGCCGAATTTTGCTTTCGAATTGGCGGCGCGTAAAACCTCCGACGAGGACATGGCCGGGCTCGATCTCGGCGGCGTGCAAAACATCCTCAGCGGCAGCGAACGGGTAAACCCGGCAACCGTTAGACGCTTTGCCGAACGGTTTGCGCGTTTCAATCTTCAAAGCAAGGTGATTCGGCCGTCATATGGGCTCGCCGAAGCGATGGTGTACGTGGCGACCAGCAAGGAGGGTCAACCGCCACGAATTGTCAACTTCGAAACTGAAAAACTGTCCGCCGGCCAGGCGAAGCGGTGCCCGAGCGGCGCCGGCACACCCCTGATCAGCTATCATCCGCAGGACTCGCCCATGGTGCGGATCGTGGATCCCGAGACTCGGACGGAGTGCCCGGAGGGAACCAGCGGCGAGATCTGGATGCACGGCGACAACATCGCCTTGGGCTATTGGCGCAAACCGGACGAGACCGAGCACACGTTCGGCGGCATGCTGGTCACGCCGTCGCCTGGCACCCCGGCGGGGCCGTGGCTTAGGACTGGCGATATGGGCTTCATCTCCGAAGGTGAGTTGTTCATCGTCGGCCGAATCAAAGATCTGTTGATCGTCTACGGGCGCAACCACTCTCCCGACGACATCGAAGCCACGATGCAAGAGATAACCGGCGGGCGGACCGCGGCGATCGCGGTTCCGGATGAGGGCCAGGAGCAGCTGGTCGTCATCATCGAAGTCAAAAAGCGCGGCGACTCCGACGAAGATGCGATGCGCAAGTTCGCCGGCGTCAAACGTGAAGTCACCTCGGCGATCTCGAACTCCCACGGCCTGGGCGTCGCGGATCTGGTTCTGGTGCCGCCGGGTTCGATCCCGATCACCACCAGCGGCAAGGTCAGACGAGCGGCCTGCGTCGAACAGTACCGGCATGGCCAGTTCGCCCGCCTAGACGCTTAAGGCAGACGCGACAGAGTTTTCGCCGGCGAAGTCGCCTGGGACTAGTTCGTCAGGGCGCCCTGATTGACGACTGCTTCGAAACGTTTTTCCCACCGACGATAGTTACCGGCGGCGCCGAGGACGAAGGGCGACAGCGCGATAATCCAGGTCAGCACCGAGTTAAAGATGTTCGCCGGGAATCGCATCGGGCGCATGATGTCGACAAAAAGGACCACCCGTATCCCGTCCGTCCGGTTCCAGGCCTCGTGCTCGAAGGTGTCGTCGAAGATCATCACCCGGCCCTCTTCCCAATGCCGGGTCTGCGAGCCGACGCGGATGGCGCACCTTTCGGTTGGCTCGGGAATTATCAGCCCTAGGTGGACGCGAAGTACGCCCTTCCATGGACCAAGATGCGGCGGGAGGTGCTTACCGGGCTCGAGGATCGAGAAGAACGCGGTCTTCATGCCCGGCATCTTCTTGAGAACCTTGGCTGTTTCCGGGCACCGGCGGCAGTTCGCGGCCGCCTTGATGCCGTAGGCGTAGAAGGGGAAGGTTTTCCAGCCATCGTCTTGGGAAAGGCCCTTTATATCGTCCAAGATGTCCTGGAAGTTGGGCAGTTCCGCCTTATAGGGCAGCAGCGCATCGAGCTCGGCACGGACCTTGTGCCAGTCAGCCTCGACCGCGTCGACCCAGGGAAAGTCCTTGGCATCGAAGAACTCGCGGTCACCGACCTTCGATGCCCGACCGAAGTCGAGGAGCGACGGCGCCAACTTCGAGGCGCGGCCGTAAAGGACGAAAAGCCCCATGACAAGGCTGGTAAGTATTCGCGCGACGAGCCCAAGCGCCTCGTCCAAGTTGCCTCCTTTGCCAGGGCCGAAGCCGTCGTACGGGGTGGCTGACGGTGCAATGTGCGCGTGTTATTCACGCGAGCCCCCGTTATGGCGATTATGCCGGGCGGCCGGGCTGGCGGAAGGAAAATGGCCACTTTGGTTTCGCACGAGGCGCACAGGAATTGAGCCGCTGGGCGCCGGTGTGCGGGTAGGTTTTAGGGCGACTGCTCCCCGGCGTCGATCGCATGCTTGACTTCCTGCGCGTGCGCCACCTGCTGCGCGCTGTAGTTGATGAACAGCACCACCCCGCCAATCAGGACGACCACCGCGGCCAACCACAGCATGCCGTAGGTTATGCCGTGGTCGAGCGCATTCAACTGGGCGGCGTTCATGGATTTCACGGGTCCGGTCGTGCCGCCCAGCGACAGCGTGTGCGAGGTGATGGCCGCCTGGATGACGGCCAGCACTACTGGGCCGCCGAGATTCTGCAGCATGAGCGCGATTGCGGAGGTGGGGCCGATTCGGTCGGGGCCGACGCTGGCGACGAGCGATAACGAGAGCGGGACGTTGGCAACTCCGATACCGAGGCCGGCCACGACGAGCGGCAGCACCAGATCAGGAAAGTATGGGACGCCGCGGGTCAGTGTGGAGCCGTAGAGGATGGCGCCCAACAGCGGAATGCCCCCGGCGATCAGCACCACCCGCGGGGAGAACCTCCTCACCAGCTGTGACGACGCGCCCGTCCCGCAAACGATCCCAACCGCGAGCGGCATAAAGCTGATCGCCGCACGGAGTGGGCTGTAGCCCATGATGTCCTGGACGTACAGGGCGATGATCACGACCAGAGCGAACGCGGCTCCACCGCATAGAAAAATCGACACGAACATAGCCATTCGATTGCGGTCGCAGAACAAGTTGAACGGCATGATGGGGTTCTCGGCCGTGCGCTCCACCAGGACAAACGCCACGATAGCTGCAAGGGCAACGACACCTGAAACAATCGTCATAGCCGACAGCCAGCCGTCCTCCGGCCCCTTCGACAAGCCGAAAACCGCAGCGGTACAGAGCAACGTAGCCAGCACAGCCCCGGCAGCGTCAAGTTTCATCCGCTCCTTTTGGGTTTCGCGCAGCGCGGTGTGAGCCAGATAAAGCGTCAGCAGCCCGAGCGGCACGTTCACCAAGAAGCCCAGACGCCAGGACACTTCGGTGAGTGCCCCGCCCAACACCAAACCCACGACCAGGCCGACGCCGTTCATGGCGCCCAACACCGCCATCGCAGCGTTGCGCATAGCGCCCTTTGGGAATGTGGTCGCCACCAGCGCCATCGACGTCGGAGCGATGATCGCGGCTGCGACCCCCTGCAGCAGCCGGGCGAGCACCAGTGCGGCCCCGTCCCAGGCGATCCCGCATATCGCCGAGGCAATGGTGAACAGCGATACGCCCACGATGAAGATGCGCTTTCGTCCGATCGCGTCACCCAGGCGACCACCAAGCAGCATCAACCCGCCAAAGGTCAGCACGTAGCCCGTGACCACCCAGCTCCGTCCGGCATCGGACAGGCTTAGCTCGTTCTGGATTTTAGGAAGCGCGATTATCGCAATGGTGCCGTCAATCATGGCCAACATCTGCATGCCGCCGATCGCGGTAACCGCGCCGAGGAACCAGCGAGACGGACGAGTCGCGAAATGCCTACTCGTACGGCTTTGCTTGGTCGCTTTGACGGGCATCTGAGTCGGTTGTTCCGCGCGTTCTGTCGTCCGATGAGATAGCGTCTGTTCTGCACGGTCGCGAGCCGTCATAGCCGACGACCCTACAGTAATCTTAAGATCGACTAGCTAAAACCGACCAGATCAGGGTTTGTGGACGGTGGCTAATCCTCGGCAATTCTTGCGCTAGCCCGGCACCACTGTTTCTTTCCGCGGGCAGCAAGAGCCGACACTTGTCACTGCTAGCATCGGGGCCGTGTCTGGACGCGGGGGCCCGGTTCGAATCGGAATCCTGGGTGCAGCGCGCGTGGCGCCTGGAGCGCTGATCATCCCGGCAAGGGAAAACGACGAGATCGTGGTGACCGCGATCGCGGCACGCGACGTCGCGCGCGCCCAGGCTTTTGCCGTCAAGTGGGGCATCGCACAGGTACACGAGAACTACGAGGCGCTGATCGCCGATCCAGATCTGGACGCTGTCTATAACCCCTTGCCAAACGCCTTGCACGGCAAGTGGACTCGAGCCGCGCTATCCGCGGGCAAGCACGTGCTGTGTGAAAAGCCGTTCACTGCGAATGCCGTTGAGGCCCGCGAGATTGCCGAGTTGGCCGCCAAGTCGGACCGGGTTGTGATGGAGGCATTCCACTACTGCTACCACCCGTTGGCTTTGCGAATTGAGCAGATCGTTGCCTCCGGCGAGTTGGGCAAGCTGCAGCGGGTGGAGGCGGCCTTGTGCTTTCCGCTGCCGAAGTTCTCCGACATCCGCTACGACTACGGTGTTGCCGGTGGGGCGACGATGGATGTCGGCTGCTACGCGGTCCACATGGCCCGCAAGTTTGGCGGCTCGACCCCGGAAGTTGTTTCGGCGCAAGCGAAACTACGTGATCCTCAGGTCGACCGGGCCATGAGGGCCGAGTTGCGGTTTGCCGACGGGCACACTGGGCGGATCCGCTGCTCGTTGTGGTCGTCGGATCTATTGGCGTACAACGCCAAGGTGGTAGGCGACCGCGGTGAGGTGCGTATGCGTGTGCTCAATCCGCTGGCGCCTTTCCGCCGGCTTTCGGTTCGGTCCGCCGGCGGCAATCGCGTGGAGCGCTTCCCGCAGCGGACGTCCTACGCGTATCAGCTTGATGCTTTTGCCGCAGCGGTGCTGCGCGGGCAACCGGTGAAGACGTCGCCGGAAGATGCGGTCGAGAACATGACCGTCATCGATGGGATCTATCGCGCTGCCGGGCTGCCGTTGCGCGAGCCGGCCTGAGCGCTGACCGGTTCGCTTGACAGATTTCACGACGGCATTTCGGAGAACCCGTCAGCTGGCGAAATGCGCCTGGTTCATGTGTTCTGCCACCCGTAATGCGTTGGCGGCGATGGTCAAACTCGGATTCAGCCCGGTGCTGGAAGGGAAGAACGACGCGTCAACCACATAGAGGTTGTCCACTTCATGCGCGCGGTTTTGTGGATCCAGGACGCTGGTTTTGGGATCGTCGCCGAAGCGGCACGTGCCGCAGGCGTGCGCAATGGCCGAGTTGTTTTTGGCGTCCCGCAGGGTGAGTTTGCGAAATGGCTTCAAGGCTTCTTTCAACTGAGGCACAAAGATTGCGCGGCGCTCAATCTCGCTGGCGTGCATGCGGTAGTGCATTCGCAGCCGCTGACGACCATCTGCGGTCGGCCGATCGGACGGCAACACGCGGTTGTCCAAGTAGGGCAGGTCTTCCATGATCAGCGCCAGCACCAGACCGCCGGTGAAGACCCGCTGATAGACGCGGCGGGTAACCGGGCTCACCATACGGAGCATCTTTGCCTGCCAGCCGGGGGCGTTGGTCACCATCTCCATCGGCGCCATCGGGCCGAATGATTGCACCGTGCCGTATTTCTGCCCCTCCCAGAAATAGAAATCGCTCAGCCCGATTTCCTTATTGCACTCTTTGATCTTGCTGCCGTCTTTCGGGAAGATCTCCACCAAGTCGATAAGGTGGCGCATGAAATTACGCCCCACCCAGTCTGAGCCATTGGCCAATCCGCGCGGCCAGTCACCCGAACGGGAATTGAGCAACAGCACTGGTGTGGCGATGGCGCCGGCGGCCAGGGCGACCACCTTGCCCTTCAGGGCCAGCCTGCCGGAGCGATGTTCACAGATCAGCTGTTGGACCTGTCTGCGGTCCGCTTCCAGGTGTAGCACCCGGCACTCCGGGAGCAGGTATGCACCGTGCTCGGCAACGGCGGGCAGTACGCAATTGCGGCCGGCCTCGTTTTTGCACGACCGGTGACAGAGATGGCTGTAACACGTAATGCAGCCATCGGTGTAATCACAGGCCATCGGCAGATGGTAAGGATGTAACCCGCGTTCGGTCAGATAGTCGACCAGACGCTGGTTTGCTGCCGAAAACGGCGGCGCCGCAGGCAAATTGGCGTCCGCCATCTCGGGCCGGAGAGGATCGGGCTCCCCGCGCACCCCCAGCAGCTTTTCGGCGGCCGCATACCAGGGCCGCAGCTGCTCGTACGTGATCGGCCAGGCTTCCGGCACGGTGGAGTCACCGGGATTTCGAAAGTCTTGTCGCGGAGTGAAATCGCGTTCGAAAAATCGCTCGCAGACCATGGCGTAGAGCGCTGACGATCCTCCTGTCCCGCTGCCGATGTACGGTATAAACCGTCGCGGAAAGCGACCGCTGATGTCTTCGATCTCGTCGGCCGAGCGCCCGGCTCGGGCCAGGACGTCGTAGAAGGCGTCTGGGGATCGAATCGCCAGTGGCTCGGCAACTTCGGGTGGCGCAGCGCGAATCGTTCCCGGTGCCCCGGCCAATGTCGAGCGTCCCTTCTCGACGTACAGCACCTTTCGCCCAGATCGTGCCAGCGAATAGCCCAGCGTCCCGCCGCCCATGCCGGTGCCCACGACAATGACGTCCCACATAATCCGTTGCGCTTCCTGCGGATTCAGGCAGCCGTCGGCCACGATCGAGTCCATCAGCGGATCATGGCACAAAGCCTTGTCCGGTTTGCGCGAATCCATGGCAACCAGCGACTTCCGCCTCCTCGAGCGCATCGCCGCCCACGGCAGCGCCGACCTTATGTGGCCGTCTGACCGCCACGGATACGTCACCGAAATCGCGTCGGAGCATTAAGCTCCCGGACGGAGGGTGCCGCTTTCTTTCGCACAACAAGTGAAGGCCAGGTTTTGCATTGAAGTTCGTGCTGTCCGGCTATGGGACTCGTGGCGAGGTCGAACCCTGCGTCGCCATCGGGCGGGAGCTGCTGCGCAGAGGGCACGAAGTCAGTGTCGCAGTTACCCCTGACCTGGTCCGCTTCGTCGAGTCGGCGGGGCTTGCAGTGGTCGCTCATGGGCCGGTTGACAGGCAGGCAATTTTGGAGGCGTACCGCAACTTCTGGATGTGTTTCTTCGGTAAACCGTGGCGAATCCGGGATCTGCGGAGGTTGTGGGGCGAACTCTGGGAGCCCATCATCCGGTCCGGGGAAGAGGTCACCAAGACGCTGATGTCGCTGGCGGACGGGGCCGACCTGCTGTTTGCCGTAATCCCTTCCGAGCGGCAAGCCGCTGATGTTGCGGAGTATCACGATATTCCCTTTGCCACGCTTCATTACGTCCCTGTGCGCGCCAACGGCCAACTCCTGCAATTTCTGCCGGCGTGGTTAGGTCGAACGGCAATGACGACGTTCGACTGGCTGGATTGGCGCGTGACGAAGAGGATCCAGGACCAGCAGCGTCGCGAACTGGGTCTGCCGAAGACGACAGCCCCCCAAGCGCGACGGATCGCCAAGCGCGGATGGTTGGAAATCCAGGCTTACGACGAGGTCTGCTTTCCCGGACTGGGAGCCGAGTGGGCGGAGTGCAAGGATCGGCGGCCCTTTGTCGGCGCACTGACGATGGAGCTGCCGACCGATGCCGATGAGGAGGCGGCATCGTGGATTGCCGCGGGAACGCCGCCGATCTTTTTTGGGTTCGGCAGTATGCCAGTCGAATCTCCGGCCGAAACGCTGGCCATGATTGGCGCGGCGTGCGCGCAGTTGGGTGAGCGGGCTTTGGTTTGCGCCGGCTGGAGTGACTTCAGCGACTTGCCCGAGCTCGGGCATGTCAAAGTGGTGGGCGCGGTGAATTTCACGGCCGTCTTTCCGGCCTGCCGCGCCGTCGTACACCACGGGGGGGCGGGCACCACGGCGATCGGCCTGCGCGCCGGGGTGCCCACGTTGATCCTTTCGATGGACCTGAATCAGACGATCTGGGGAGCGCAGATCAAGCGGCTGAAGGTGGGCACCACCCGGCGCTTTTCGGCCACTACCCGGGAATCGCTGGTGGCGGACCTGCGCACAATCATCACCCCGCAATACGTCGCGCGCGCCCGTGAGTTCGCTACCCGGATGACCAAACCCGCCAAAAGCGTTGTGGCCGCCGCTGACCTTCTGGAACAGGAAGCCCGCTGCAGGTGTGTTGGCTGATCGGCGAGGTGGGGCCGTCGGAATGATCGGCGTCGGGCGAGTCTGGCTGGTTGCCAGGCCGGGTCGATGCACATGACCGGGTGAACAAATCGGTATGTCCTATGTCCGTGTGGGCACCTTCGGAAATTCCGAGGTTGGTGATGTGGTCATTATGTCTTGACGGTTTTAAGACACGGCGGCCAAAGGGAGCCCGTCCCGGCGACGCGATCCGAAAAAACGCCATCCCCCGGTCGGCGTCGGCATTCCGGCCCAAGAGATTTCGGTTAGAAGGCGATCGCCACTCAATCCGCGCTGAGAATCGCCCAGTCGCCCGGAACAGGAAGCCGTCTCATGCCTTGGCGAAGCAGTACATCCGATAGGTACTCGCCCCGCTCTGCAGGGACCGGTAGACCCCCGACCCCCGGACACCCGCAGCGGAGCGGACGACACCCCGCAGCAACACCGGCGCATGGCGATCGATCACATCACTCATATGCCGCGACTTGTTGTCTAGCCCGCGCACAACCTCCACAGTGATGTCCCTCTGGGAGATCACCCGCAGCGGGGCATCTGCCAGGGCCGCCTCCCAGTCGGCGACCAGGTTCTGGGAGCGAAGATCGGTGTAAAGAAAATGCCCTCCCGGGCGCAGCACCCGGGCCACTTCAGCCAGGAAGCGGGGAAACCGAGGGTAGTGCAGCGAGGATTCGACGTTGATCACAGCGTCGAAGGATTGGTCATCGAAGGGCAGGTTCTCGGCGTCACCTTGCACAAACTCCAGGCCTGGCAGATTGTGCCATTTTCGACAATAGGCGATACCAGCCGGGTTCAAGTCCAGCCCCGTGTAGGAGGCCGGGCGCAAACTGCGCATGAGGTATGAGGCTCCGCCGCCGTGGCCGCAACCGACCTCCAGCACCCGTTTGCCGCTGAGATCATCTGCCTGGGTCGCCGTGCGGTGATAGAGCTGGATACAGAATCGATGGGGCTCGTCGGAGCTAGCCAGCGGCAGGGCCATCGGCGGATCTTCTTCGTAGCCGTAGTTCATGAACAAAACATCGTCGACGTCGCGGACTCGGCGTGTGATGTAGGGATAAAAACCTATCCCCGCCCGCTGGTCACGGAGGTTCTCGATTGCCGCGAAAATGTTGGTGAGTGCCATGGGCAGAGTATGACACCTTCGTGGTGTTTATCGGTGAGTGATTCACCGTACTCCCACAGTCAACCCGAAGGATCAGGACAATGGACGAAAGCTAACCGGGCGCTTGCTGCGTTACGCCACCTTGGACATGTGATACATCCGGTACGAGCACGTCCCAGATTGCAGAGCACAGTGGGCCTGCTCGCCGACTACGCCGGCCTGGCTGCGGGCATACGCGCGCAACGGCCGGGGCACATAGCGATCAATCAGGTACTGCCAGTGCTGCGAATATTTTTCTATGCCCCGAATGACCTCAGTGTTGATCAGTGACCTCGCCGCTCCGCGCCGGCCGGCCGTCGGCGGGTCGGCGATCATCAGCTGCCCGTCGGCGTGAGCAAGACCCGCGTGGGCGCTGCGCGGTCCGGGCCTGCCTGAATTGAATTCGCTTATTTCGCCATCTTTACCGCACCCAGTAAGCAAATCGGTGCAGCCAACCCCACGCATCGGCGATTTGAGTCGTAGAAGTCCGAAACGCATTGACAGCGTCGGCGAAAGTCTAGACTCGTCGGCGGCAGTACCCGAAGAGAGGTAGGGGCAATTTTGACGGTGACCGCTCTTGACGTGCGATCTTTGTATCTGGACCTGTTGCGACGCAACCTCACCCGATATGGGATGCGTGAGCGAATGCCCGCGCGATGGCCACTGCGACGACGCCTCCTGCTCAAGACCGTTAATACCGTTATGCCCATGATCACGGGTACCAGCCCGTTCAGTCAGACCAAGCGCGACTTGGGCTTGGATTGGCCGGCAGAGGCCGAAACAATGATTGGGATGCAGAGACTCACCAGCCTGCAGAACTGCGTCGAGACGGTGCTGGCCGAAGATATTCCGGGCGATCTGGTGGAATGTGGAGTGTGGCGCGGGGGGGCTTGCATCCTGATGCGCGCAGTCCTGGCGGCCTACGGAGATGAGACGCGATGCGTGTGGCTGGCCGATTCGTTCGCCGGACTGCCACCCCCGGACACCGCAAATTACAAGGCGGACAAAGGGTTACGGTTGGACTTGTTCGGGTCCATCCTCGGCGTGTCAGAAGCCGAAGTCAGGGCGAATTTCGAGCGTTACGGCCTGCTCGATGAACGAGTCCGCTTCCTTCCTGGCTGGTTCAAAGACACGTTGCACGACGCTCCGATTGATCGCATCGCGCTGTTGCGGCTTGACGGCGACCTGTATGAATCTACGGTACAAGCTCTCATCGCGCTCTACCCCCGTCTGTCTCCCGGGGGGTTCTGCGTCGTCGACGACTACGCAATTCATGCGTGTCGGCAGGCGGTCACGGACTACCGCGCGGAGCATGGGATATCCGCGGAGATAGTCGACATCGACGGCAATGGTGTTTGGTGGCGTAAGTAGTCAACGTGATCGGGATGACGTAGCGCGCCGACAGTCGAACCACCCACGTCACGGTTGCCAGAAATTGATGTCGGTGTGCTTTCGTTGATTGCCACTTGCCCAAAAGTATGCGATCGAAATCGATGGCGCGGGTGGGTCCCTGCATCGACGAGCGCGGTTGGATGAGGATGCCGCTTTTATGTCAGAACGGGCGCAAATAGTGAAGGGAGGATCTCCGCGATGAAGTTTGTGCTGGCATTTTATGGAAGTCGCGGCGACATCGAGCCGTGCGTGGCTGTCGGCCGCGAGCTGCTGCGCCGCGGGCATGATGTGCGCATGGCGGTTTCGCCCAACTTGGTCGAGTTCGCCGAGTCGGCAGGCTTTCCGGCGGTCCCATATGGGCCTGATGCGGCGGTGTGGCACGCACTGCACCGCGACTTCTTGATGCACATATTTCGCAAGTTCTGGCGGATCCAGGAACTGATCAGATTAGGGCGCGAAGACTGGAAGTTGTTTGCTCGGTTTTGGAGGGACGCCAATACGACCGTGATGTCGGTGGCTGGCGGAGCCGACCTGCTGTTCACCGACGCGGGTTTCGACCAGCCAATTGCCAATATCGCGGAATACTACGACATTCCGTTGGCGACGCTGGATACCTCCCCGCTGGGCGCCGAGGGCCAGCTCGGTCGGATCCAGTCGCCGCTGATCCGCTTCACGACGAGGATCTTCAAATGGGCCCTTTCCCGATTGGAGAAAAGGCTCGGCGATGCCCAGCGTCGTGAACTTGGCCTGCCGAAGGCGACTGGACCCGCTTCACGAGGGATTGCCGCACGCAAAGCGCTGAAAATCCAAGCATACGATGAGGTTTGCTTTCCCGGGCTGGCCGCCGAATGGGCGAAGTCGAATGGACCCATGGGGTCCTTGCGGCCGTTTGTCGGCGCGCTGACGATGGAGTTGCCGACCGATGCCGATGAGGATGTTTCGGCATGGATCGCCGCCGGAACGCCCCCGATTTGCTTCGGGTTCGGCAGCATGCCGGTGAAGTCTCCCGCCGACACGCTAACCATGATCGGCGCGGCCTGCGCGCAGTTGGGCGAGCGGGCGCTGGTTTGCGCCGCCGGGACTGATTTCAGTCGCGTCCCCCATCAGGAGCATGTCAAGGTCGTTGACACGATCGATTACGCGTCCGTTTTTCCGGCCTGCCGGGCGGTCGTACACCACGGGGGCACAGGCACCACAGCCGCGGGTTTACGCGCCGGAGTCCCGACATTGATTCTTTCGACATGGCTGGACCAGATACTTTGGGGGACTCAGGTCACACAACTGAAGGTGGGCGCTACCCGGCCGTTTGAGAGCACGACCCAGCAATCGCTCGTAGACGACCTCAGCGTCATACTCGCCCCGGAGTACGCCGCGCGGGCACGCGAGTTCGCGACCCGGATGACGAAACCCGCTGAAAGTGTCGCGGCCGCCGCCGATCTTGTCGAAAACTTCGCCCGCTCTAGCAGCGCTGGGTGACTGCAGCGGCGACCCGGAAGTGGTCCGCGCCACTACCCGCGGCCTGGTGTATGTGTGTGATCTCTTGACTCAGAAGGCAATTCGGGTTGGCCGTCGATCCAATCGAGTAGTGCACGCAGACCGTCCTCGAGCCTCCATTTCGGTCGCCAGTTCAGCGTGTCCTTCGCGGCCTCGACGGTGCAACTCGCGGCTCGTACGTCACCGTCGCGGAATTTCCCCACGACGACCGGTTCCGGCGCCTGACAGATGCCGGAGATCTTGCGCGCCAGCTCATGGATAGTCGTCGCGCTGCCTGACCCGATGTCGAGGAAACGTGATCCACTCGCAGGCGTCTGCACCGCAGCGAACACCGCGTCGACCACATCGTCGATAAAGACGAAATCACGGACGATCCGGCCGTCTTCGTAGACCTCCAGGGGATGGTGCTTGCCTGCCAACCGGGCGAACAGAGTCACAATTCCCGTATAGGAATTGGTCAGCGACTGGCCCGGCCCGTAGACATTCTGCAGCCGCAGCACGCTGAGATTTGTGTCGTGCGCGGCTGTCCACGCCGCCATCATGTGCTCCTGCGCCAATTTGGTGGCCGCGTAAATGTTGGTGGGGCGCGGCTCCGTCCGGCCCGCGCAGCTCGGCAGCGGCATCGCAGGTTCACCGTTGGGCCCCTTGGGATCCCAATTACCAGCCAGCAGCTGGGCGTGGCTACGGGGTTCCGGATAAAAGCTTTGTGTGCCGCACTGCCAAGCGCCCTCGCCGTAGACGGCCCTCGACGAGGCCACGATGAACTGGCGGGGCACGAGCGCCGAGCGGCTCAGGGCGTCGAGAAGCTGGGTGGTGCCCACCACGTTCACCGATCCGTGGCGCGTCGCTGCGGAGAGCGACTGTGCCGTTCCCGTCTCGGCGGCCAAATGCACGATCTGAGTGGGACGGAACAACCGAAGCACAGCATCCCAGTCAGGGGCATGGGTGACGTCACCGGTGAACAAGCGCACCGATGGCGGCAGGTCGATCGCCACGCCCCGGGCGTGCACCTGCGGGTGCAGCACGTCCATCACAGCGACTTCGTAACCGGCGCCGACCAGACGGCGCGCGAGCGCGGACCCGATAAATCCCGCTCCGCCAGTGACAAGCACGGATGTTGACAAGAGCCGAAGCCTCCGGTTCGTCTGCGGAGCGGGTAGCTGACCGGCACGGATCGCCGATAGTGCGGTGTGGACCGATCGTATCGGGGACGGTCCGCGGCGTGACCAAGACTCCTGGCATAGTCCGGTGGTTGAGTGTAGGAGCCCCCTTTGGGTTCTCACGCGGTAGCGCACCGGTCGTGCAATGCCCAGAGGGAATCTGCCCGTGTTACTGGGCGCTTGACGGAGTTCGGCGTCGGCGGCTGGGCTTGCGGCGGTCGGCACGCCATTCAAAAAGTGGCGCGGGACTTCGCCATGTCTATGTGGTGCACCCGTCTGGCGGACCGTGCGGGCGAGTTTTGTCAAACGCACCGATGTTGGGGAGGATCGTCGCGTGAACCGTATCAAGGCTGTGCAGCAGGCGCTCGACGGCAGGACGAAGCGCGTGTATCTGGAGATTGGCGTCAAGCGCGGAGCGGTGTTCAGGCGTATTGCGGCCGACGAGAAAATCGCCGTCGATCCGGCTTTGAAGCTGTCGGCACGCTCCCGCAGGCTCGCCGAGTCGAAGGCGCATGCTACCCACTACTTCGAGGAGACAAGCGATGCCTTCTTCGCCACCGAAGGGGCGTTCCTTGAGCAGCGCGGCATCGACGTTGCCTTAATCGACGGACTCCATACTTACGAGCAAGTCATGCGCGACGTCGAGAACACCCTGCGCTACCTGCGGGAGGACGGCGTCATTTTGTTGCATGACTGCAACCCCGCCCGCGCCTCGATAGCCTGCCCTCTCGAGGATTTGCATACGCAGAAACGCCTGTGGACCATCCTATGGAGCGGCGATGTCTGGAAGGCGATCGTCCATATGCGTAGCACTCGCGATGACCTGCGGATCGCGGTGCTCGATTGCGACTTCGGCGTCGGGGTCGTACGGAAGGGATTGCCGGAATTGCGGTTGTCTTACTCTGCGGCGCAGATCGAGGCCCTCGATTACGCGGATCTCGCCGCTGACAGGAAGCGCTTGCTTAACCTGAAGCCTCCCGCGTACCTCGCCGAATTTCTCGCGTCAGAGCCCGAAATCTCGCCGAAGTAAACTTAGCCGGGCGAAGTTTTAGGCCGGCGCCGGTCTTGCCGGGGAACTCGGTCTGGAGGCATAAAATGTACTCTCCGATAGTACCGATCTCGATTGCCAAGTGGTCTTTCTTGCCCACCGCACTGTTGTAAGACTGCGACATTGCCGCCGCGATCGCGTCCGACGAGCCTAGACTCGCCCCTCGCCCCGGCGTCGCCGCGCGCCGGCGCAGCGGCCGTCATCGTAGTTTTGCGGACCGCGCCGTCCGGCCAGGCATTTTGCCCAAATCCCAGACCGATCCTGTAGGCCTCCACTATGGTTGGGAAAGTTTCAATCATCTCGCTAGACGTCTGGAGAATGTGAGCATCAGCTTGCTCGACGAGACCATGGCAGCTTCTCGTCCTCGTCAAGGACGACGTGCAACACACCGTGTGGCCGGCTCTCGCTGATGTTTCAGCCTGCAGGCGAGTGGTTTACGGCGAAGTGTAGCGCGCTGTGTTCCCAACTAGAACGAACGGAATTTCCCCGGGAAGCGCCGAAGAGTTACGCGAAATGCTGAGCACGGACCGAGTTGTGATTGAAAATAGACCGGCTGGATTGAGAGGTAGCGGGGGAGCTGGATGGAGTTCGATCACGACGCGTATCCGCTTACGCCTGGGCAGCTAGACATATGGCTTGCCCACGAGACGGGTCACTCCCGTACGGAGTGGCAGGTTGGCTTACTAGTAAAGATTGAGGGCAGCGTCGAACGCGATGCTCTTAAATGGGCGATCCGCCGAGTGGTGCGAGAGGCCGAACCAGTCAGGGCTGCTTTCTTCGAGGTAGATGGCCGGGTTTTCCAAAAGGCTATCGATTACCCGGATGTGGAGCTGGATTTCTATGATCTGACCTGTTCGCCCAACGCCGTACACGAAGCCGAGCAGATAGCGTTATCGATACAAAGCGCGCCAATGCCGTTCACTGGCCCGCTGTTCAATTTTGCATTGTTTCAGACGCAGCTCGAGGAATTCTATCTGTTTTCCTGCTGGCACCACATAGTCATTGACGGAGCCGGTATTGCCCTGGTCGGCCACCGGATTGCAGCGATCTATTCTGCAATTGTTACTGGGGAACCCATTCCACCCGCTTTCTTCGGCTCGTTGCAGGACCTGATTGACTGCGAGTTAGAATACGAAGCGTCCACCGATTATCGCCAAGATTCTGCCTATTGGACGGGAAAGCTTCCACCGGAAAGCGGACCGAATTATCGGTTGTCGCAAGCCGCGGGTGAACGTGATCCGTATCAGTTCTCTGCAACGGTTCAAATGGATCCTATGGTTCTTGGCCGGGTTCAAGAGCTATCCCACGCGTGGACCGTGCCTCGGTCGTCCGTGCTCACCGCTGCGTGTGCGCTTTTGGTGCATGGGTGGTGCGGTGGGGGATCGGAGGTGGTGCTCGACTTCTCGGTCAGCAGACGAGTACGTCCGGAGTCAAAGACGCTTCCCGGGATGCTTTCCGCGATCGTGCCTCTGGTATTGAGGGTTCCGGCCGGATCTACGGTCGCCGGTTTTTGCGCGCATGTTGACACGCGCATACGGGAAGCGCTGCAGCATCAAAGGTTTCCAGCGCGAGCCCTTGAGCGCCAAGGCCGCCCCCGCGACGAAGTACCAGTCGATAGGATAACCGTCAATTTCTTGCCGACTGCCTTTGCTCTGGACTTCGGCGGTGTCCCGGCATCAGCGTCAATGACCAATTCCGGTGGTCAGGTGGATGGCTTCGGCTTGATTTTCTCTGGCGTCGATGACGAGCTCTTTCTCAGTACGCTGGGCTCTGGTCATCGATTTGCAAATTTTGACCTCTCGGATATAGCGGGTCGTTTGCAGCGGGTTTTGGTGGCGATGGCGGCTGACCCGACACGGCCGTTGTCGTCAATTGATGTGCTGGAAGCCGGCGAGCAGGTCGAGCTGCACCGGTGGGGTAATCAGGCGGTGCTGGCCAAGCCGGCGAGCGCGCTGGTGTCAATTCCGACTTTGTTCGCCGCACAGGTGGCCCGCACCCCGGAGGCGGTGGCCATCACCCTGGGGGAGCGTTCGCTGACTTACCGGGAGCTCGATCAGGCCTCCAACCGCTTGGCGCATGTCTTGGTCGATTGCGGGGCAGCCCCTGGGCAGTGTGTGGCGCTGCTATTTTCGCGGTCGCCTGAGGCGATTGTCTCGATCCTCGCGGTACTGAAAACCGGGGCGGCTTATCTGCCGCTCGACCCGGCGCACCCTGCGGCGCGCATGAAGTTCGTGGTTGCCGACGCCGCACCGATCGCCGCGGTCACAACCGCGGCGTTGGCCGATCGGCTAGACGACTCCGATCTGCTGGTCATCGATATCAACGACCCGCGGATTGATGTCCAGCCCAGCACCGGTTTGCCGGCGCCGGATCCCGAGGACATCGCCTATATCATTTACACCTCCGGCACCACCGGTGTGCCCAAAGGGGTGGCCGTCACTCACCACAACGTGGCTCGTCTGTTGGAGTCCGTGGACGCTGATCTGGAGCTGTCGGGGGGACAAGTCTGGACGCAGTGTCATTCGTTGGCTTTCGACTTTTCCGTGTGGGAGATCTTTGGTGCGTTACTGCACGGTGGACGGCTGCTGGTGGTGCCCGATTCGGTGGTGCGCTCACCCGACGACTTGCGCGCTTTGATGGTCGCTGAACAGGTCAATGTCTTAAGCCAGACCCCGTCGGCCTTTTATGCGCTGCAGACCGCTGATGCGCAAGACTGGTGGCTGACCAGGGTGACGGTGTTTGAGCGTTGGGTGACACGCTGGCTCGGCTTGCCCTCATCGCCCTCACCTGAGTTGGAAGGTGAGCTCAAACTGCAGACGGTGGTCTTCGGCGGTGAAGCGCTAGAACCCCACCGTCTCGAGACGTGGATGGACAACCACCCGGGATTGCCGCGATTGATCAACATGTATGGCATTACCGAGACGACCGTGCACGCCTCGGTGCGCCAGATCATCGCCGGCGATGTCGATCGCAATGTCAGTCCCATCGGGGTGCCATTGGCGGATCTGGGTTTTTTTGTGTTGGATGACTGGCTACGCCCGGTGCCTGAGGGCGTGGTCGGTGAGTTGTATGTGGCGGGTGCCGGGCTGGCGTGTGGGTATGTGCGTCGGACGGAGCTGACCGCCTCGCGGTTTGTGGCTTGTCCGTTCGGTGGCGCGGCAGCGCCGGGAATACGCATGTATCGCACCGGAGATCTGGTGTGCTGGGACAGCGATGGGCAGCTGCGGTATCTGGGGCGCGCCGACGAGCAGGTCAAGATCCGCGGGTACCGCATCGAGTGCGGTGAAGTCCAAGCAGCGCTGGCCGGGTTGGATGGGGTGGAGTCGGCCGTCGTGATCGCCCGCGAGGATCGCCCCGGCGACAAGCGGCTGGTGGGCTATATCACCGGCACAGCCGACCCGGCTGACATACGCGCCCGACTGGCCGAGCGGTTGCCTGCCTATATGGTGCCGGCGGCGGTGGTGGTAATTGACACGCTGCCGCTGACGGTCAACGGCAAACTGGACAAACGGGCGCTGCCGGCGCCGGAATACCAAGACGGCGGACGTTACCGCCCCCCGTCCGACGCCGTCGAGGAGATCCTGGCTGGCATCTACGCGCAGGTACTTGGACTGGAGCGGGTCGGGGTCGACGAGTCGTTCTTCGAACTCGGCGGGGACAGCATTCTGTCGATGCAGGTTGTGACGCGTGCGCGTGCCGCGGGTGTCCTGTGTCGGCCGCGTGATGTTTTCATCGAAAAGACGGTGGCCCGGCTGGCGCGGGTGGCCGCGGTTACTGACGACGTGAGCGGCGCGGTCGATGAGGGTATCGGTAAGTTGCCTGCGACCCCGATCATGCGGTGGCTGCTGGACGCTGATGGGCCGGTTGAGCAGTTCAACCAGACGGTGGTGGTGCAGGCCCCCGCGGGCGCGAGCCAGGCTGACGTGGTGGTCCTGCTGCAGGCGTTGCTGGATCGGCATGCCATGTTGCGCGCCCGCCTCGAAGACGACGGCGCCGGGGGCTGGTCTTTGGTGGTGCCCGAGGCCGGCTCAGCGCACGCGGACGGTTGCCTGCGCACGGTCGACGCGTTATCCGATGCGGCACTGGTGGACGCGCGATCGCGGTTGAATCCAGGTGCCGGGGCGATGCTGAGCGCGCTATGGGTAGCCCCCACAGGTCAGCTGGCGTTGATTGTTCACCATCTGGCCATCGACGGGGTGTCCTGGCGAATCCTGTTGGAAGACCTCAACATCGCTTGGACTCAGCACCGCAGCGGGCAGCAAGTGGTCTTACCTGCGGTCGGGACGTCGTTTGCCCGGTGGGCCTCGCTGCTGGTTGAGCACGCGCATGCGCCGGCGGTGGTGGAGCAAGCGAAGGTGTGGCGGAAGGTGGCGGCGACGCCGCCGATATTGCCGGCGGTGCGCCCCGATGTGGATACCTATCTCAGCGCCGGGCACCTATCAGTGGATCTCGACGCTGACACGACGCGCATGCTGCTCGCTGACGTGCCGGCCGCGTTTCACGTCGGGGTGCACGACATCCTGCTGATCGCGTTCGGGTTGGCGCTGGCGCAGTTTGTGGGCGATCGCGATGCGCCGATCGGCATCGATGTGGAGAGTCACGGGCGCCAGGAGGAGCTGTTCTCCGACGTGGATTTGTCGCGCACGGTGGGGTGGTTTACGACGAAATACCCGGTGTCGTTGGCTGTCGACGGGTTGACTTGGGCGCAGGTGGTGGCCGGCGAGGCCGCGCTCGGGTCAGTGATCAAAGACGCCAAAGAGCAGCTTCGCGCCCTGCCAGATTCCCTGACCTATGGTGTGTTGCGCTATTTGAATCCAGATGTCGACCTGGACGGGGTCGACCCGCCGATCGGGTTCAACTATCTGGGGCGGCTGGGCGGCCCGGCGGCCCAGATCTCCGATGGTTCCTGGCGGATCAGTCACGAAAGCTTGTCCTTCACCACCGCGGCCGCGGCGCTGGCCGTGCCATTGCCGCACAGCCTGGACCTCAATGCCGGCACGGTGGATACCGACGCCGGCCCGTACTTGCGCGCCGACTGGACATGGGCGCAGTCGGCACTTGACCAGGCGCAGGTGACCCGGGTGGCCCGGTTGTGGTTCGACGCGCTGGCCGGCATCTGCGCACACGTACGCGGCGGCGGCGGCGGATTGACGCCGTCGGATGTCGCTCCCGCTCGCCTCAGCCAGCAGCAGATCGACGAGCTGTGCCAGCAGTACTCGATCGCCGACGTGCTGCCGCTGACCCCGCTGCAGCAGGGACTGCTCTTCCACAGCAGAACGGCGCAGGGGCCCGCCGACGACGTGTATGCGGTGCAGCTTGACATCACCGTGGCCGGTGCACTCGACGCGAACCGTCTGCGGGAGGCGGTGCACACGGTGCTCAGCCGTCACCCCAATCTGGCGGCCCGCTTCTGCGAGCAGTTCGACGAACCGGTGCAAATCATCCCGGTAGATCCAGCGATGGGGTGGCGGTATGTCGACCTCGTCGGGGGCGCCGAGGAGGAGGTTCAGCAGGTCCAGACTGCCGAACGCCTCGCGGTCTGCGACTTTGCCGAGCAGCCGGCGTTTCGAGTGGCGGTGATCCGCACCGCCGAAGATCGGCACCGGATTGTGCTGACCATCCACCACATCGTGGTCGATGGTTGGTCGCTGCCGATCGTGTTGCAGGAGATATTGGCCAGCTACTTCGGCCGGCCACTGCCGGGAGCAGTTCCGTATCGCAGGTTTGTCACCTGGCTGGCCGAACGCGACACTGCTGCCGCCCGCGCGGCGTGGCGCGAGGTGCTCGCCGGATTTGAGACCCCCACCTTGGTCGGGCCGCAAGGCCGCTTGCAGCGCGGGGCGCGCGGCGTCGCATCGTTCCGGGTCCCGGAGAACATCACCTTGCTGCTTGGCGAGCTGGCGCGCGAACACCAAACCACCGTTAGCACCGTGCTGCAAGGTGCGTGGGCATTACAGCTGACGTCGTTGACCGGCCAGGACGATGTCGCCTTTGGCACCGCGGTCTCGGGACGCCCAGCCGAGCTGCCCGGCGCGGAGTCGATGGTGGGCCTGTTGATCAACACGCTGCCGGTACGGGCGACCGTCACACCGTCGACCACCACCGCCGACCTGTTGAATCAGCTGCAAAGCGCCCACAACCGTACCCTCGAGCACCAGCACTTGGCGCTACCCGAGATCCATCGGATCACCGGTCAAGACCAGCTGTTCGACACGCTTTTCGTGTTCGAGAACTACCCGGTCGACGTCGCCGCGCTGTCAGCTATCGCCGACGGGCTGGCGATCACCGAGTTCAGTAACCGCGAAGACAACCACTACCCGCTTGCGGTGCAGGTGATACCGGGTAGCGAGCTGGGTATCCGCGTCGAATTCGACACCGAAGTGTTCGACGCCAAACGCGTCGAACAACTGATCGAACGATTCAACCGGGTATTGGCAGCGATGGCCGCCTACCCGACCCGGCAACTGTCGTCGGTGGATGTGCTGGATGCCCGCGAGCATGCGGAACTGGATCGGTGGGGCAACCGGGCAGTGTTGGCCGAACCGGTACCTGCGACGGCGTCGATTCCGGTGTTGTTTGCCGCGCAGGTTGCGCGCGCCCCGGATGCCGTGGCAATCAGTTGCGGTGACCGGTCGTGGACATATCGTCAGCTTGATGAGGCGGCGAACCGGTTGGCGCACCTGTTGGCCGACCAGGGTGCAGGTCCCGGGCAGCGGGTGGCGTTGCTGTTGCCGCGGTCGCTTGAGGCGATCGTTTCTATCCTGGCGGTTCTGAAGACCGGTGCGGCCTATCTGCCGATTGATCCCGCGCATCCGGTGTCGCGGATGCAGTTCATGATCGCCGACTCCGCGCCGATCGCCGCGGTCACCATCGCGGGATTGGCTGATCGGCTGGATGGGCTTGGGTTGGTGGTCATCGATGTTGAGGATCCCCGGATCGATGCACAATCCAGCACAGCGCTCCCGGCACCGGCTGCCGACGACGTGGCTTACATCATCTACACCTCTGGTACCACTGGGGTCCCTAAGGGTGTGTCGGTTGCCCACCGGAATGTGACCCGTCTACTCGAGTCTTTGGATGGTGAGCTGGAGCTGGGCCAGGTGTGGACGCAGTGCCATTCGTTGGCGTTCGACTTTTCGGTGTGGGAGATCTGGGGTGCGCTGCTCCATGGTGGGCGGCTGGTGGTGGTGCCCGACGCTGTTGTCCGCTCGCCGGAGGACTTGCACGCGGTGCTGGTTTCGGAGCAGGTCAGCGTGTTGAGCCAGACGCCGTCGGCGTTTTACGCGTTGCAGACCGCGGATGCGTTGCAGCCCGACCTGGGGCGTCAGCTGAAGCTGCAGACGGTGGTGTTCGGCGGTGAGGCGCTGGAACCGCAGCGACTCGGGACGTGGTTGGAGCATCACCCGGGCTTGCCGCGGCTGATCAACATGTATGGCATCACCGAGACGACGGTGCACGCCTCGTTCCGCGAGATCGTCGGCGGCGATCTCGACGGGCATGCCAGCCCGATCGGTGGGCCGTTGGCCCACCTCGGTTTCTTCGTGCTGGACGGGTGGTTGCGCCCGGTGCCCGCCGGTGTGGTCGGTGAGCTGTATGTGGCCGGTGCCGGGCTGGCCTATGGGTATGTGGGCCGGGCGGGGTTGACGTCGTCGCGGTTTGTGGCGTGCCCGTTCGCCGAGGCGGACGGTACGCCCGGACGGCGGATGTATCGCACCGGGGATTTGGTGTGTTGGGGCGCTGACGGGCAGCTGCGGTACCTGGGGCGCGCTGATGAGCAGGTCAAGATCCGTGGGTATCGGATCGAGTTGGGTGAGATTCAGGCGGCGCTGGCCGCGCTCGAGGGCATCGAGCAGGCGGTGGTGATCGCCCGCGAGGACCGTCCCGGCGACAAGCGCCTGGTGGGTTACGTGACCGAGTCGGCGCCCGGGGTGGTAGACCCCGCGGCGGTGCGCAGCGTGTTGGGCGAGCGGCTTCCGTCGTACATGGTTCCGGTCGCGGTGGTCGTATTGGACTCCCTGCCGCTGACCGTCAACGGGAAATTGGACACCCGGGCGTTGCCGGCACCGGAGTTTCAGGACGCCCATGATCACCGGGCCCCGGGTAGCGCCGTCGAGGAAATTCTGGCCGGCATCTACGCCCAGGTACTCGGTCTCGACCGGGTCGGTGTCGATGACTCGTTCTTCGAACTTGGCGGGGACAGCATTTTGTCGATGCAGGTGGTGGCGCGGGCGCGCGCGGCCGGTGTGTTGTGCAAGCCGCGCGACATCTTCGTCGAACAGACCGTGGCCCGGCTGGCCCGGGTGGCTCGGGTGGCCGAGGGGTCTGGCGGCCCGGTCGATGAGGGTCTCGGACCGGTGCTGCCTACCCCGATCATGCGGTGGCTGCACGACCTGGACGGGCCCATTGACCAGTTCAACCAGACCATGGTGGTGCAAGCCCCGGCAGCAGTCGGCGAGGCCGATGTGGTCGTGGTTTTGCAGGCACTGCTGGATCGGCACGCCATGCTGCGGCTGCGCGCCGACGATGACGGCTCCGGGCGTTGGTCCTTGCACGTGCCTGAGCCGGGGTCAGTGCAGGCCCGCGAATGCCTGCATGCGGTAGCTGCTCTGTCGGACGAAGCGCTGCTCGATGCCCGATCCCGATTGAACCCGGCCGCCGGCGCGATGCTCAGCGCGTTGTGGGTGACGGCCACAAATCAACTGGTGTTGATCGTTCACCATCTGGCCGTCGACGGGGTGTCCTGGCGAATCCTGCTCGAGGACATGAACATCGCCTGGTCCCAGCATCGAGATGGCCGGCAAGTGGCCTTGCCGGCGGTGGGGACGTCGTTCGCGAAGTGGTCGTCGCTGCTGGCCGAGCATGCTCGAGCGCAGGAAGTGATGAATCAAGCCGACGCCTGGCGGCAGGTGGCAGCGATCCCGGCCGCGTTGCCGACGGCCCAACCCGCAGTCGATACCTATGCCACTGCCGGGCAATTGTCGACGGAGCTGGACACCGACACGACCCGGATGCTGTTGGGCGAGGTGCCCGCCGCATTCCATGCCGGGGTACACGAAATTCTGCTGATCGCATTCGGGCTAGCGTTGGCGGAGTTTCTGGGCGCCGGGGGCACACCGATCGCCATCGACGTAGAGGGCCATGGACGCCAGGAGCAATTCGGCGCCGACGTCGACTTGTCCCGCACGGTGGGCTGGTTCACCACCAAACATCCCGTGCCCTTGGCGGTCGGTGGGCTGCCGTGGAAGCGAATCGTCGCCGGTGAGGCCGCACTGGGGCCGCTGATCAAGGACGCCAAAGAACAGCTTCGCGCCCTCCCGGACGGTTTGACCTATGGTTTGCTGCGCTACCTGAACAGCGACGTTGACCTGTCGGCTGCTGACCCGCCCATCGGATTCAACTACCTAGGCCGATTGAGCACAGCCGCGGGCGAAGTCTCCGGTGACTCATGGCGAATCAGCGAGGACGGGTGGGGGGTCACCGGCGCTTGCGCGGCTACGCCGACTCCGCTGGCGCACGTCGTGGACCTCAACGCCGTAACCGTCGACACCGACACCGGCCCGCAACTGCAAGCGAATTGGATGTGGGCGCCGTCTGCGTTAAACGGGACGCAGGTCACTCGGCTGAGCCGGTTGTGGTTCGAGGCCCTGGCGGGCATCTGCGCGCATGTGCGGGGCGGCGGCGGCGGGCTGACACCTTCCGACGTCGCGGCCAGCCTGAGTCAGCGGCAGCTCGACGAACTGCAGCGGAAATATGCGGATCGCTGACGTCCTGCCGCTGACTCCCCTGCAGCAAGGCTTGCTCTTCCATGCGGGCACTGCCCAGGGTGACGGCGACGATGTGTACGCGGTGCAGCTGGACATCACCGTAAACGGCGACCTCGACCCGCAGCGCTTGCGCGACGCGGTGCAGACGGTGGTCAACCGGCATCCCCACGTGGCGGCCCTGTTCTCCGAGGAGTTTGACGAACCGGTCCAGATCATCCCGGCTGATCCGGTGGTGCCGTGGCGGTACGTCGAGTTGGACGGCCTAGAGCTGGATGACGGCGGCGTCGAGGAGGAGGTCCAGCGGATTTGCGCGGCCGAACGTGCCGCGGTCTGCGCGCTGGCCGATCAGCCGCCCGTTCGAGCGGCGTTGATCCGCACCGCAGCAGACGGGCACCGGTTTGTCCTGACCAATCACCACATCGTGATGGACGGCTGGTCCAAGCCGATCCTGCTGCGGGAGATATTCGCCAGCTACTACGGGCAGTGGTTGCCCGCGGCTCCGCCATATCGCAGGTTTGTCACCTGGCTGGGCGAGCGAGACGTTGACGCCGCCCGCACAGCCTGGCGTGAGGTGCTGACCGGTTTCGAGGCCCCAACGTTGGTGGGCCCGCCTCACCGGTTACAGATGGGCCAGCGGTGCGTCGAGTCCTTTCGCCTGTCAGCCGCCACCACAAGAAACCTGAGCGAGCTGGCGCGCTCATGTCGAACCACCGTCAACATCGTGCTGCAGAGCGCCTGGGCGTTGCTGCTGACGTCACTGACCGGGCAGCAGGATGTCGCCTTCGGCACCGCTGTCTCGGGGCGGCCGGACGAAGTGTTCGGCGCGGAATCCATGGTGGGCCTATTGATCAATACGGTGCCGGTGCGGGCGCGCATCACCGCGTCAACCACCGCCGCCGCCCTGTTCGATCAGCTCCAAAGCGCCCACAACCACACACTCGAGCACCAGCATTTGGCGCTCCACGAGATTCACCGCATCGCCGGACACGACCAGCTCTTCGACACGATCTTCACCTACGAGAACTACCCCATCGACATCGCAGCGTTGTCGAGCGGCGACGGGCTAGCGGTCACCGAGTTCGCCGCCCGCGAGTCAAACCACTATCCGCTCGCGGTCCAAGCTGTGCCGGGCGACGAATTGGAGCTTCGGGTCGAATACGACACCGAAGTATTCGACGTGCAAAGCACTCACTCGCTGATTCAGCGGTTCGAGCGGGCGTTGGTGGCAATCACTGAGGACCCGGCGCGGCGGTTGTCGTCGATCGATTTGCTCGATGCGGCTGAGCGCGTGCGTCTCGATGAGTTCGGTCACCGGGCGGTATTGAACCAGCCTGTCGCGGCCTCCGCCGCGGTGTCGATTCCGGAGTTGTTCGCCGCGCAAGTTGCGCGCACGCCCGACGCGGTGGCGCTGACTTTCCAGGGTCGTTCGATGACATACCGGGAATTGGACGAGGCCGCTAATCGGTTCGCGCACCTGCTGGCCAGTCACGGCGCACGCCCGGGAGAGCAGGTAGTGCTGCTGTTGGAGCGTTCGGCCGAGGCAATCGTTTCGATCTTGGCGGTGCTGAAGACCGGGGCGGCGTACCTGTCGATCGACCCCGCGCTGCCGGCGGCGCGGATCGGGTTCATGCTTGACGATGCCGCTCCGGTCCTCGCAATCACCAGCAGCGGCCTGGCGGACCGGCTGGACGGGTTCGACCTGTTGGTCATCGATGCGAAAGACCCCCGCGTCGAGACCCAACCCAGCACGGCGCTGCCGGGGCCTGCCCCCGACGACATCGCTTACCTGATCTACACGTCGGGCACGACCGGTGTGCCCAAGGGGGTGGCGGTCAGCCACCACACGGTGACCCAGATGCTCGGCGCCCTCCCCACCGAGCTGCCGTTGTCAGGAGTGTGGACTCAGTGGCACTCCTATGGCTTTGACGTCTCGGTCCAGGAGATCTGGGGCGCGCTGTTACACGGCGGACGACTGGTCGTGGTGCCGGAGCCGGTGATCGGCTCGCCGGAGGACTTCCATGCCCTCCTGGTTGCCGAGCGGGTCAACGTCCTGAGCCAGACTCCGTCTGCTCTAGGGGTGCTGTCGCCGGAAGGTTTGCAGTCGGTGCAACTGCTCATCATGGGTGGTGAAGCCTGCCCGGCCGAGTTGGTTGACCGCTGGGCCCCCGGCCGCGTGATGACCAACGTCTGCGGTCCGACGGAGACGTCGATGTTCGCGGCGATGAGTGCGCCGCTGGTCCCGGGTTCGGGTGCGCCGCCGATCGGTTCGCCGGTGCCGGGGGCGGCATTTTTCGTGCTGGATGGCTGGCTGCGGCCGGTGCCTGTCGGGGTCGTCGGCGAGTTGTATGTCGCCGGCCGGCTGGCTTGTGGTTATGTGCGCCGTGCTGGGTTGACCGGGTCACGCTTTGTGGCGTGCCCATTCGGCGGCTTCGGCGAGCGGATGTACCGCACCGGCGACCTGGTGCGTTGGGGCGCCGATGGGCAGCTGCGGCATCTGGGGCGTGCCGACGACCAGGTCAAGATCCGCGGGTATCGCATCGAGCTCGGCGAAGTGCAGGCGGCCCTGTCCGGGGTGGATGGCGTGGAGCAAGCGGTCGTCATCGTCCGCGAAGACCGCCCCGGTGACAAGCGCCTGGTCGGTTATGTCACCGGAACCGTCGACCCCGCCGCAGCTCGGAGCGCCCTCGCCGACCGGCTTCCGTCGTACATGGTCCCGGCCGCGATCGTGGGGTTGGAGGCGCTGCCCCTAACCCCCAACGGCAAACTCGACAAGCGCGCCTTGCCGGCACCGGAATACCAGGATGTCGACCGCTACCGCGCCCCGGCCACTCCCACCGAGGAGATCCTGGCCGGTATCTACGCCCAGGTGTTGGGGCTGGAGCGGGTCGGGACGGACGACTCGTTTTTCGAGCTGGGCGGCGACAGCATTCTGGCGATGCAGGCGGCGTCCCGAGCCCGCGCTGCGGGCCTGCTATGTCGGCCGCGGGATATCTTCGTCGAGCGGACCGTGGCCCGGCTGGCACAAGTTGTCCGCGTCGCCGACAGTGCGGGCGAGGGGCCGGACGACGGCGTCGGGCCAGTGGTCGCCACCCCGATCATGCGGTGGTTGCACGGGCTGGACGGGCCTGTCGCTCAGTTCAACCAGACGGTGGTGGTACAGGCCCCGGCGGGGGTGACCGAGCCCGACGTGGTGGTGTTGCTACAGGCATTGGTGGATAGGCATGCCATGTTGCGGCTGCGCGTCGACGACGACGGGGCCGGGGGATGGTCGCTGCGGGTACCCGAGATCGGCTCGGTGGATGCGCGCGAGCGTGTGCGTGCGGTGGATGTGCTGTCCGATCAGGCGCTCATAGACGCCCGGTCCCGGTTGAACCCGGCGGCCGGGGTGATGCTCAGCGCGCTATGGGCACCTACCACCAGGCAGTTGGCGTTGATCATCCATCACCTGGTCATCGACGGGGTGTCGTGGCGCGTGCTACTGGAAGACCTCAACATCGCCTGGGCCCAACACCGCGCCGGCCAGCCTATCGACCTGCCGGCAGCCGGAACATCGTTTGCCCGGTGGGCCGCGGTGCTGGCCGAGCACGCACACGCCGCGCACGTGGTGGAGCAGGCCGATGCCTGGCGGCGGGTGACAGCAATCCCGCCCGCGCTGCCGGCCGTGCAACCCGCCGTGGATACGTTGGCCACGGCCGGACATTTGTCGGCAGAGTTGGACACTGACACGTCCCGGATGCTGCTGGGTGAGGTGCCCGCGGCGTTTCATGCCGGGGTGCAGGACATCCTGTTGATCGCGTTCGGTTTGGCGTTGGCCGAGTTCTTGGGCCGGGGCGGCGCGCCCGTCGGCATCGACGTCGAGGGGCATGGGCGCGACGAGGAGCTGGCCGCTGATGTCGACTTGTCGCGCACGGTGGGCTGGTTCACCACCAAGTACCCGGTGTCGCTGGCTGTCGGTGGGTTGGACTGGGCGGAGGTAATGGCCGGGAAGGCCGCGTTGGGCCAGGTCGTCAAGAAGGCCAAAGAGCAGTTACGCGCCCTGCCCGACGGCCAGACCTACGGCCTGCTGCGTTATCTGAACGACGAAGTTGAGCTGGACGGGTCGGACCCGGCGATCGGGTTCAACTACTTGGGGCGCCTCGGTGCAGCTGAGGGCAGGCTCTCTGATGAGGTGTGGCGGCCCAGCCAAGAGGCGTTGTTGCTGGCGGGAGCGGCCGCGAGGATCCCCGTCCAGTTGCCGCATACGTTGGAGCTCAACGCCGGCACGCTGGACACCGACTCCGACCCTCGGCTGCAGGCCAACTGGTCGTGGGCGCCGTCCGCGCTCGATCGCAGCCAGGTGAGCCGGTTGAGCCGGTTGTGGTTTGAGGCGCTGGAAGGAATCTGCGCCCACGTGCGTGGCGGCGGGGGTGGGTTGACCCCGTCAGACATAGCCCCGGCTCGGTTGAGCCAGCGCCAGCTCGACGAGCTGGACGATCAGTATGAGATCGCCGATGTATTGCCGTTGACCCCTCTGCAGCAGGGGCTTCTTTTCCACGCCAGCACCGCGCAGGGTAGCGACGACGATATATACGCGGTGCAGCTGACTGTCAGCATCACCGGCCCGTTGGACCGGCACCGGTTGCGCGAGGCGGTGCGCACGGTGATGACGCGGCATCCGAATCTGGCGGCCAGATTCTGCGCACAGTTCGACGAGCCGGTGCAAATCATCCCCGCCGATCCCGCGCCGAGATGGCGGTACATCGAGCTCGACGGCGAAGGTCTCCACCTCGACCAACAGATCCGGCGGGTGTGTGCCGACGAACGCGCTGCCGTCGGTGATCTCACTGACCCTCCGGTTTTCCGAGCAGCTGTGATCCGCACCGCGGAAGACCGCCACCAATGTGTGTTCACCTTTCATCACATCGTGGTGGACGGCTGGTCGTTGCCGATCCTGCTGCAGGAAATGTTCGCCAGTTATTTCGCGCACCGGCTGCCCGAACCAGCTCCTTATCGGCGGTTTCTCACCTGGCTCGCCGATCGAGACCTTCAGGCCGCCCGGGCGGCATGGGGTGAGCTGTTGGCCGGTTTCGACGCGCCGACGTTGGTCGCTCCGTCCGGCGGCCGGCAATTCGGGCGGCGGGATGTTGCATCGTTCCGGGTGCCCGAAGAGACAACGCGTGCACTTGGCGAGCTGGCCCGCTCGCGGCACACCACCGTCAACACCGTGCTGCAGGCAGCGTGGGCGCAGCTGCTGATGTGGCTGACCGGCCAGCATGATGTGGCGTTCGGCGTTGCGGTCTCAGGACGGCCGGCGGAGTTGCCCGGCGCCGACTCGATCGTCGGGTTGATGATCAACACGGTGCCGGTGCGTGCGAGCAGCAATCCGAGCACCACGGTCGCCGAACTGCTGGACCAGCTGCAACTCGCCTACAACGACACCTTGGACCACCAGCACTTGGCGCTCAGCGAGATCCATCGCATCACCGGCCACGACCACCTGTTCGACACCCTCTTCGTGTACGAGAACTACCCGGTCGATATCGCGGGAGTGTCGGGCGAGCAGCTGACCATCACCGACGTCAGCAACCGCGAATACAACCACTACCCGCTTGCGGTGATGGTCGTGCCGGGCGCCGAGCTGGGGCTTCGGGTGGAATTCGACACCAGTGTTTTCGACGCGGCGAGCATCGACAACCTCGTCGGACGGCTGCAGCGGGTGCTGATGGCCATGATCGCCGACCCGGCTGGCCGGTTGTCGTCGTTGGATTTGCTGGACGGGGCAGAACGGAGTCGGCTGGATGCCTGGGGGAACCGGGCGGTCTTGACCGCGCCGGCCCCTGCGCCAATGTCGATTCCCGCCGTGTTCGCCGCGCAGGTGGCGCGCGTGCCGGAGGCGCCGGCGCTGGCCTGCGGCGAACGTTCGTGGAGCTACCGGGAGCTGGATGAAGCCGCCAACCGGTTGGCGAATCTGTTGGCCGAACTGGGCGCGGGCCCGGGACAGTCTGTGGCGCTGTTGTTTTCGCGTTCGGCCGAAGCGATCGTCTCGATCCTGGCGGTCTTGAAGACGGGTGCGGCGTATGTGCCGATCGACCCGGCGCTGCCGGAGGCGCGGATGCAGTTCATGGTCGGCGATGCCGCGCCGGTCGCGGTGCTCACCACCGGCGAGTTGGCCGACCGGCTGGGCGGAATCGACCCGCTGGTCATCGATGTCGACGACCCCAGGATCGATGCCTACCCGTGCACCGGTTTGCCAGACCCGGCGCCCGAGGATGTCGCCTACCTGATCTACACCTCGGGGACTACCGGGGTGCCCAAGGGGGTGGCTGTTGCCCACCGCAACGTGACCCAATTCGTGGGGTCGCTGCCTGACGAGATGCTTCGGGCGCGCGGGCGGGTGTGGTCGCAATGGCATTCCTACAGCTTCGACGTTTCGGTGTGGGAGATCTTCGGCGCCCTGCTGCGTGGCGGGCGGCTGGTGGTCGTGCCCGAGTCGGTGGCCCGCTCGCCGGAAGACTTGCATGCGCTGCTGGTCGCTGAAGAGGTCGCCGTCTTATGCCAAACTCCTTCTGCCGCAGGGATGTTGGCGCCAACGGGCTTGGAGTCGGCGACGTTGATGGTGGCCGGTGAGGCGTGTCCGGTCGAGTTGATGGATCGATGGGCGGCCGAACGGGTGATGATCAACGCGTACGGGCCGACCGAGGCCACCGTGTATGCCGCGATCAGCGCGCCGTTGACGGCGGGGTCGACGACGGCTCCGATCGGGTCCCCGGTGCCCGGCGCGGCGGTGTTCGTGCTGGACGGGTGGTTGCGCCCGGTGTCCCCCGGTGTGGTCGGGGAGTTGTACCTGGCCGGGCGTGGTGTGGCATATGGATACGCGCGCCGGCCGGGATTGTCCGCATCCCGGTTTGTGGCGTGCCCGTTTGGCGGTGCCGGCGCGCGCATGTATCGCACCGGGGACCTGGTGCGCTGGGATGACGATGGGCAGCTCGAATATTTGGGCCGCGCCGACGAGCAGGTCAAGATTCGCGGGTATCGCATCGAGCTCGGCGAGGTCCAGGCGGCATTGGCCGCCCTGCCAGGGGTGGGGCAGGCGGCGGTGATCGCCCGCGAGGATCGTCCCGGTGACAAGCGGCTGGTGGGTTATGTGACCGGAACGGCGGATCCGGGGGAGATGCGCACCGCGCTCGCCGAGCGGCTGCCGGCCTATATGGTTCCCGCGGCGGTGGTGGTGTTGCCGACGCTGCCGTTGACGGTCAACGGCAAGCTCGACCGTCGCGCGTTGCCGGCACCGGAGTATCAAGACGCCGACCGCTACCGGGCCCCGGCCACTCCCACCGAGGAGATTCTGGCCGGCATCTACGCCCAAGTGCTGGGTGTCGAGCGCGTCGGCGTCGATGAGTCGTTTTTTGACCTGGGCGGAGATTCGCTGTTGGCGATGCGGGTGGTGGCCGCCGTCAACACTGGCCTGGATGCCGGCCTGTCGGTCCGCACCTTGTTCGAGGCGCCGACCGTCAGCCAATTGGCCGCTCATATCGGTAGCGGGGCAGGCCGACTCGAGCCGTTGACGGCTGTTGAGCGGCCCACGGTGGTGCCGTTGTCGTTCGCCCAGAACCGGTTGTGGTTCCTCAATCAACTTCAGGGGCCATCACCGACCTACAACATGGTGGTGGGCTTGCAGCTACGTGGGCCGCTGGATACGCAGGCATTGGGCGCCGCGCTGGCCGACCTGGTGGACCGTCACGAGAGCCTGCGCACCGTGTTCCCCGCGGTCGACGGGATACCGCGCCAGGTGGTGTTGCCGGTCGACCAGGCTGACCTGGGCTGGCAGGTCGTCGATGCCACCGGTTGGTCGGCAGAAAGGCTGGATGAGGCCATCGCGACGACGGCCCGCCACGCTTTTGACCTGGCAACCGAAATCCCTTTGCGCGCACGGCTTTTCACGGTCGCCGACGACGAGCATGTGCTGGTGGCGGTGGTGCACCATATCGCCGCGGACGGCTGGTCGATCACCCCGATGGTGCGTGATTTGGGGTCGGCGTATGCCAGCCGGTGTGCTGGACAGGCGCCCGGCTGGGCGCCGCCGGCGGTGCAGTATGTCGATTACACCCTGTGGCAGCGCGCACAGCTGGGTGAACTAGAGGACGGCGACAGCCGCATCGCTGCGCAGTTGGCTTACTGGGAGCAGGCGCTGGCTGGGATGCCCGAGCGTCTTCAGCTGCCCACCGATCGGCCTTATCCGCGGGTCGCCGATTATCGCGGCGCCAGTGTGGCCGTGGACTGGCCGGCGGAACTGCAGGAGCGGGTTGCCCAGCTGGCCCGCGAGCACAATGCCACCAGCTTCATGGTGATTCAGGCCGCCCTGGCGGCGCTGTTGTCCAAGATCAGCGCCAGCACCGACGTGGCGCTGGGGATCACGATCGCCGGCCGGCGCGACCCGGCACTGGACGAGCTGGTGGGATTCTTCGTCAACACCTTGGTGTTGCGGGTCGAACTTTCCGGGGACCTCAGCGTCGGCGAGCTGTTGGCTCACGTGCGGGCGCGCAGCTTGGCCGCCTATGACCATCAAGACGTGCCCTTTGAGGCGCTGGTGGAACGGCTAAACCCGACCCGAAGCCTGACCCACCACCCGCTGGTTCAGGTGTTGCTGGCCTGGCAGAATTTCGCCGGGCAGAAGCATGGTCCTCTGGCCGGGCTGAGTTTGGGCGATCTGCAGGTTGGGCCGCTACCGCTGGACACCCACACCGCTCGCGCCGACTTGGCGATTCACCTTGGCGAGCGCTGGACTGCCGCCGGGGAGCCCGCCGGGTTCGGTGGGGCGGTGGAGTTCCGCACTGATGTGTTCGACGCGTCCAGTATCGAAATGCTGGTCGAGCGGCTGCGGCGGGTGCTGGTGGCGATCACCGCTGACGCGGGACGGCGGTTGTCGTCGGTGGACCTGATGGATGCCGCTGAGCACGCCGAGTTGGATCGCATCGGTCATCGGGAGGTGTTGACCGGGCCGATGCCGCCAACAGCGTCGATCCCGGCGGTTTTCTCCGCCCAGGTCGCACATTCCCCGGGGGCGCCGGCGCTGAGCTGTGATGGCCGCACGATGACCTATCGCGAACTCGACGAGTCCTCGAACCGGTTGGCGCACTTGCTGATTGGCCACGGGGTGGGGCCGGGTGAGTGTGTGGCATTGTTGTTGCCGCGCTCGGCGGAGGCGATAGTTGCGATTTTGGGAGTGCTCAAGACGGGTGCGGCCTATCTGCCGATCGATCCGGTGGTGCCCGCGGCACGTATCGAGTTCTTGCTGGGTGACGCCGCACCCACCGCGGCCGTCACCACCACCGCGTTGGCTCATCGATTGGACGGCTACGACCTGACGGTCATCGACGTGGACGACCCGCGCATCGCCACCCAACCCGCCACCGCCTTGCCGCCACCCGCACCGGAGGACATCGCCTACCTGATCTACACCTCCGGCACGACCGGGGTTCCCAAAGGAGTGGCCGTCACGCATTACAACGTGACACGGCTGTTCGACTCCTTGGATATCGGTCTGCGGCTGGGGCCGGATCAGGTATGGACGCAATGTCATTCGTTGGTTTTCGACTATTCGGTCTGGGAGATCTGGGGCGCGTTGCTGCATGGCAGCCGGCTGGTGGTGGCGCCGGAGTCGGTCACGCGGTCCCCAGAAGACCTGCACGCGTTAGTGATTGGCGAACGGGTCAGCGTATTGAGTCAGACGCCGTCGGCGTTGGGGATGCTGGCGCAGCAGGGCCTGGAGTCGGTGGCATTGATGGTGGCCGGTGAGGCCTGCCCGGTGGACTTGGTGGATCGGTGGGCGCCGGGGCGGGTGATGGCCAATGGTTACGGCCCCACCGAGACGACGGTGTATGCCTCGATCAGTGCGCCGCTAGCGGCAGGGTGGGAGGCAAAAGGCACAGTGCCTATCGGTGTGCCGGTGCCGGGTGCGGCCTTGTTTGTGTTGGACGCGTGGTTGCGGCCGGTGCCGGAGGGGGTTGTCGGTGAGTTGTATGTCGCCGGGAGTGGACTGACCTGTGGCTATGTGCGCCGCGCGGGATTGACCGCGACGCGGTTTGTGGCGTGCCCGTTCGGCGGACCCGAAGCTGGGCCAGTTTCGGGGCAGCGGATGTATCGCACCGGGGACTTGGTGCGCTGGGGCGCCGACGGGCAGCTGGTCTATCTGGGACGGGCCGACGAGCAGGTCAAGATCCGCGGGTACCGCATCGAGGTCGGTGAAATCCAAGCCGCACTGGCCGCGCTGGACGGGGTGGCCGAGGCGGCGGTCATCGCCCGCGAAGACAGCCCCGGCGACAAGCGCCTGGTGGGATATGTGACCGGTACCGCGGACCCGGCGAAGCTGCGTGCCGCGCTCAGCGAGCAACTCCCCGAATACATGGTCCCGGCGGCGCTGGTGGTGCTCGACGCCCTGCCGTTGACCGTCAACGGCAAACTCGACCGACGCGCCCTGCCCGCGCCCGGATACACCGATGCCGACCGGTACCAGGCCCCGGCCGACGCCGTCGAGGAGATCCTGGCCGGTATCTACGCCCGGGTGCTGGGTGTGGAGCGGGTGGGAATCCACGACTCGTTTTTCGACTTGGGTGGGGATTCCTTGTCGGCGATGCGCGTCGTCGCTGCCATCAACACCGCATTGACCGCCGACCTAGCCGTGCGCACCCTGTTCGAGGCGCCCACCGTGGCCCAGTTGGCGCCCCGGGTCGGCGGTGGTGCGGGTGGGCTGGCGCCGCTGGTAGCCGCCGAGCGGCCGGAGGTAATCCCGCTGTCGTTTGCCCAGAACCGGTTGTGGTTCATCGATCAGCTGCAGGGGTCATCGGCGGTCTACAACATACCTGTGGCGTTGCGGTTGACCGGGCGGCTCGATGTCGAGGCGTTGGGTGCCGCACTGGCCGATGTGGTGGGCCGTCATGAGAGCCTGCGGACCGTGTTCCCCGCCTTCGACGGGATACCCCGGCAGGTGGTGCTGCCGGCTGAGCAAGCTGACTTCGGCTGGCAGGTCGTCGACGCCGCCGGCTGGCCCGCCGACCGGCTAGCAGAGGCGACCGCCGCGGTGGTCCGCTACACATTCGACCTGGCCACTGAAATCCCTTTGCAGGCAAGGCTTTTCCGCGTCGCCGACGACGAGCATGTGTTGGCGGCGGTAGTGCACCATATCGCCGCCGATGGAGAGTCGATCCCTCCGCTCGTGCGCGATCTGGGTGTGGCCTACGCCAGCCGCAGTGCCGGGCAAACCCCGGAATGGGCGCCGTTGCCGGTGCAGTATGTCGACTACACGCTGTGGCAGCGTGAACAGTTGGGTGAGTTGCAGGATCCGGACAGTCGCATCGGCAAACAACTGGGCTACTGGGTAGACGTGCTGGCCGGGCTGCCCGAACACTTGCAGCTGCCTACCGATCGGCCCTATCCACCGGTCGCCGATCAGCGGGGTTCCAGTGTGGTGGTGGAATGGCCGGCCGAGCTGCAGCTACGCGTGCGTGAGGCAGCCCGCGAGCACAACGCCACCAGCTTCATCGTCATGCAGGCCGCCCTGGCGGTGCTGCTGTCCAGGATCACTGCGAGCACCGATGTCGCCGTGGGTTTCCCGATCGCCGGGCGGCGCGATCCCGCGCTCAACGAGCTGGTCGGGTTTTTTGTCAACACCTTGGTGCTGCGGGTCGACCTGTCGGGTGATCCCACCATTGGCGAATTGCTGGACCAGGTGCGAGAGCGCTGCCTGGCCGCCTACGAGCACCAAGACGTGCCCTTCGAGGTACTGGTGGAGCGCCTCAACCCGACCCGAAACCTGGCCCATCATCCGCTGGTCCAGGTCGGATTGACCTGGTTGAAACCTGCGGGCCAAAGCAACGACACCAATGGCTTGGTCCTCGGTGACCTGCAACTCACGCCGATGCCCGCGTCGACCCGCACGGCCAGGATGGATCTGGTGTTTTCCCTGACGGAGCGCTGGACCGAAACGGGGGAGCCGGCCGGAATCGACGTCGAAGCCGAGTTCCGCACCGATCTGTTCGACACCGACACCGTCGAAGCACTCGTCGAGCGGTTACGAAAGGTAGTGGTGGCCATAACTTCCGAAGCGGAGCGGCGATCGTGAGCGCCCGCATGGGCCAGCGGCTCTCGTCGATCGACCTGTTCGACGACGACGAGCAAGCCAAGTTAGACAGCTGGACCAACAAGGCGGTGTTGAGCGGTCCGGCGACCGCGCCGGTGTCGATTCCGGAGATGTTCGCCGCACAGGTCGCTCGAGCTCCTGAGGCGGTGGCGCTGAGGTTCGACGGCCGCGGCATGACTTACCGCGAACTGGATGACGCGTCGAATCGGTTGGCGCACTTGCTGTCTCGTCAAGGCGCCGAGCCGGGGCAGTTCGTCGCCGTGCTCTTGGACCGTTCAGCACAAGCCGTCGTGGCGATCATGGCGGTCCTGAAGGCCGGTGCTGCCTATCTGCCGATCGACGCGGCACTACCAGCGTCACGAATGCAATTCATGCTTGCCGACGCCGCACCCATGGCCGTGATCACCGCTAGCCACCTGATCGAACGGCTAGACGGATGCGACGTGCCAATCGTCGACGTCGACGCCGCCGCTGCCATCCCCGGCAATGCGCTGACGCCACCAGCTCCTGATGACCTCGCCTACCTGATCTACACGTCCGGGACTACCGGTGTCCCCAAAGGCGTTGCCATCACCCACCGCAACGTCACCCAGCTGCTGGCGTCGCTGGACGCCGGTCTGCCGCTACCGGGGGTGTGGCCGCTATGCCATTCCTTGGCCTTCGACGTTTCTGCCTGGGAGATTCTCGCACCGTTGCTGCGCGGCGGACGGCTGGTGGTGGTGCCCGAATCGGTGGTGAGTTCACCGGAGGCCTTCCACGACGTGCTGGTGCAAGAACACGTCAGCGTCCTCACCCAGACCCCGTCGGCGATGGGGATGCTTGCCCCCGAGGGGCTGGAGTCGGTCGCGTTGGTGATGGCCGGCGAGGCCTGTCCGACTGAGGTGGTGGATCGGTGGGCGCCCGGGCGCGTGATGATCAACGCCTACGGGCCGACCGAGACGACGATGTGTGTGGCGATCAGTGCGCCGCTGACCGCCGGGTCGAAGGTGGCGCCCATCGGTTCACCGGTGGCTGGGGCGGCATTGTTCGTGCTGGATGGGTCGTTGCGGCCGGTGCCGGTTGGCGTGGCCGGCGAGTTGTATGTGGCCGGCTACGGGGTGGGCTGCGGCTACCTGGGCCGTGCGGGTTTGACGGCCTCGCGGTTTGTGGCCTGCCCGTTCGGTGGTCCCGCCGCGGCCGGAATGCGCATGTATCGCACCGGAGACCGCGGGCGCTGGGGAGCCGACGGGCAGTTGCAGTACCTCGGCCGGGCCGATGAACAGGTCAAGATCCGCGGCTATCGCATCGAGGTCGGGGAAGTGCGCGCGGCGCTGGCTGGGCTGGAAGGGGTGCAGCAGGCAGTCGTGATCGCCCGCGAGGACCGACCCGGTGACAAGCGGCTGGTGGGGTACGTCACCGGAGCGGTGAATCCGGCCGAGGCGCGCGCGCAGCTCGCCGAGCGACTCCCGGCATACATGGTTCCGGCCGCGGTGGTGGTCATCGATGCGCTGCCGCTGACCGCCAATGGCAAGCTCGACACCCGCGCGCTGCCGGCGCCCGAATATCGCGACGGCGGTCGCTACCGCGCCCCGGCCACCCCGGTCGAAGAGATCCTGGCCGGCATTTACGCCCAGGTTCTCGGGCTGCCGCGGGTCGGCGTCGACGATTCGTTCTTCGACCTGGGTGGCGATTCGCTGTCCGCGATGCGGGTCACCGCGGCCATCAACTCCAGCTTGAACGCCCAAGTCGCGGTGCGCTTATTGTTCGAGACGCCCACAATTGCCCAGTTGGCGCCGCGGATCGGTGTCGGTGCGGGAAAGGCCCAGCGGTTGGTGGCGGGCGAACGGCCCGCGGTGGTGCCGTTGTCGTTTGCTCAGAGCCGGTTGTGGTTTGTCGACCAGTTGCAGGGGCCCTCGCCGATTTACCACATCCCTGTCGCGTTGCGGCTGGTCGGGCGGCTTGACGGGGATGCGTTGGGGATGGCGCTGGCTGATGTGGTGGCCCGCCACGAGAGCCTGCGCACCCTCTTCCCCGCGCCGGCGGGCATACCCCACCAATTGGTAGTCCCGGTCGACCAAGCGCGTTTCGGCTGGGAGGTGACCGATGCCGGCGCTTGGACGGCGGCCCAGCTCGCGGCGGCCATCGAGGCCACCATCCGGCAACCGTTTGACCTGGCGACCGAGATCCCTTTGCGGGCAAGGCTTTTGCGCGTCAGCGAAGAGGAGCACGTGCTGGTGGCGGTGGTGCACCACATCGCCTCCGACGGGATGTCGCTGACCCCGCTGGTGCGCGATCTGGGTGTCGCTTATGCCAGCCGGTCTGCGGGGCATGCCCCCGGCTGGTCGCCGTTGCCGGTGCAGTATGCCGACTACACGCTCTGGCAGCGTGAGCAGTTGGGTGACCTCGACGACAGCCGGAGCCCGATCTCCGCCCAGCTGGCCTACTGGGAGGAGGCCCTGGCCGGGCTGCCCGAACGCCTGGTACTTCCGACCGATCGTCCCTACCCGCCGGAGGCGGATTACCGGGGAGCCAGTGTGGTCGTCGATTGGCCTGTCGAACTGCAGCAGCGGGTAGCTCGGCTGGCCCGCGAGCACAACGCGACCCACTTCATGGTCGTACAGGCGGCACTGGCGCTGTTGTTGTCGAAGGTTAGTGTCAGCAGTGACGTGGTGCTGGGCTTCCCGATCGCCGGACGCGCGGATCCCGCGCTGGACGAGTTGGTGGGGTTTTTCGTCAACACGTTGGTGTTGCGGGTGGATCTGGCCGGTGATCCCACGGTCGGCGAGTTGCTGGGGCGGGTGCGCGAGCGCACGTTGGCCGCGTACGAACACCAAGACGTGCCGTTCGAGGTGCTGGTGGAGCGGCTTAATCCGGCTCGTAGCCTCACCCACCATCCGGTGGTCCAGGTGCTGTTGGGCTGGCAGAACTTCGCCCGGCGAGACAGCGACCCTACCGGCCTGTCCCTGGCGAACCTGCAAGTCGCCGAGATGCCCGTGGACACCCGAACTGCGCGCATGGACCTGACCTTCACGCTGGGGGAACGCTGGACCGAAACTGGCGACCCGGCAGGGATTTCGGGCGAGGTGGAATTTCGCACCGACGTTTTCGACCCGGAAAGCATCGAGGCCCTGATCGAGCGGTTGCGGCGGGTGCTGTTGGCCATGACCGGCGACCCGCAGCGGCGGCTGTCGTCGATGGATCTGCTGGACGCGGCCGAGCACGCGCGCGTGGATGCGTGGGGCAATCGGTCGATTGTGTCCCAGCCGGCGACGGCGCCCAGGTCGATATTGGAGGTATTGTCCGCGCAGGTGGCACGCACTCCTGAGGGGGTGGCGATCAGCTGCGGGCAGCGTTCGTGGACCTACCGTGAGCTCGACGAGGCCGCTACCCGGTTGGCGCAGCTTCTGACCGACCGGGGCGCAGGTCCAGGGGAGCGGGTGGCGGTGCTATTGCCGCGCAGCGCTGAGGCGGTCGTGTCGATCCTGGCGGTGTTGAAGACGGGGGCGGCGTATCTGCCGATGGACCCGGCGCACCCGTCGGCCCGGCTGGAATTCATGCTCGCCGATTCCGCACCGCTGGTCGCCATCACTACCGCGGGGTTGGCCGACCGGCTGGACGGCCACCACATTTCGGTCATCATTGCGGACGACCTGCCCATCGACCGTTATCCCAGTGCTGCGCTGCCGGTGGTGTCCCCCGATGACATCGCCTACATCATCTACACCTCTGGCACTACCGGTGTCCCCAAGGGGGTGGCGGTCGCCCACCGCAATGTGACGCAACTGCTGGAATCGCTGGACGCCGATTTGGACCTGTCGGCCGGGCAGGTCTGGACGCAGTGCCATTCCCTGGCTTTCGACTTCTCGGTGTGGGAGATCTTCGGCGCCCTGCTTCATGGCGGGCGCCTGGTGGTGGTGCCCGACGAGGTGGTCCGTTCACCGGACGACCTGCACACCCTGCTGGCCAGCGCACAGGTCAACGTTTTGAGCCAGACACCCTCAGCGTTCTATGCATTGCAAACAGCCGATGCGCTGCAGCCAGACAAAGCAGATCAGCTCAAGCTGGAGACCGTGGTGTTCGGCGGTGAGGCGCTGGAGCCACAGCGTCTTGGAACGTGGTTGCAACGGCATCCCGGACTGCCGCGGATGATCAACATGTACGGCATCACCGAGACGACGGTGCACGCCTCGTTCCGGGAGATCGTCGACAGTGACGTGGAAAACAACGTCAGCCCGATCGGCGGTCCGCTGTCCCATCTTGGCTTCTTTGTGCTTGATGGGTGGTTGCAGCCGGTGCCCGCGGGTGTGGTCGGCGAGTTGTACGTGGCCGGTGGCGGGGTGGCGTACGGGTACGTGGGCCGGGCGGGTTTGACGTCGTCGAGGTTTGTCGCCTGTCCGTCCGGTGGCCCTGGATCACGCATGTATCGCACCGGGGACCTGGTGCGTTGGGGTGCCGACGGACAGCTGCGGTACGTCGGGCGGGCAGACGAGCAGGTCAAGATCCGCGGTTATCGCATCGAGCTAGGTGAAGTGCAGGCCGTGTTGGCTGCACTCGAGGGGGTCGACCAAGCGGCAGTGATCCCCCGCGAGGACCGGCCCGGCGACAAACGGCTGATCGGTTACGTCACCGGCACCGCCGATCCGTCCATGGTGCGCGCGAAGTTGGCCGAGCGGCTGCCGGCCTATATGGTGCCGGCCGCAGTGGTGGTGCTCGACGCGCTGCCGCTGACCGTCAACGGGAAACTGGACACTCGGGCATTGCCTGCGCCCGAGTATCAAGAAGTCGACCATTACCGCGGCCCAAGCAACGCCATCGAAGAAATCCTGGCCGGTATCTACGCACAGGTCCTCGGGTTGGAGCGCGTCGGGGTCGACGATTCGTTCTTCGAGCTGGGTGGCGACAGCATTCTGTCGATGCAGGTGGTGGCGCGCGCCCGTGCCGCCGGAGTGATCTGTCGGCCCCGGCAGATATTTGTCGAGCAGACCGTGGCCAATTTGGCCAGGGTGGCGCGGGTGATCAGCGGCCTGGGCGAAGCAGGTGGGCAGGCCGACGAGGATGTCAAGCAGGCGGTGACCACCCCGATCATGCGGTGGTTGCTGGACTTCGATGGCCCGGTCGACCAGTTCAACCAGACGATGGTCGTGCAGGCGCCCGCGGACGCGACGGAGACGGACGCGGTGATCGTGCTCCAGGCCTTGATCGATCGGCATGCCATGTTGCGGGCGCGCGTCGACGACGACGGGTCTGGAAGCCGGTCGCTGACGATGTCGGAGGCGGGAGCGGCGCGTGCCGACGAGTTCCTTCGGTCGGTGCCGGAGCTGTCCGATGAGGTGCTGGTGGAAGCCCGGTCGCGGCTCAACCCGGCCGCCGGCGCGATGGTGAGCGCGCTGTGGGTGTCGTCTACGAACCGGTTGGTGTTGATCGTTCACCATTTCGCCGTCGACGGGGTGTCGTGGCGAATTCTGTTGGAGGACCTCAACATCGCCTGGGCTCAGCATCGCGCTGGGCAGCCGGTCGCATTGTCGACGGGCGGGACCTCGTTTGCCCGATGGGCCAATCTGCTGGCCGAATACGCGCAGGACCCGCACGTGGTGGCGCAGACTGAAACGTGGCGGCAGGTGGCGGCGACCCCGGTCCGGTTGCCGGCGCTGCAACCTTCGGTGGACACCTACGCGAGTGCTGGGAACGTGTCGTTCGAGCTGGATGTCGAGACGACCCGGATGCTGTTGGGCGAGGCGCCCGCGGCGTTTCATGCGGGGGTGCACGACATTCTGCTGATGGCGTTCGGATTGGCCTGCGCGGAGTTCATGGGAGACCGTGGCGCGCCCGTCGTCATCGACGTGGAGGGTCACGGCCGCGAGGAGGAGCTGTTCGACGAGGTGGACCTGTCCCGCACGGTCGGATGGTTTACCACGAAGTATCCAGTGGCTTTGACCTTGGGCGAGCTGGCTTGGGAAGAGGTGGTTGCCGGTGGGGCCGGGCTGGGTGCGGTAATCAAGGAGGCCAAAGAGCAGCTTCGCAGTCTGCCCGACGGACTGACGTATGGCTTGCTGCGCTACTTGAACAGCGACGTGGACCTGTATGGCGTTGAGCCGCCCATCGGGTTCAACTACTTAGGTCGCCTGGGCGCCGCGGCCGGTGAGCTGTCCGACGAGTTTTGGCGGGTCTGTCCAGAAGGCGGAGCGGTTGCCGACACCGTGGTGAAAATCCCTCTGCCACTGGCCCATTCCGTGGAATTGAATGCCAGCACCTCCGATACCGAGGCCGGCCCGCACCTGCAGGCGAACTGGACCTGGGCACCCTCGGTGATTGATCAAGCCCAGGTTAGCCGGCTTGCCCGGTTGTGGTTCGAGGCCTTGGTCGGTATATGCGCGCATGTGCGCCGCGGCGGAGGCGGATTGACGCCGTCCGATATCGCGCCGGCCCGGTTGAGCCAGCCGCAGATCGACGCGTTGAGCCGTCAATACCGGGTTGCTGATGTGCTACCTCTGACGCCGTTACAGCAAGGGCTGCTGTTCCATGCCGGCCTCGCGCACGAGTCCGGCGACGATGTATACGCCGTGCAGGTGGAGATCGCGGTTTCCGGCCCGGTTGACCAACGCCGCTTGCATGATGCGGTACAGACCGTGGTCCATCGGCATCCCAACCTGGCGGCGCGGTTCCTCGCACAGTTCGACGAGCCGGTGCAGATCATCCCGGCCGACCCGGAAGCGGGCTGGCGGAACGTCGACTTGGCCAACACCGTCGACCAGGACGAGCAGATCCGGTCGGCTTGTGCCGCCGAACGGGTCGCGGTCGGTGACCTCAGCAATCCGCCCGCTTTCCGGGTGGCGTTGTTCCGCACCGCTCCCGATCGGTACCGGATCGTGCTGACTTTCCACCACATTTTGATGGACGGGTGGTCCCTGGCCATTTTGCAGCAGGAGATGTTCGGCGCGTATTTCGGACGTCACCTGCCAGCGGCGGTGCCCTATCGCAAGTTCATTACCTGGCTGTCCAGCCAGGACCGGCCGGCCGCCCGAGCGGCCTGGCGCAAGGTGCTGGCCGGTTTCGAGACCCCCACCCTGGTGGCTCCGCCGGAGCGGGGACCGGTCCAGCGAGGCGTCAGATCGTTCTATGTTCCCGAGGAGATCACCCGCTCCATCAGCGAGCTGGCGCGCGTGCAGCAAACCACCGTCAGCACCGTGCTGTACGGCGCCTGGGCACAGATACTGGCGTTGCTCACCGGAAAGCAGGATGTGGCCTTCGGCGCGGTTGTGTCGGGTCGGCCCGATGAGGTGATCGGCGGCGAAGCCATGGTGGGGCTGCTGGTCAATACGGTGCCCGTGCGCGCACGCATCTCGGCGACAACCACCACGGCAGGCTTGCTCGAGCAGCTGCAAACGGCGCGCAACGAGACCCTTCAGCACCAGCACCTGGCGCTGCCCGACATCAATCGAATTACCGGTCACCGCCAGCTGTTCGACACCGTCTTCGTGTACGAGAACTATCCGACAGGCGGTGTTGTGCAGTTGGGCGCAGAAGGCTTGGTGATCACCGGGGTCACCGCCCGCGACCTCTATCACTACCCGCTGACGATTCAAGCCGTGCCCGGCCGGGAAACGACGCTTCGGGTTCAGTTCCGCGAGGATGTGTTCGACACGGCGGGCATCGAATGGCTGGTCGAGCGATTCATTCAAGTATTGGCGTTGATGGCCGCCGATCCCGAGCGCCCACTTTCGTCGCTGGACCTACCCAGCCGCGGCGATCACGGCCGATTGAGCGGATGGCGCGACCTTGCAGCTCAGCCGGCCGACACGGCGCTATCAAACCTTAACCGGGATACTGGCGAAAGTTATTGCGCCCCGGCTACTCTCGTCGAGCAAATCCTCGTCGATATCTACGCGCAGATACTGCACGTGCAGGGCTTCGGAGTTGGTGAATCGTTCTTCGAACTCGGTGGGGATTCGATTTCTGCCATGCGGGCAATCGCTGCCATCAACGCGGCCTTTGATATCGACCTGTCAGTGCGCGCCCTGTTCGAAGCCCCATCGATCAGAAGCCTGAGTCAGCACATGCAAGCCATGCGGGCCTGCAGGGGAAAGCTTCCGGATTGAGCCCGACGGTTACCAGATAGCCGGCACCAGACGACTGCGAACCTTCTGCGTGTATTCGCGATATCCGGCCAATTCTTCTCGCAGCAGTTTCTCCTCATCGCGGATGCGCCACGCGAGTATCAACAAGCCGCTGATGACAAAGACGAGGCCCCAGTACGAGCCGAGCGCAAGCGGGATGCCGACCAACAGAATCACGTTGCCGGTGTACATCGGGTGGCGGACCAGACGATACAAGCCTGTGGAGATGAGCTCTTGGCCTGACTCCACTCGAATGGTGGCGGCCGCGTAGCTGTTCTGAACCACCACCAGCATCATCACACTCACTCCAACGCCTACCAGGACATCGCCGACCACGCAGATTGTCGTCGGCACGCGGGACCAGCCGAAGCGATGATCGAGTGCGCTGACCACCACCATCGCCGCAAGCGACAACCATGCGCCACCCATGGCCGCTTTCTGGGCCGGTCTGACCTCCGCGGTCGGGCCTCCGCGCATTCGCCGCTGCACTGCAGCGGGGTTGGTGCGCTGCAAGTAACCGCCGATCAGCCACCCGGGGAGGGTGAAAACCGCCAGGAAAACCCAAGCTTGCCAGTAGTCGAACGTGAACGCTGCCGAAAAGATCAGCAAGCCAAACATGACGGGTTCAAGCAACCCGAACACCACCATTTTGAAAAGGCTTTTCATGATTCTCCGTCCGCTTGCGCCAGTGCGCGACTCACGTGGTTTGTCGTGGGCTAGTTCGGTTGCGCCACATACGATTCACGGCCGGAATGCGGCCGCCTCGTGCGTGACCCACCAGAAAGTCCGGGCGCTGGAAGTGGCTGACTTGCTCAGCAACCCGTCGCAGTCGGGTGGGCCACTGGACGGGGATACTTCGGTGGTCAACTCAACGGCCCGCATCAAGCCTTCCCATCGCCATTCGAATACTCGGTTCTCTGGAAACCCGCTGGTCATGTCGACCATCACGACCGACGTCGCAGCCCGGCGAAGCGTCCGCAAGGGAGAGGCACCTCTACCTGATCCGACGCTCGCTGAACTGCCGGCCTCCCGTCGTGTTCGTACTGTAGGCGACGGGCGCACGTTCGGTGCCCGATTCAACCGAAGTGCCACAGTTGCAGTCGTCGGATCAGCGGGAACCGAGCAACCCATCACGCTTGGCGCCGATGACAATGATGACTGCTTTTCCGGCGTCCCCGGGGGAAGCTCAGCAGCATCGTGGAATCAAAACCGAACGACATTACGGATCGCTCGCGCGGTGCTGGCATCCGGATGTGGTTGTGAGCCAAATCGACTCGAGTGGCCGCGCCTTGGCCGGCAAGCTGAAAGGGGTGTTCACCGCCGAAATGCCTGCGGTACAAAGAAGTTCGTGACATGCGGAGCATGTGTCGGACACGTCGCGCTGGTAAACGCCGGTGGTTGACTCGCCCGGTAGCTCATCGCGTGACGCGGCAGCTGCCTGCGACCGGTGCATCCAAGGTCGGCCGGTGAATACGACCGACACCAGCGCGGCATGAGCCACCTGAATCCTTTGCCGCAGAAAAGGTCAGCCAAGAATTGCAGAACGGCGCTGCGCACTGCACGCCTTGTGTAGCGTAGCCCGCTATGGGGGCTGGCTCTCATCGACCCCGAGCGGGCACTGTTTCGCTAGACGAAATAACGCGCAGAATCAACGGCTCCGATGTTCCCACCAGCCACGCTGTGGCTCGGACCGACTATTTGCCCGCTGAACTGCCACGTCGCCGCGTCGTCGCCGCGATAATCGCGCTTGGCAGCACGGAATTGATGGCAGCGGTGGAGTTGACCATCGGCATAGTGGCACTGCCCAAGATCCAGAACGAGCTGAACCTGTCGACCGCCGGTCGCAACTGGGTAGTGTTTGCCACCTTGTTGGCCTGCAATGGGTTGATATTGGTCGGCGGTCGCCTGGGCGACACGATTGGCCGCAAGCGTGCCTTCATGTGGGGAACCGCGCTGTCGACCTTCTCCTCGGTGCTGTCGGCGATCGCATGGGACCAGGGCAGCCTCGTTTTGGCTCGGCTGCTGAAGGGCATGGCTATCGCGATCCTCGCGCCGACCTGTTTGGCGCTCGTTGCGACGACCTTTCCGAAGGGTCGGTTACGCAACGTCGCGATGGCGACGTTCACCGCGATGGGCGGGGTCGGCTCGGTGCTCGGCCTGGTGGTGGGCGGGATCATCACCGAGGTGTCGTGGCGACTGGCGGTTTTCGTGACCGCCCCGATCGGCCTGCTGGCGCTGTACCTGGCCCATACCGCGCTGCGGGAAACACAGAAGGAGCGGATGAAGCTCGATGCCACTGGCGCGGTATTGGCAACCTTGGGCTTCACCGCCGTGGTTTACGGCTTCTCGATGCAGTCGGGAAAAGGGTTGGTGTCGGTCACCACAATCGGGTCAGGCGCGGTGGCCGTGCTGGCTTTTGCTGCCTTCGTCGTGGTGGAGCGTCGGGCGGAGAACCCGGTGTTGCCGTTCAGCTTGTTCTTCGACCGCAATCGGCTGGCCACGTTCGCCGCATTGTTTCTCACCGGTGGCGTGATGATGTCGTTGATGCTGGTGGTGACGGTGTACGTGCAGGACATCATGGGCTACTCCACCCTGCAATCGGGCCTGGGTTTCATTCCGTTCGTCGTCACCGCGGCCGTCGGATTGGGCGCGGCCTCGCGGCTGGTCATGTGGTTCCCACCGCGAGTCGTGGTGATCGCCGGCTGCATCCTGCTGCTCGGCGGCGTGCTCTATGGCACGACCCTGAACGGCGGCGTCCCATACTTTCCAAATCTGGCGGTACCGATCATGGTCGGCGGCATTGGTGTCGGCATGATCAGCGTTCCGCTCACGCTATCGGTGGTCGCCAGCGTCGGACCCGACCGGATCGGGCCCACCTCGGCGATCGCGGTCGTGCTACAGGGTCTCGGCGGGCCGGTGGTGCTGTCGGTCATCCAGGCCGCGATCACCTGGCGCACGCTGTCCTTGGGCGGCACAACCGGGCCGGCGAAGCTCATGAACGCCGCCCAGCTGCACGCGCTGGACCGCGGCTACACCTACGGTTTGCTCTGGCTGGCCGGGGCGGTCGTACTTCTCGGCGGGGTGGCACTGTTCATCGGCTACACCTCGCAAGAAGTGGCGCGAGCACAAGAAGCCAAAATTGCCGCGCAGGCATGATTTAACTTGTCTTTTCGAGCATCCGGCGGCGATGCCTGCGGTAACCTCAGGCACGTGTTCGAGACGGCCATTCCGGATGTGCTGCGCGAGCGAGCCTATTTGCAGCCCAATGACCCGGCGTTCACGTTCATCGACTACGACCAGGATTGGTCTGGCGTAAGCGAAAGCCTTACTTGGTCACAGATATATCGGCGAACTTTGAATGTTGCGAACGAGCTCACGCGCTACGCAATTACCGGCGACCGGGCGGTGATACTGGCCCCACAGGGGCTGGATTACGTCGCCGCCTTTCTCGGCGCGTTGCAGGCCGGCCTAATCGCAGTCCCGCTTTCGGCTCCCATGGGCGGCGCCCACGATGAGCGAGTTGACGCGGTGCTGCAAGACACATCGCCGGCTGTCGTCCTCACGACGTCATCAGTGATCGGTCACGTCGCCAAGTACACCCAGTCGAGAAACGGCAACGCCGGCCCTACGGTCATCGAAATCGACTCGTTGGACCTGGACTCGAGAGCAGCGCCCGACCGCGACTACAGTCGGCCGGAGACCGCCTACTTGCAATACACCTCCGGGTCCACGCGCAGGCCCGCCGGCGTCATGATCTCGTACCAGAACGTGCTGACCAATTTCCAGCAATGGATGCGGGCGTACTTCGGCGATCGCGGGACGGACATGACCGTGGTCTCGTGGCTTCCCTTCTACCACGACATGGGTTTGCTGGCGGGAATATGCAAACCGGTCCTCGGCGGAATTCACGCGACTCTGCTGAGCCCGGTGGCGTTCCTGCAGCGACCGGCCCGCTGGATGCAACTGATGGCGAAGAATCGGCACTCGGTCACGGCAGGCCCGAATTTTGCGCTCGAGCTGGCGGTGCGGAAAACCACCGACGAGGACATGGCCGGGCTTGATCTGGGCGACGTGTTGGCAATCGTCAGTGGCAGCGAGCGGATACATGCGGCGACGGTACGGCGCTTCCTTGAGCGCTTCGCCAAGTTCAATCTCGACCACGCCATGCTTCGCCCGTCATACGGGCTCGCCGAGGCGACCTTGTTTGTGGCCACGAATGGATTAGGGGAGCGACCTAAGATCGTTCGCTTCGAGTCCGAGCCGTTGTCCACGGGCCACGCGCAGCGTTGTGACACCGGCGGAACCCCGTTGGTCAGCTACGGCGTGCGTCAGTCCCCGATGGTGCGCATCGTCGACCCCGACACCAGGACCGAGTGTCCGCCCGCAAGCACGGGTGAAATCTGGGTGCACGGCGAAAATGTCGCGATGGGCTATTGGAGAAAACCCGACGAGTCCGAACACACCTTCCGCGCGAAAATCGTCAGTCCTTCGCCGGGTACGCCCGAGGCGCCCTGGCTGCGAACCGGCGATCTGGGCTTTATGTCGGACGGTGAGTTGTTCATCATGGGCCGCATCAAGGATCTCTTGATTGTCTACGGACGCAACCATTCTCCCGACGACATCGAAGCGACGATCCAGGAGATCACCCGGGGACGCTGCGCGGCGATAGCGGTTCCCGACCGGGAGACCGAAAAGTTGGTCGCCATCATCGAAGTCAAGCAGAATGGCGACTCCCCGGAGGTCGCGTCGGACAAGCTCGTCAGCGTCAAACGTGAAGTTGCCTCGGCAGTGTCGAATTCGCATGGGCTGGGCGTGGCGGATCTGGTTGTGGTAGCGCCAGGTTCGATTCCCATCACCACCAGCGGGAAGGTGCGGCGGGCCGCCTGCGTCGAGCAGTACCGGCGAAATCAGTTCGCCCGCTTGGACGTTTGGAGCGATCCATCGGGAAATCGGACTCACGGTGATGCCAGTGAACCCGTACGTTCCACGCATTGACTCGAGCTCGGCTGAACTTCCTCATCGAACGCGTTCGACCGGCTGCGGCCGGAGAAGTAGTTACGTCAGTTGAGAAGCGGTATCCGGATGGGCGAAGCGGCGCAACCGTACGTCTAACGTCTCGTCGCACTGACTTATCCCCGGCGTCTCCAGCACGCCGGAACTCGACCGCCCGTCAATCCGGATCGGATTGCACATCAAGACCCGCAATTCGCGCTTACCGAAACCCGGCATCCTGGCGTGCAACACTTGGCGGTTGTCAAAGAGGACAACGTCACCTTCGTTCCACGTGAGCACCGACGTGTGCCGCCAAATCGCCGCCGCTAGTGCAGCGATGTCATCGACTTTATCGGCCAAGCGCTGCTTGCTGGCAGCATCAGACGGCGACAGCTTGTAACGCGCCATGGCTTTCATTTCTTTTGAGATCTTCAGAATTCTTATTGGATGGCGCAGCACGGTCCCCGCAATGATCGCCGCGTTGAGGATGCCGGGATATTGCCAAGCTAGGCGGTGGATGGTCCAGCGCCAACCCTTGTAGTAAGGCGCCATTAATGCCCGAAGGGCATCGCGGAGTTCCTTGATTTCCAGCGTGACATTTGCTTGGAGAGAAAGCCGCTTACTGTCCGGATGACGCCAGACGCACGGTTTGTACAGTAAGGCATTCTTTGCGGTTGCCGAGCCCTCAACCGGTATATCGCAGCTGCTGAGAAATGATTCCACTGCGTTTTCGGATATGCCGTACCTTCGCGCGATGACTGACAGGGGATACGCTGCGGCGAAGACGGGCTCGGCCTCCAGCCGGCTCCGCACGTCGATGGGCAACTCCTCGTAGACGCTCGGCATGTGCACGAACCCCGTCTCGCCGCCCATCCAGGACGCCTTCTTGCACCAGAAGCTCTGGACCGCCGGAATATCCCACACGTAATAGTTTTCACTGTGAAACACCGGAAGGCCAAGGAATTCCCCTTGGGCGACACTGTTCGTGTAGAAAACGTCAGCGGTCTGATTCACACGGTCTCGGCCCGCCTCTGACATGAAATAGCTACGCATGGATTGGAGCTGTGGAATGGCGAGGATCGCTTGTTCGAAGTCATTTTCAGATCGTATGTCGAAGCCGCGGAACAGGATAGCGCCAAATCTGCATAGTGCATCCAGCACTGCATTGCTGTTATCCGCGAGCACCTGTCGCAGCGAATCGGGAGTTGGCTCAGATGTTCCCGGCGTTACGATAAGCGGCCAACCCTGACTATGCCCCTCAAACGGCCCGTCTGCGTCCGTGGGTAGGCGGAAGTCAAGGCCGCCAAACGACGGAAGCTCTTGGAAAGGGGCTGTCATCAATTCTGTTCCTCCCCGCATACGAGACGCGCACCATCGTCTGTCGGCTGCCTTTCGTGAGATTCTAGGCACTCAGCAGACCCGTGACTGGACAATTCGATAAGCGGCTCGTAGCTGCTCAAATCGCCCGTCAGACCGGTCCATGATTGAACCATCACTTAATAACTCATAGGGTGCCGGCATGTCTGACGGCGCGATGGCGCGGGCGTTGGTCTTGGAGGCGCCGCGCCAGCTGGTCATCCGGGAGTTCCCGCTACCCGCGGTCGGCGACGACGACGGGTTGGTGCGCGTCGCTGCCTGTGGTTTGTGCGGGACCGACCACGAGCAGTACACCGGCCAGCTCTCCGGTGGGTTTGCGTTTGTTCCCGGTCATGAGACGGTCGGCACCATCGAGGCGATCGGGCCGCAGGCGGCGCAGCGGTGGGGGGTGACACAAGGCGACCGGGTGGCCGTCGAGGTGTTCCAGTCGTGTCGTCGCTGTCCGAACTGCCTCGCCGGCGACTACCGGCGCTGCGAAAATCACGGCCTGGCCGACATGTACGGCTTCATTCCCGTCGACCGCACGCCCGGACTTTGGGGCGGCTACGCCGAATACCAGTACCTGGCGCCCGACTCGATGCTGTTGCCGCTGCCCGACGACCTCGATCCCGCGGTAGCCACTCTGTTCAACCCACTCGGGGCTGGAATACGTTGGGGTGTAACGGTTCCCGGCACCGGCCCGGGGGATGTGGTCGCTGTCTTGGGTCCCGGGATCCGCGGCCTGTCCGCCGCCGCGGCGGCAAAGGAGGCCGGGGCCGCGTTCGTGATGGTGACCGGGTTGGGCCCGCGCGACGCAGACCGGCTGGCGCTGGCGCCGCGATTCGGAGCCGATCTGGTCGTCGATGTGGCCGTCGACGACCCGGTGGCCGCCCTGACGACGCGGACCGGCGGGCTGGCAGATGTGGTGATCGACGTGACAGCCAACGCGCCGGCGGCGTTCGGGCAGGCGATCGCGCTGGCCCGGCCCGCCGGAACCGTCGTTGTCGCCGGCACCCGGGGTTTCCACAGCGGCGCGCCGGGGTTTACCCCCGACCTCGTCGTGATGAAGGAGCTGCGGGTGATCGGCGCCCTCGGCGTGGACGTCGCCGCTTACCGCGCTGCGCTGGACTTGCTCGGGTCGGGTCGTTACCCGTTCGCCAGCCTGCCGCGCCGCTGCGTGGGACTCGAAGAGGCCGAGGAGTTGCTGGCTACCATGGCCGGTGAACGCGACGCCGTCCCGCCTGTACACGGAGTGCTCACGCCTTGACGCCACCGATGAAACCAGCCCGCGTGCCCCTATTGCCGCTCGCAGAGGCCAAGGCCGCCGCCGACGAGGCCGGCGTGCCCGACTATATGGCCGAACTCAGCATCTTTCAGGTGCTGCTGAACCACCCCAAACTGGCGCGGACTTTCAACGACATGCTCGCGACCATGCTGTGGCATGGTGCGCTCGACCCGCGGCTGCGGGAGTTGGTGATCATGCGAATCGGCTGGCTCACCGGATGCGACTATGAGTGGACCCAGCATTGGCGGGTCGCATCGGGCCTCGGCGTGTCGCCCGAGGATCTGCTCGGTGTCCGGGATTGGCAGGGCTACAACGGGTTTGGTGCCGCCGAGCGGGCCGTGCTGGCGGCCACCGACGATGTCGTGCGCGACGGCGTGGTGAGTGCCGAGAGCTGGGCCGCCTGCGAACGCGAATTGCAGGGCGACACAACGGTTCTCATTGAGCTCGTCACCGCGATCGGTGCTTGGCGGATGGTCGCCTCGATGTTGCGCAGCCTCGAGGTCCCGTTGGAGGAGGGCGTGTCCAGCTGGCCACCCGACGGAAAATCGCCCTGACTGTATGTGAACTGAGGGATTTCGGTGTGAGCACGGGGTTTTCGGTGTGAACTGAGGGATTTCGGTGTGAAAGCGGGGTGGGAATCAGCGCGATTTCCCGCCCAGGATGCACTCGCGAAGCCCAGGATTCACGCCCAAAGCCCAGGATTCACACCCAAAGCCGAGACCGCACGGCGTGATACAACGGCACACTCGCCCTGACCTACGGCAATCACACAATCCGGTAGGTCTGCACCGCGTGGGCCACGACATTGCCGTCGGGGTCGGAAGCGGTGATCTCGGTGAAGGTCAGTTCCTTGCGTCGGCGCGCCGTTCGGGCCTGACAGATGAGATCGCAGCGCTTGGCCGCCCCGGTGTACTGGATGCTCATTGCCACGGTCGACGCTCGCATGCCCTTCTCGAAGTCGTGGTTCGACCACGCGGCCGCGGCGCCGGCGGTGTCCATCACCGACGCGATCACCCCGCCGTGGAAGTACACGCCGTCGTTGGTCAGGTCATTGCGGAACGGGAGCCGGATCACGACGTCGTCGGGCTCGTAGCGTTCGAAGACGATGCCCAACCCGCCGATGAACGGGGTGGTTGTCATCAGGTCGCGCACCGCCTGCCGGCGCTGATGTTGCTGCTCGGCGGTCAACGGTTCGGCCATGGCTCGCAGCGTACTTTCGATTGACATATCAATCAATAACTCTTAGCGTCGGGCAATGCGGACCCGAGTCGCCGAGATGCTCGGCGTTGAATTCCCTATCTGTGCCTTCAGCCACTGCCGTGACGTCGTGGCCGCCGTGTCCAATGCCGGCGGCTTCGGGATTCTCGGCGCGGTGGCGCACAGCCCGGATCGGCTGGACAACGAGCTGACCTGGATCGAGGAACAGACCGCCGGCAAGCCCTATGGGGTGGACTTGCTGTTGCCACCCAAATACGTCGGCGCCGAGCAGGGTGGGATCGACGCCGACCAGGTACGGGACTTGCTACCCGAGGAGCATCGCGCGTTTCTCGACGACCTGCTGGCGCGCTACGGCATTGCAGCCGCAGGCCAACCCCGTGAACCGTCCGGGCGCGGGCTCAACATCTCGCCAAAGGGATACCAGCCACTGCTCGACGTGGCCTTCGCTCACGACATCCGGCTGATCGCCAGCGCACTGGGGCCGCCGCCACCCGACTTAGTTCAGCGCGCCCACGACCAGAATGTGCTGGTCGCCGCCCTGGCCGGCACCACGCAGCACGCGCGACGGCATGCGGCGGCGGGCGTCGACTTGATCGTCGCGCAAGGCACCGAGGCAGGCGGACACACCGGCGAGGTGGCGACCATGGTCTTGGTGCCCGAGATTGTCGATGCTGTCGCGCCGACCCCCGTGCTGGCCGCGGGCGGGATCGCCCGCGGCCGTCAGATCGCCGCGGCGCTGGCCCTGGGCGCCGAGGGGGTGTGGTGCGGGTCGGTGTGGCTGACCACCGAGGAAGCCGAAACACCTCCGGTGGTCAAGGACAAGTTCCTGGCCGCCAGTTCGTCGGACACCGTGCGGTCCCGGTCGATGACGGGCAAGCCGGCCCGGATGCTGCGCACGGCCTGGACCGACGAGTGGGACCGGCCGGATACCCCCGACCCGCTGGGCATGCCGCTGCAGACCGCGCTGGTCGGTGAGCCGCAGCTGCGCATCAATCAAGCCGCCGGCCATCCCGGCGCCAAGGCACGCGAGCTGGCGACCTACTTCGTCGGGCAGGTGGTCGGATCGTTGGATCGGGTCCGGCCCACCCGCGCGGTGGTGCTCGACATGGTCGAGGAGTTCATCGACACCATCGGACGCCTCGAGGGCCTAGTAGACAGGTGAGCGCCACCACGCGCCGGCGTCGGGCGGTCAGTGCCGAGGACAAGTCGCAGCGCCGCGACCAGATCATGGCGGCCGCCAAAGAAGTGTTCGCCCGCAAGGGTTTTCACGCCACGACCATCGCCGACATCGCCAAGCAGGCCGGCTTGGCCTACGGGTCGATCTATTGGTACTTCGACTCCAAGGAAGACCTGTTCCACGCGCTGATGGCGGTTCAGGAGGTTGCCTTGCGCGCGCGCGTCGCGACGACGCTGAGCGAGCTGAATGGGTCACCGCACAGCAGAGAGGCGTCGTTACGCGCCTTGCTGAAAGCATCCGTGCAGGCGACATTCGAGTTCTTCGAAGCCGACAAAGCCACGGTCAAACTGCTCTTTCGCGACGCCTACGCGCTGGGCGACCGGTTCGAGAAGCACCTGGCCGGTATCTACGAACGGTTCATCGACGACATCGAGACGGTCATCGTCGCCGCTCAACAGCGCGGTGAGATGGTGTCCGCCCCGCCCCGGATGGTGGCGTACACACTGGCGGCGCTGGTCGGCCAGTTGGCGCACCGGCGCCTGCGCACCGACGACGACGTCACCGCGGCCGAGGTTGCCGACTTCGTGGTTTCGCTGGTGCTCGACGGCCTGCGCCCCAGGGTGCAGGTGAACAGATCCGGGCCAGACTGAAGAAACGGTAAATATTCGACAACGCACCCCGAACGGGTTTGACCCAGCACGGCGGGTCATGCATCATCGGTCGGGTAAGCACCTCGTTAGGTGAGGCGGCTACACGAACACAGGCCACTGACCCCGAACGTCGAAAGACGCCCCGGGTCAGGACAGCTCCTCCCGGATTAAGGGTTGAGCCCAGGTGGCTTCCGGCTGGGATTGTTTCCCAGGCCAGGACACGTCGTGTGGTGCCAAAACTCTGACGAGAGGGGTGCCGGCTTCCGACAGTCGTCGGATCTCCGTACTCCTTTTGTGCACGCCTAGATCGTGCGGGTGACCGCGCGTCGTGACCGCGAAGGAGGTGAGGGACGCATGAGTTCCAGTGGTAGTCCGGGTCGATATCCGGACTGTGTTTCGTCCCGATCCGGTCTGCGGCGCGACATCCTCTTCAGCTGAGCCGAAAGCCAGGTCCGCCTGAGATCGGAACCACGCCGGGACGAACGACGTCAGTTCAAGTCAGTCCCCTAGTGCTCGTTCGATCTTTCAGGAGGCGATCATGACCGTTGCTCTCTACGACGAAGTAGCCGTGACCGCCGCGCCCAAGCTGCATGTGGTGCGCGACGGCGAGGCGATCCAGCCGGCCGCGCCGAAGAAGGTGGCGCGCCGTATCGAGAACCGGCCGTACGGCGACCCGCTGGTCGACGGGGCTGCCCAGTTGCTCACCGTTCCAGTGCGTCACGTGTATGCGGCGCTGCTGCGCATCGGTGTGCTCCAAGTCCAGGCCTAGCGCATGGACGGCGAGCAGACACAAAATCCCTGATTTTCGCGCGAGAATCAGGGATTTTGCGTCTGCTCGGCACAGGACACCTGCCGCTGATTTGCGGCGCTCAGTAGAATCTGTGCATCGGCACCGATCCGGCCATCACCGGGGAGCCTTCGGAAGAACAGCTTCAAAGCCCAGTAGAACCGAACGGGCAGGCCCGTCACAGCCTTGAACGAGTGGCCGCGCGGCTGCGCGGCAAGCGGGGTGGTACCGCGGCGCTCGCGCGTAGCGCGTCGTCGTCCCCGTGCCTGCACCGATGGCACAGGAGACGGATGAGCGACACCGCCTACCCACGCACCAACCTGGGCGCCGACCAGCACGGCGGCTCCCCGGACTTCCCCGCGCTGGAAGCCCAGGTCCTGGACTACTGGTTTCACGACGACACCTTCCGGGCGAGCATCGCCCGCCGCGATGGGGCTCCGGCCTACGTGTTCTACGACGGCCCGCCGTTCGCCAACGGTCTGCCGCATTTCGGTCACCTGCTGACCGGCTACGTCAAGGACATCGTGCCGCGGTACCGGACCATGCGCGGCTACAAGGTGGACCGCCGCTTCGGCTGGGACACCCACGGGCTGCCCGCCGAGCTCGAGGTCGAACGCCAGCTGGGTATCACCGACAAATCCCAGATCGACGACATGGGGATTGCCGCGTTCAACGACGCCTGCCGGGCATCGGTGCTGCGCTACACCGACGAATGGCAGACCTATGTGACCCGTCAGGCCCGCTGGGTCGACTTCGACAACGACTACAAGACCCTCGACCCCACCTACATGGAGTCGGTGATCTGGGCCTTCAAGCAGTTGTGGGACAAGGGGCTGGCCTACGAGGGTTACCGCGTGCTGCCGTACTGCTGGCGTGACGAAACCCCGCTGTCCAACCACGAACTGCGGATGGACGACGACGTCTACCAAAGCCGCCAAGACCCTGCTCTCACAGTCGGATTCAAGATCGCCGGTGGGCAATTGGACGGCGCCTATCTGCTGGTGTGGACGACTACTCCGTGGACCCTGCCGTCGAACCTCGCGGTCGCCGTTCATCCGGAGGTGACCTACGTGCAGGTGGCCGCCGCCGATCGCCGTCTGGTGCTGGCCGAGGCGCGGCTGGCGGCGTATGCCCGTGAGCTGGGTGAAGAGCCCGAGGTGCTGGGGACATACCGCGGCGCCGATCTGCTGGGCCTGCGCTACCTGCCGCCGTTCCCGTACTTCATGGACTCGCCCAACGCATTTCGCGTGCTGCCGGGGGACTTTGTGACCACCGAGGACGGCACCGGCATCGTGCATATGGCGCCGGCCTACGGCGAAGACGACATGACCACCGCCGAGCAGGCCGGCATCGCGCCGGTCACTCCCGTCGACGCCAAGGGCCGCTTCGACGCCACCGTCCCGGATTACCAGGGCCAGCACGTTTTCGACGCCAACCCGCAGATCATCCGCGACCTGAAAAGCCAAAGCGGCCCGGCCGCGGTGAACGCGCCCGTGCTGATCCGCCACGAGACCTACGAGCACCCCTACCCGCACTGCTGGCGCTGCCGCAATCCGCTGATCTACCGGGCGGTTTCGTCGTGGTTCGTCAAGGTCACCGAGTTCCGCGAGCGCATGGTGGAACTGAACCAGCAGATCACCTGGTATCCCGAACACGTCAGGGACGGTCAGTTCGGCAAGTGGCTGGGGGGGGCACGGGATTGGTCGATCTCGCGAAACCGCTACTGGGGCACGCCGATTCCGGTGTGGAAGTCCGACGATCCCGGCTATCCCCGTATCGACGTCTACGGCAGCCTCGATGAGCTGGAGCGCGACTTCGGCGTGCGCCCGGATAACCTGCACCGGCCCTACATCGACGAACTCACCCGGCCCAACCCTGACGACCCGACCGGCCGCAGCACCATGCGCCGCATTCCCGACGTGCTTGACGTGTGGTTCGACTCGGGCTCCATGCCGTATGCGCAGGTGCACTATCCGTTCGAGAACCAGGATTGGTTCGAGGCGCATTACCCGAGCGACTTCATCGTCGAGTACATCGGGCAGACCCGCGGCTGGTTCTACACGCTGCATGTGCTGGCCACCGCCATTTTCGACCGTCCGGCGTTCAAAACCTGTGCGGCGCATGGGATTGTGTTGGGCTCCGACGGGCAGAAGGCAAGCAAGTCGCTGCGCAACTACCCGGACGTCTACGAGGTGTTCGACCGGGACGGCTCCGATGCGACCCGGTGGTTCCTGATGGCCTCGCCGGTGCTGCGCGGCGGCAACCTGATCGTCACCGAACAGGGCATCCGCGAAGGCGCGCGCCAGGTGCTGCTGCCGCTGTGGAACGCCTACACGATCCTGCGCCTGTATGCGCCGAAAGTCGGTGTGTGGCGCACAGATTCGAAGCACGTGCTGGACCGCTACATCCTGGCCAAGCTCGCGATACTGCGCGACGGGTTGACCGAGTCGATGGACGTCTGCGACATTCCCGGCGCCTGTGAGCAGCTGCGCCAGTTCACCGAGGCACTGACGAATTGGTATGTGCGGCGTTCCCGTCCGCGATTCTGGGAAGAGGACACCGAGGCCATCGACACCCTGCACACCGTGCTGGAGGTGACGGCGCGGCTGGCCGCGCCACTGCTTCCGCTGGCGACCGAGGTGATCTGGCGCGGTCTTACCGGCGAACGGTCGGTGCACCTGACCGATTGGCCCGAGGCCGACGTGCTGCCCGCCGACCCCGACCTGGTGGCGGCGATGGATCAGGTCCGCGATGTCTGTTCGGCCGCGTCGTCGCTGCGTAAGGCGAAGAAGCTCCGGGTCCGGCTGCCGTTGCCGAAATTGACTGTGGCAGTGGATGAGCCGTCGAAGTTGGAGCCCTTCGCCGACCTGATCGGTGACGAGCTCAACGTCAAGCAGGTTGAGTTGACCGACGCGATCGACACCTACGGCCGGTTCGAGCTCACCGTCAACGCCCGGGTTGCCGGGCCGCGGCTGGGCAAGGACGTGCAGGCCGCGATCAAGGCGGTCAAAGCCGGCGAAGGTGTGGTGAATCCCGACGGCACCCTGACTGCGGGTCCTGCGGTGCTGCAGCCCGACGAGTACACCTCGCGGCTGGTGGCGGCCGACCCCGAGTTCACCGCGGCGCTGCCCGATGGGACCGGGCTGGTGGTGTTGGACGGCACGGTGACGCCCGAGCTGGAGGCCGAGGGCTGGGCCAAGGACCGGATCCGGGAACTGCAGGAGCTGCGCAAGTCGACCGGGCTGGATGTCTCCGACCGGATCCGGGTGCTGATGTCGGTGCCTGCCGAGCGCGCGGACTGGGCGCGCACCCACCGCGACCTGATCGCCGGCGAGGTGCTGGCCACCAGCTTCGAGTTCGGCGAGCCAGGCGATGCGGTGGAGATCGGCGACGGCGTGCGGGTGAGTATCGCCAAGGCCTGAGCCGCCACCCCCGCGAAACTGTATTCCACTACGCATTTCCCGAGAAGCGCTGTCGGTAGTTGCAGTCTCGCGGCGTGTCAGTGGGCCGTGCCACCCTGCTGTCGTGAGTGCAGAGCCATTTGTCGGTACGGAAGCCGTCCGCGCGGGAGCGTGGACGGAACGCGAGCTGCGACGATCCTGCACGAGGATCTACCGCAACGTGTACCAACGGCGCGGAAGCGAGTTGACTGCCCGCGATCGCGCGATCGCCGCGTGGCTGTGGTCTGGGAAGGAAGCTGTCGTGGCGGGTAATTCCGCGGCGGCGCTTCTCGGTGCAGAGTGGATCGATGCCCACGCGCCCGCCGAATTGGTGTGCGATCGCACCCGCCCGCCGCCGCTGATCGTCACTCGCAACGAGACACTGTGGGCCGGTGAGACCACGGTTGTCGACGGCGTGCCGGTGACTTCGCCGGCCCGCACCGCGTTCGACCTTGGACGGCGACCGGGTTTGGTCAATGCCGTGGTCGCCATTGATTCCTTGGCAAGGGCCACCGGACTGAAGACCGAAAATGTTGTCCCCCTGATGAAGACCCACCGCGGCGCTCGTGGGATGAAGCAGCTGCGACGGGTGCTGCCGCTAGTCGACGCCGGCGCGGAATCGCCGCAGGAGACCAGGACCAGATTGGTGCTCATCGCCGGTGGTTTACCCCGTCCTCAGACTCAGATCTTGGTGCGCAACGAGTGGAACTGGGTAGTGAGACGCGTCGATATGGGTTGGCATGAGTGGCTGGTCGGCGTTGAATACGACGGCCCACAGCATTGGACCAATCCTCGGATCCGCGCCGACGACATCGAACGCACCGCGGAGCTGGAGCGCCGGGGCTGGCGCCTCGTGCGGGTGGGGGCCGACCTGCTGCGCAACCGGCCGGACGTCGTCGTGGACCGGGCCCGCCGTGCGCTATCGGATGCGGGCTACCCGCTGGCCCAGCTCCGCGAAAATGCAACTGCCGACGCATTTCCCGAGAGCGCCCGTCGGCAGTTGCACTTTCGCGGCTAAGGCTTCACTGCGCGCCAGCGTTGCCTGCCGGCGCCGACATTGACGACGATGTCCTGAAAGCCCGCCGCGCGCAACCGATCCGGCAGCGTCTTGGGCGGAATCGGGTTGTAGGTGTCGCGAAAGTGCAGGATCCGTAGGCGCAGCGACGGTACCCCGTCGCTGCCGGCGAATACCCCTTTGGGGCGAAGCACCCGGAAGGCTTCGGCGAACAACCGGTCTTGGAGTTCGGCGGTCGGTACATGATGCAGCATCGTGAACGACAACACCGAACTGAACTCGTTGGCCGGCAACCCGGTATCGGTGCCGTCGCCGCGGATAATCCTCGCCCGGTCGCCATACAGTTCCTGGAGCCGCTGAGCCATCGGCGCGTCGATCTCAACCGCGGTGAGGTCTGGCGTCAGGTCGATCAGTACCCGCAGAAACGCGCCGTATCCGGGTCCGATCTCGAGAGTCTTGTCGCCCAATTCCACGTCGGCAAGCACAGTGGGCAACAGGTGGTGTTCAACCTCCCTCGCCCAGCGGTCCGAGCCGCAGCACAGCCGGTGACAGAGGTTCATTGCCATGCTGAAAAACCGTAGCCCAATAGCATTACTCGCCGTGGGATCCCGTTGGGTGCTGCACTTGGACATGGACGCTTTCTTCGCCTCCGTCGAACAACTCACCCGGCCCACCTTGCGGGGCCGGCCAGTGCTGGTCGGCGGTTTGGGCGGGCGGGGCGTGGTCGCCGGCGCCAGCTACGAAGCCCGGGTCTTTGGTGCGCGGTCCGCCATGCCGATGCATCAGGCCCGCCGGCGGGTCGGCGTGACCGCGGTGGTGCTGCCGCCGCGCGGTGTGGTCTACGGGGTCGCCAGCCGACGAGTGTTCGACGCGGTACGCACCATGGTGCCCGTCGTCGAGCAGCTGTCCTTCGACGAGGCCTTCGGGGAGCCGCCCCAGCTCGCCGGTGCATCGGCCGAGGATGTCGAAGAATTCTGCGAAGACTTGCGGCGGCGGGTGCGCGAAGAGACCGGCCTGGTCGCCAGCGTCGGCGCCGGGTCGGGTAAGCAGATCGCGAAAATTGCGTCCGGCCTGGCCAAACCGGACGGCATCCGGGTGGTCCGCCGCGCCGATGAACAGCCGCTGCTCAGGGAATTGCCGGTACGCCGGTTGTGGGGAATCGGGCCGGTCGCCGAGGAGAAGCTGCATCGGCTGGGCATCGAGACCATCGGGCAGTTGGCGGCCCTGACCGACTCCGAAGCCGCCAACATCCTGGGTGCCACCGTCGGACCCGCCCTGCATCGATTGGCGCGCGGCATCGACGACCGAGCGGTCGCCGAGCGTGCCGAGGCCAAGCAGATCAGCGCCGAGTCCACCTTTGCCGTCGATCTGACCACGCTGGACCAGTTGCGCGAAGCCATCGATCCCATCGCCGAGCATGCACATCAACGCTTGCTGCGGGACGGTCGCGGTGCGCGCACCGTCACGGTGAAGCTGAAGAAATCCGACATGAGCACCCTGACCCGGTCTGCGACGATGCCTTACCCGACGACCGAGTTGGGCACCCTGGTGGCGCTAGCCCGACGGCTGCTGCTCGACCCGGTGGAGATCGGCCCCATTCGCCTTCTCGGGGTTGGGTTTTCGGGTCTGAGCGACGTGCACCAGGAATCACTGTTCCCCGATCTGCAGCTGTCCGAGCCCGATTCGGATTCCCACCTGCCCGTCGAGACCGCAACCGAGGCGATGTTCGCCGCGGATCCGGAGGCATCGCCCTGGCGAGTCGGCGACGACGTCACGCACCCCACGTTCGGCCACGGCTGGGTGCAGGGTGCCGGGCACGGTGTGGTGACCGTGCGGTTCGAGACCCGCGGTTCGGGACCCGGACAGGCTCGGACGTTCCCCGCTGATACCGGCGATCTCGCCCGCGCCAACCCGATCGACTCCCTGGACTGGCCGGACTATGTCGACGCTATGCGGGCCGAGGGGCCGGCCGAGAGCTCAACTTCGGCGGCCGAGGACGTCGGCGACGGGTAGCCCGGCTCCGCTGCGCTCTCGACGGTCAGCTGCGCTTCGGCGCCTGCGGCCTGGATGTAGGCCAGGGAGCGTAGACAGCAGTAGGTCGTTTGCCGTTCCAACCAGATCCTCATGGACCTGGACACAAGCCAGATAGACAACACCGCCACACATGCGGTAAGACGTACCATCGAGGCCCGCCACCTGGGGAATTCCATGACGACAGCCCCCTGGAGAATTACGTGACGGTCGACAGGAAGGGCAATTCGATGAAATTGCAATGGATGGCTGTTGTTCCGGCTCTGATGGGCTCGGCCATCGCGCTGGCTCCGGTGGCATCTGCCGAACCCAACCCCGGCGATCGGTGCGCCAATGGCCAGGGCGGTCAGACAATCGGGAACCTGATGTGTTCCCCTCACTCCCTGACCTGGATCAACACCGATGTGCCACACTCTGTGCGGCTTGGTGACTCGTGCGACAAGCCCGGCGCGGTGACCTATGGGCACGGCGAAAATCTCGCCACCTGCCGAGGGGGTACCTGGCAACCCTTTGGGGACCAGTACGAACCCAGCCGATGAAACGCGCACTCATCCCTGCCCTTCTGACGGTGCGGCGGATGAGCCACGTCACCGCGCGCCAAGCGGCCAAGCTCCGGGCCGATCGCCACGGTGTCTGATGGTGGCGACCCGCCTCGCGCGGCTGCGCCGCGCTCGCGATCGCCACGGTGTCTGATGGTGGCGACCCGCCTCGCGCGGCTGCGCCGCGCTCGCGATCGCCACGGTGTCTGATGGTGGCGACCCGCCTCGCGCGGCTGCGCCGCGCTCGCGATCGCCACTGGGGGATGATGGGGGAGTGCCTGACGAACCAACGGGATCGGCTGAGCCGGCCACGGGAACTGAGACCGCCGGGGAAGTTCCGACGTCGCAGAGTCCGCCGCGGCGGCTGCGCCTGCTGCTGACGGTCGCGGCGGTCGTGCTGACACTGGACATCGTCACCAAGGTGCTCGCCGTGCGACTGCTTCCTCCCGGCCAGCCGGTGTCGATCATCGGCGACACGGTGACCTGGACTTTGGTGCGCAATTCGGGGGCCGCGTTCTCGATGGCGACGGGATATACCTGGGTGCTGACCTTGATCGCGACCGGTGTGGTGGTCGGCATCTTCTGGATGGGCCGACGGCTGGTGTCGCCCTGGTGGGCCATCGGCCTGGGCATGATCCTCGGCGGCGCGATGGGCAACCTGGTGGACCGATTCTTCCGCTCGCCCGGGCCGCTGCGCGGACACGTGGTCGACTTCTTGTCGGTCGGCTGGTGGCCGGTGTTCAACGTCGCCGACCCGTCGGTGGTCGGCGGAGCCATCCTGCTGGTGATCCTGTCCGTTTGTGGCTTCGATTTCGATTCGGTCAGCCGCCGGAAGGCCGACCAACCCAAATGACGGACCGCTCGATGCTCGTCCCGGACGGCTTGGCGGGCATGCGCGTCGACGCTGGGCTCGCGCGGCTGCTCGGCTTGTCGCGCAGCGCCGCGGCGGCCATCGCCGAGGACGGTGGCGTGGAACTCGACGGCGTGCAGGCCGGGAAATCCGACCGGCTCACGTCGGGCGCCTTACTGCAGGTGCGGCTGCCAGAGCCCGCGGCACCACCGCAAAACACGCCCGTCGCCATCGAGGGCATGACGATTCTGTACTCCGACGACGACATCGTCGCCGTCGACAAACCGGCCGCGGTGGCCGCGCATGCGTCGGTCGGCTGGACCGGTCCAACGGTCCTCGGCGGCCTGGCGGCCGCCGGTTACCGCATCACCACGTCGGGTGTGCACGAGCGGCAGGGGATCGTCCATCGCCTCGACGTCGGCACTTCGGGGGTGATGGTGGTGGCCCTCTCCGAGCGCGCATACACCGTGCTCAAGCGAGCGTTCAAACAACGGACCGTGGACAAGCGCTATCACGCGCTGGTCCAGGGACATCCCGATCCGTCCAGCGGGACCATCGACGCGCCCATCGGTCGGCACCGCGGCCCGGAATGGAAGTTCGCGGTCACCAAGCACGGCCGGCACAGCATCACCCACTACGACACCCTGGAAGCCTTCGTCGCCGCCAGCCTGCTCGACGTGCATCTGGAAACCGGTCGCACGCACCAGATTCGGGTGCATTTCGCGGCACTGCATCACCCGTGCTGTGGCGACCTCGTCTACGGAGCCGACCCTAAGCTAGCGAAAAAGCTTGGGCTGCAACGGCAATGGCTGCACGCGAGGTCACTGGCATTCGCTCATCCGGCCGATGGCCGGCGAATTGAGATAGTGAGTCCCTACCCCCCGGACCTGCAGCACGCACTAGACGTCCTGCGCGCTGAAGGCTGACTATGCGTCACTGAGGCTTTCGGGCATCCACGAGCACCCGCGTGGCATGGGTGACGAAGGGCCCCTCGTCCTCGATTCGGTCGTGCAGTTCGCGCAGCCGGGTGCGGTAGCGCGGCACGGTGAAGTCCGGCACCGCCCAAATGACCTTGCGCAAGAAGTAGATAACGGCGCCGATATCGAAGAACTCGGCGCGCAGCCGCTCCATGCGCACGTCCACGATTTGCAGGCCTGCGGCTTGGGCTTGGGCGCGCACGACGTCTGGGTGATGCTCGGCCCACTTCTGTGGCTGCGGCCCGACGAAGTACTCAACCAGCTCGGACGTCGTGGCGGGTCCGATGTGCTGCGCGAAGTAGGTGCCGCCCGGTCGCAGCACCCGGGCGATCTCGGACCACCACACCGCAGTGGGGTGACGGCTGGTCACTAGGTCGAATGCCGCGTCGGCGAACGGCAACGGCGGCTCATTGGGAGTCGCGACGACCACCACGCCCAACGGGTGCAAGCGTCGGGTGGCGATCGCCGCGTTCGGCGGCCAGGTTTCGACGGCCGCCATGGTGGGTGGGAAGGGTCCTGCGCCGGCCAGCACCTCGCCGCCGCCGGTGTGAATGTCCAGCGCCGCCGACACCGTCGCCAACCGCTGTCGCAAAGTTCGTTGGTAGCCCCAGGAGGGTCGCTGTTCGGTGGCACGGCCGTCGAGCCAGGAGAAATCCCAGCCGTCCACGGATACCGCGTCGGCTTCTGCAACCAGGTCCTCGAAGGTGCGTGCCATACCGGCATTGTGACGGGCCGAGGCGGCGCCGAATCGGTTATGCCGCGAACACGGACCGGGGACCGGCGACTCCCAGGTATTCGGCGAGCGGGGCCAGCACCTCGGCGGTGCGCGCGTCCAGCGGGATGGTCTGCGGAAGGTGGGCGCGCTGCGGGTCGCCGGGGGCGTCGGCGCGAAACTCGCCGATCAGGTCGGCCAGGCCGGCGCCGACGTCGGCGTACCCACCGAAGGCGGCGGGATCGAGTGCGATGAGCAGGTGCCCGACGCGGTTCTGCCCGGACGAGTGCCCGTCCAGCGACGCCCCGGTCAGGACACTGCCGAGCAGCGCTCCGGCCGCGGCCAGGGCTCGGTGGGCGTCGGCCGCGTCCAGGGCGAACTCGGCGTCCTGGGCCAGGCTTCCGAACAGCGGTTGGACGTCTTCCACGCCGCCGTGACCGCACCCGGCTGACGTGACCGCGATGCCGGCCAGTCCGTCCCGGGCGAGTTGGCGGGTATAGACCGAAGCGGCACCGAAGTGGTCGCAGTTACGAACGCCGACGGCGGCCACCCCGAATTTTGCGGCGCGCCTGGCGGCCAACCGCGCGGCAGCCATCCCGGCGACAATCCCGAGCGCGCCGTCGGCGTCGATGAGCAGGCCGGCGCCGCGGTCGGAAACCACTCTTATCGTGGCCGTCGCATCGGCGACGCCGGCGGCGAGCTCGTCAAGATAGTGCGGCAGCAGCCGCAACCCGTGCACCTCGATGCCACGCAGCGAAGTGTCCACCAGCGCGTCGGCTACCTGTTCGGCATCGGCCGCGCACAATCCGGCGTCGGCGAGAGCGGCCCGCGTCAGCAGGCGAGCCTCATCTGCACCGATGACCAGGGCTGCGGCGCGAGACGCCTCGACGTGCAGGGAAGATCCGAAAAAGAGGTGGTCATTGGAGCAGTACGGGCGTGGTTGCGGACGGTTCAAAACCTCGCGCTGCACTGCCGTCACCTTCCTCACCTCAGCCTTCCGCGTTCGAGAAGCCCAGGCTGCCACCACCTCCTTGGCGGATTCTTAGCGGATTCTTGACGGATTCTTGGAAGGCCGGCCCGCTCAGGCCGCACTCGACTCAAACACGAGCGGTGGTCGTCTCACCCGAAGCGATGTCGGCGGCCAGTGGCGCGATGGCATCCAGGATCTCGGTGACCGTCTCGGCGGGCACCCCGGCCGCGGACAGCGCGTCGCTCAGATGCCCGGCCACCAGCGTGAAGTGGTGCATGGTGATTCCCCGGCCCTGATGCACTTGTTTCATCGGTGCGCCGGTGTACGGCTCGGGCCCGCCGAGCGCGGCGGCAAAGAACTCCGCCTGCTTGCCCTTGAGACGACTCATGTTGGTTCCGCTGAAGAACCCGGACAACTGCTCATCGCCCAGCACCCGGGCGTAGAAGTCCTCGACGACGGCTTCGATCGCCTCGTGTCCGCCGACCCTGTCGTAGATGCTGGGCGGCTTGCGAAAGCGCGACAGTATTTTCATTGCGCCAGTGCAACATTGCGACGTTGCGCATCGGTTAGTGCCCCGTCACACCCGGATTATTCGGCGTAACAAGCGGATTGCGCGCACGTTCAACAGACCCGCCCGCGACGACACGGGTGCCGGACGGTAATGGCAATGAGTACCGATTAGCCGATCGATGCCATAGGTTGGCAGTATGACCTGTGTCACACCATCTAGAGCTGCCCCGCAAAGCAATGTCGTCAGGAGCCACAACCGATGAATCTCGGTGATCTAGCCAACCTCGTCGAGAAGCCGATCGCGACGATGTCCAACATCGTCAACACCCCGAACTCGGCCGGGCGGTATCGCCCCTTCTATCTGAGGAATTTGCTCGACGCGGTGCAGGGCCGCAAACTCAGCGACGCGGTCGAAGGCAAGACCATATTGATCACGGGCGGGTCGTCGGGCATCGGTGAGGCCGCCGCGAAGAAGATCGCGGAAGCCGGCGGCACGGTGGTGCTGGTTGCACGCACGCTGGAGAACCTGGAGAAGGTCGCCGACGACATCCGCGACGACGGCGGGACCGCCCATTTCTACTCGTGCGACCTGACCGACATGGACGCGATCGCGGACATGGCCGACAAGGTGCTCGCCGACCTGGGCGGCGTCGACATCCTGATCAACAACGCGGGACGGTCGATCCGGCGCTCATTGGAGTTGTCCTACGACCGAATTCACGACTACCAGAGGACAATTCAGCTCAACTACCTGGGCGCGGTCCAACTCATCCTGAAGTTCATTCCGGGCATGCGGGAACGCGGCTTCGGCCAGATCATCAACATTTCGTCGGCCGGCGTGCAGACCCGCGCGCCGCGCTTCGGCGCCTATATCGCCAGCAAGGCGGCGCTCGACACGCTATGCGACGCGCTGCAGGCCGAGACGGTCAACGAGAACGTCCGATTCACCACGGTGCACATGGCGCTGGTGCGCACGCCGATGATCAGCCCCACCACGATGTACGACCGTTTCCCGACGTTGACCCCGGAACAGGCGGCCGGGGTGATTGCCGACGCGATCGTGCATCGCCCGCGCCGGGTCAGCCCGCCGTTCGGACAGTTCGCGGCGGTGGTCGACGCGGTCAACCCGGCCGTGATGGACCGGGTACGCAATCGCGCGTTCAGCCTCTTCCAGGACTCCGCCGCCGCCAAAGGTGCTGAATCCGCAACCGACACATCCGATTTCGACAAACGCAGTCAAACATTCGTGCAAGCGACCCGAGGGATACATTGGTGACGTCATGAGCCTTCCGAAACCGAACAGCCACACCACCGTCGTCATCACCGGTGCCTCCTCGGGTATCGGTTCCGAACTGGCTCGCGGCCTTGGCCGCCGCGGCTTTCCGCTACTGCTGGTAGCGCGCCGCCGTGAGCGTCTCGACGAACTCGCCAACGAAGTCGGCAAGAAGTACTCGGTCGGTGTCGAGGTTATGCCGCTCGACCTCGGCGACCCGCAAGGCCGCGGGAAGTTGGCCGACCGGCTGCGTAGCGAGCCCATCGCCGGCCTGTGCAACAGTGCGGGTTTCGGCACCAGCGGGGTCTTCTACGAGTTGCCGGTCGAGCGCGAGAGCGAGGAAGTGACGCTCAACGCGCTGGTGTTGATGGAGCTGACCCATGCTGCCCTGGGCGGCATGGTCGCCCGCGGGAGCGGTGCGGTGCTGAACATCGCGTCGATCGCCGGATTCCAGCCGATGCCCTACATGGCGGTGTATTCGGCCACCAAGGCATTCGTGCAGACGTTCTCGGAAGCCATTCATGAGGAGCTGCACGGCACCGGTGTGTCGGTCACGTCGCTGTGTCCCGGCCCGGTGCCGACGGAATGGGCCGAGATCGCCAACGCGGAGCGGTTCAGCATTCCGCTTGCCCAGGTGTCGCCGCACGACGTGGCCGAGGCTGCCATCAACGGCATGGTCAGCGGTCGGCGCAGCGTGGTGCCGGGCGTGGTGCCCAAGGTCGTTAGCAGCGGCGGCAGGTATGTGCCACGCACTCTGCTGCTGCCGGCGATCCGGATCGGCAACCGACTGCGTGGGGGCCAGGGCCGCTAAACGTCGCCGCGACGCGAGCGCGCCCAAATCGGTTGCGCCGCTGACACATTAAGGAGCGCGCCAGGTGCTGCGCGGAGTTGCCCGACTAGCCATTGCCGGGCCACGCCGGATTATCGCCGCAGCTCTGCTCATCATGGTCGGCGCCGGAGTATTCGGGTTCTCTGCCATCGACGTCTTGTCGGCGGGCGGCTACAAGGATCCGGCGTCGCAGTCGTCGCGAGCGCAGAGCGTGCTCGCGGACAAATTCAATTACGGAGACCAAGAACTCATCGTCGCGCTGACCTCACCGGTCGGAGTGCAAAGCCCGAACGTCCGGACCGTGGCCAGCGATCTCGTCGCGCAGCTCAAAGCGTCGCCGGACGTTGCCCGCGTGAGCTCGGCCTGGACCCTTCCGCCGGCCGCGGCGGCCGGCTTGACCAGCAAGGACGGCAAGACCGGGTTGATCATCGCCGGCATTCGCGGCGGAGAGACCGGCGCGCAGAAGAACGCCTCGGCCCTGGCGAAGAAGGTCGTGCACGATCGCGACGGCGTTACCGTCAAAGCCGGCGGCGAGGCGCTGACGTACGCGCAGATCAACAAGCAAAGCGAGAACGATCTGCTGGTGATGGAGTCCATCGCGTTTCCGTTGAGCTTCGTCGTGCTGGTGTGGGTGTTCGGCGGCATCCTCGCCGCGGCGATACCGATGGCAGTCGGCGGCTTTGCGATCGTTTGCACGTTGGCGATGTTGCGTGCGATCGCCCTGGTGACCGACGTCTCGATCTTCGCGCTCAACCTCACCGTGGCCATGGGGTTGGCACTGGCCATCGACTACACCCTGTTGATCATCAGCCGATACCGGGACGAGCTCGCCGACGGCCGGGACCGCGACGAAGCGCTGATTCGCACCATGCGCACGGCCGGTCGAACCGTGCTGTTCTCCGCGACGACGGTGGCACTGTCGATGGCCACCATGGTGTTGTTCCCGATGTACTTCCTGAAATCGTTCGCCTACGCGGGTATCGCGGTGGTCGCGTTGGCGGCGGTCGCCGCGGTGGTGATCACTCCTGCCGTGATCGTGCTGCTCGGCGACCGGCTGGACGCGCTGAATGTGCGGCGGCTGATTCGTCGGGTGCTCGGACGCCCCGAGCCGGCGCCCCGCCCGATCGAAGAGACCTTCCTGTACCGCTCGACGAAAGCCGTGATGCGACAACCGATTCCGATCGGCACCGCGGTGATCGCGTTGCTGCTGGTACTTGGGGCGCCTTTCCTCGGGGCGAATTGGGGCTTCTCCGACGAGCGAGTGTTGCCGGCGTCGGCGTCGGCGCGGCAAGTGGGCGACGCGTTGCGCTCCGACTTCGCGACCGACATGGAGACGAACGTGAGCATCGTGATCCCCGACGCCAACGGGTTGGCGCCCGGGCAGATCGACCGCTACGCCGTCCAGCTCTCGCAGGTACCCGACGTGGTGTCGGTGTCGACTCCCGGCGGGACCTTCAAGGGCGGGTCGCCGGCCGGGCCACCGTCGGCGCCCACCGACGTCAAGGACGGCTATGTGTACCTGACCGTGGTCAGCGCGGCTCCGCTGTTCTCCACCGCGTCGGAAAGGCAGCTTGATCGACTGCAGGCCGTCGCCGGTCCCGGCGGCGGCGATGTGCTATTCACCGGCAGGGCGCAGATCAACCGCGACAGCGCTCAGGCGGTGACGACGCGGGTGCCCGTTGTGCTGTCAATCATCGCGGTCATCACGTTCGCGCTGCTGTTCTTGTTGACCGGCAGCGTGGTGCTGCCGCTGAAAGCGTTGGTGCTCAACGTCTTGTCGCTGACGGCCGCGTTCGGTGCGCTGGTGTGGATCTTCCAGGATGGCCACCTCGGCGCGCTGGGCACCACGGCCAACGGCACCCTGATGATCCACATGCCGGTGCTGTTGTTCTGCATCGCGTTCGGGCTGTCCATGGATTACGAGGTATTCCTGGTGTCCCGGATCCGCGAGCACTGGCTGGTCTCCGACCGGACCCCGGCGGCCAACGACGAGGCCGTCGCGCTGGGGCTGGCCCGCTCCGGCCGGGTGGTGACCGCCGCGGCGCTGCTGATGGCGATCTCGTTTGCGGCGCTGATCGCCGCGCGGGTGTCCTTCATGAGGATGTTCGGTCTCGGCCTCACCCTGGCCGTGGTGGTGGACGCCACGCTGGTGCGGATGCTGCTGCTCCCGGCGTTCATGCGGTTGATGGGCCGGGCGAATTGGTGGGCCCCCAAGGCGGTGGCCCGGCTGCATGAGCGCATCGGCATCGACGAGGGTGAGGCAGTTGTGCCGAGCAGACGCAAAATCCCCTAAAAACACGGCGTGTCAGGGGATTTTGCGTCTGCTCGCCGTACCGGGCCGCGTTAGGCTCGGCCGATGGCTTCCGTTGAGTTGACCGCCGACATGCCGATGAGCCCGCAGCAGATGTGGGACCACGTCTCCGACCTGTCCGACCTGGGCGACTGGCTCGTGCTGCACGAGGGTTGGCGCAGCGAACTGCCCGACGAGATCAGCGAAGGCACCCAGATCGTCGGGGTGGCGCGTTCCAAAGGCTTGCGTAACCGGGTGACGTGGACGGTGACCAAGTGGGATCCCCCGCATGAGGTGGCCATGTCGGGAGAAGGCAAAGGCGGAACGAAGTACGGCGTCAGGCTCACCGTGCAGCCCACCGACCAGGGATCCAGTCTCGGGTTGCGCCTCGAGCTGGGCGGCCGGCCGTTGTTCGGCCCGGTCGGTTCGGCGGCCGCCCGGGCGGCCAAAGGGGACGTGCAGAAGTCGTTGAAGAACTTCGTCGAGCTCTACGGATGACGTGCCCAGCGGGTCACCACCATTACTTAAGACACACTCCGCGACACGCCGGGAAGGTGTCGGTGCGCGGTCATAGACTGGCCTCTCTATGAACCAGTCGAGCTTCGTGCATCTGCACAACCACACCGAGTACTCGATGCTGGACGGTGCGGCGAAGATCACCCCGATGCTTGCCGAGGTGGAGCGGCTGGGGATGCCCGCGGTCGGCATGACCGATCACGGAAACATGTTCGGCGCCAGCGAGTTTTACAACGCGGCCACCAAAGTCGGCATCAAACCGATCATCGGCGTGGAGGCGTATATCGCGCCCGGCTCGCGCTTCGACACCCGCCGGGTCTCGTGGGGCGATCCCAGCCAGAAGGCCGACGACGTCTCGGGCAGCGGCGCCTACACGCATCTGACGATGATCGCCGAGAACGCGACCGGCCTGCGCAACCTCTTCAAGCTCTCCTCGCTGGCCTCCTTCGAGGGTCAGCTGAGCAAGTGGTCGCGGATGGATGCCGAGCTGATCGCCGAGCACGCCGACGGCATCATCATCACCACCGGCTGCCCATCCGGGGAGGTGCAGACCCGACTGCGGCTCGGACAGCGCCGCGAGGCGCTGGAGGCCGCTGCCAGGTGGCGGGAGATCGTCGGTCCGGAAAATTACTTCCTCGAGTTGATGGATCATGGCTTGTCCATCGAACAGCGCGTCCGCGACGGGTTGCTCGAAATCGGCCGCACGCTCAACATTCCGCCGCTGGCCACCAACGACTGCCACTACGTCACTCGCGATGCGGCACACAACCACGAGGCGCTGCTGTGCGTGCAGACCGGCAAGACACTGTCCGACCCCAACCGGTTCAAGTTCGACGGCGACGGCTACTACCTCAAATCGGCCGACGAAATGCGCCGGATCTGGGACGACCAGGTGCCCGGCGCCTGCGACTCCACTCTGCTGATCGCCGAGCGGGTGCAGTCCTATGCCGACGTGTGGGCACCGCGCGACCGGATGCCGGTCTTTCCCGTGCCCGACGGCCACGACCAGGCGTCCTGGCTGCGTCATGAGGTCGAGGCGGGGCTGCGCCGGCGGTTTCCCGACGGCGCGCCGGACGGTTACCAACAGCGCGCGGCCTACGAGATCGACGTCATCTGCGCCAAGGGCTTTCCGTCGTACTTCCTGATCGTCGCCGACCTGATCAACTACGCCCGCTCGGTCGGCATCCGCGTTGGCCCCGGCCGCGGTTCGGCCGCCGGCTCACTGGTCGCCTATGCCCTCGGCATCACCGACATCGACCCGATACCGCACGGGCTGCTGTTCGAGCGGTTCCTCAACCCCGAACGCACGTCGATGCCCGACATCGACATCGACTTCGACGACCGTCGCCGCGGCGAGATGGTGCGCTACGCGGCCGACAAGTGGGGCCATGACCGGGTCGCGCAGGTCATCACCTTCGGCACCATCAAAACCAAAGCGGCCCTGAAGGATTCGGCGCGGATCCACTACGGGCAGCCAGGCTTCGCCATCGCCGACCGGATCACCAAGGCGCTGCCGCCGCCGATCATGGCCAAAGACATTCCGCTGGCCGGTATCACCGATCCGGCCCATGAGCGGTACAAGGAAGCCGCCGAGGTCCGCAGCCTCATCGAGAGCGACCCGGACGTGCGCACCATCTACCAGACGGCGCGTGGCCTGGAGGGTCTGATCCGAAACGCCGGCGTGCATGCCTGCGCGGTGATCATGAGCAGCGAGCCGCTGACCGAGGCCATCCCGCTGTGGAAGCGCCCGCAGGACGGCGCCATCATCACCGGCTGGGACTACCCGTCGTGCGAGGCCATCGGCCTGTTGAAGATGGACTTCCTGGGCCTGCGGAACCTGACGATCATCGGTGACGCGATCGAAAACATCAAGGCCAACAGGGGAATTGAGCTTGACCTGGAATCGGTGCCGCTGGACGACAGGGCCACCTACGAGCTGCTGGGCCGCGGCGACACCCTGGGCGTGTTCCAGCTCGACGGCGGGCCGATGCGCGACCTGCTGCGCCGCATGCAACCGACCGGCTTCGAGGACATCGTCGCCGTGCTCGCGCTGTACCGGCCCGGCCCGATGGGCATGAACGCCCACAACGACTACGCCGACCGCAAGAACAACCGCCAGCCCATCAAACCCATCCACCCCGAGCTCGCCGAACCGCTGCGCGAGATCCTCGCCGAGACCTACGGCCTCATCGTCTACCAAGAGCAGATCATGCGGATCGCGCAGAAGGTGGCCGGCTACTCGCTGGCCCGAGCCGACATTCTGCGCAAGGCCATGGGCAAGAAGAAGCGCGAGGTGCTGGAAAAGGAGTTCGAGGGTTTCTCGGACGGCATGAAGGCCAACGGATTCTCCGCGGGCGCCATCAAGGCGTTGTGGGACACCATCCTGCCGTTCGCCGACTACGCCTTCAACAAGTCGCATGCCGCCGGCTACGGACTGGTGTCCTACTGGACGGCCTACCTCAAGGCCAACTATGCCGCCGAGTACATGGCCGGTCTGCTGACCTCGGTCGGCGACGACAAGGACAAGGCCGCCGTCTACCTGGCCGACTGCCGCAAGCTCGGCATCACGGTGTTGCCGCCGGACGTCAACGAGTCCGGCCTGAACTTCGCTTCGGTGGGCCAAGACATCCGCTACGGGCTGGGCGCGGTGCGCAACGTCGGTGCCAATGTGGTGGGCTCGTTGCTCAAAACCCGCAGTGACAAGGGCAAGTTCACCGACTTCTCGGACTACCTCAACAAGATCGACATCGCGGCGTGCAACAAGAAAGTCACCGAATCGCTGATCAAGGCAGGCGCTTTCGATTCACTCGGACATCCGCGCAAAGGTCTTTTCCTGGTACACACCGATGCGGTGGACTCGGTGCTGGGCACCAAAAAGGCCGAAGCGATGGGACAATTCGACCTGTTCGGCGGCTGGGACGAGGAGGGGAAAGGCGCCGGCGACACTGGAGATTCCGTGTTCACCATCAAGGTGCCCGAGGATGAGTGGGAGGACAAACACAAGCTGGCCCTGGAGCGAGAGATGTTGGGGCTGTATGTATCCGGCCACCCGCTCAACAATGTGGCCCACCTGCTGGCCGCGCAGGTCGACACCGCCATTCCGGCGATCCTCGACGGCGATGTGCCCAACGACACCCAGGTCCGAGTGGGCGGCATTCTGGCGTCGGTCAATCGCCGGGTCAACAAAAACGGCATGCCTTGGGCGTCAGCGCAATTGGAAGATCTGACCGGCGGCATCGAGGTGATGTTCTTTCCGCACACCTACTCCAGCTACGGCGCGGAGATCGCTGACGACGCGGTGGTGCTCATCAACGCCAAGGTGGCAGTCCGCGACGACCGCATCAGCTTGATCGCCAACGAGCTGGTGGTGCCGGACTTTTCCAGCGCACAACCGGATCGCCCGCTGGCGGTGAGTCTGCCGACGCGGCAGTGCACCTTCGACAAGGTCAGCGCCCTCAAGCAGGTGCTGGCCCGCCATCCTGGCACGTCGCAGGTGCATCTGCGGCTGGTCAGCGGTGACCGCATCACCACGCTGGAGCTCGACCAGTCGCTGAGGGTGACCCCGTCGCCGGCGCTGATGGGCGACCTCAAGGAGCTGCTGGGCCCGGGCTGCCTGGGCGGGTAGAGCGCTTCACCGCTTACATCGAGCCTGCGGTCAGGGCGTAAAAATCCGCGAAATGATAGCCCTAGGCGCAGGCTCGGCGCCGTAGGCGCAGAATGGGCCCATCTTGCGGCCGAGCTCAGGAACGATAGCCCGTTCAGAACCGGTAGCGCAGAATACGCGCCTTACGAGCCGCGGCCTTGGACTTTCCGGATAGCTTGGTGGCCAAGCGAATCCAGCCCGGAAACAGATCCACCTCGGGGGCGTGGGCCAGGCTGGCTTCCTCGACCAGCCTCAACCGCGGATTCCACGACTCGGGCACGCGGGCATCTTTGAACCCGGCATACCCCCACTCACTGCCGACTTGGGAGAACATCTGCTGCGGCGCCAATTTCACCGCGACGCGGCTGAACCAGCCGATGCGTCCGTAGTCGTTGAAAGCCAGCTCGCCCGAACCGAAATGCTCAGTGACGCGTCGGAAGATGGCGACGATCACCGTCTCCGACAAGAACGCGAAAAGGCCGTCGGCGATCACCATGGCGGGCCGGTCGGCGGGGATAGCGTCCGGCCAGCTGCTCTCGGCCACCGACGCGGCGACCGAATGGGCGCCCGCCCTGGCCGGCATCACCTTTTCCCGCAACGCGATGACCCGCGGCAAGTCGATGCTGTACCAGTCCACGGTGTCCGGCGGGCTGACCCGAAATACGCCGGTGTCCAGTCCGGCCCCGAGGTCGACGACGACGGCGTCGGGATGAGTCGCGACAAAACTGCGCACCCGGTCGTCGAGCATCTTGGCGCGCAGCGCCGACTGGCACACCACGCTGTCGGTCACGCCGAGCCCGGCGAAGTCGAAGTCGATCCTGCCGACGATCTCGTCGGCCAGCGTGTCGCCCAGAATCGACCGGGACCACCGGCTGTCGAGGGCGCGGGCGTACTGGGTGAGCAACGCCGTCTGCTCAATCGGCGAAAGCTCGCTGACGTCAATTCCCGATTGGTCCCCACGATTTCCCAACGTACGCGCCGCGCTCGCGATCACCACGCCTTCCGCCCTGCACTACGGCGGACGTACGCTCACCGATATGCGGGCAAACCTAGGAGAGCGGACATGACCACCAGCGAGCGCCCAACCACCATGTGCGAGGCTTTCCAGCGCACCGCGGCAATCGATCCGGATGCCGTGGCGCTGCGCACACCCCGTGGCACCCAGACACTGACCTGGCGTGAGTACGCCGATCAGGTGCGCAAGGTGGCTGCCGGGCTTGCGGGCTTAGGCGTTCGGCGCGGCGACACCATCTCGCTGATGATGGCGAACCGGATTGAGTTCTACCCGCTCGAGGTCGGCGCCCAACACGTTGGCGCCACGTCGTTTTCGGTGTACAACACCCTCCCGGCCGAACAACTGACCTACGTGTTCGGCAATGCGGGCACCAAGGTGGTGATCTGCGAAGAGCAGTATGTCGACCGCATCCGGGCCAGCGGCGCCGCCATCGAACACATCGTGTGCATCGACGGCACACCGGCGAACACGCTGTCGGTGGACGACCTGTACGCGGCGGCACAAGCGGATTTCGACTTCGAGTCGGCTTGGCGCGCCGCGCAGCCCGAGGACATCATCACCCTCATTTACACCTCCGGCACCACCGGAAACCCAAAGGGCGTGGAGATGACGCACACCAACCTGCTGTTCGAGGGTCGGGCCATCGACACCGTGCTCGGAGTCCGATTCGGTGACCGGATCACGTCGTTCCTGCCGTCGGCGCACATCGCCGACCGGATGTGTTGCCTATACCTGCAGGAGATGTTCGGTACCCAAGTCACCGTCGTGTCTGACGGTCGTGCGATCGTTGCCGCACTGCCCGACGTGCGCCCCACCATCTGGGGTGCGGTGCCTCGAGTGTGGGAAAAGCTCAAGGCCGGAATCGAATTCATGGTCAGCCACGAAACCGACGAAACCAAGCGGCAAGCATTGGACTGGGCCATGACAGTCGCCGCCAAACGCGCCGCGGCGCTGCTCGCCGGCGAAGAAATTCCCGACGACCTGGCGGTCGAATGGGCCAACGCCGACGACCTGGTGCTCTCTAAGCTTCGCGAGCGGCTCGGTTTCGGTGAGCTGCGGTGGGCGGTCTCGGGAGCCGCGCCGATCCCCAAAGAGACACTCGCCTTCTTCGCCGGCATCGGCATACCGATCGCCGAGCTGTGGGGGATGTCGGAGCTGAGCTGCGCCGCCACTCTCGTCCACCCCCGCGACGCGCGCCTTGGCACCGTCGGGAAACTGCTTCCGGGGCTGGAAGGCAAGATCGCCGAGGACGGCGAGTATCTGGTTCGCGGACCACTGGTGATGAAGGGTTACCGCAAGGAACCGGCCAAGACCGCGGAGGCGATCGACGAAGACGGGTGGCTGCACACCGGTGACATCCTCGAGGCCGACGCGGATGGCTACCTGCGCGTCATTGACCGCAAAAAGGAGTTGATCATCAATGCCGCCGGAAAGAACATGTCGCCGGCCAACATTGAGAACACCATCCTTGCGGCGTGCCCGATGGTGGGCGTGATGATCGCGATCGGTGACGCCCGGCCCTACAACACCGCGCTGATGGTCTTCGACGCCGACTCGGTCGGCCCCTATGCGGCCCAGCGCGGACTCGAGCCCACTCCCGCGGCGCTGGCATCAGACCCCGAGGTGATTGCCCGGATAGCCGCCGGAGTTGCGGAAGGCAACGCCAAGCTGTCCAGAGTGGAGCAGATCAAGCGCTTCCGGGTGTTGCCCACGTTGTGGGAGCCCGGCGGCGACGAGATAACGCTCACGATGAAGCTGAAGCGACGGCCGATCGTCACGAAATACGCCGCCGAGATCGAGGAACTCTACGCCGCTGAATTACCGCCCGACGTCCACGTGCCCGCCGCCATCGCAACGGTGCAGCCGGCGTGACCGGGAGAGCGGCGGCGACGGTGCGGGAAATCGGCCGCACTCGGGTGCGAAAGCTGTTGCAGCGCACCGGGATTCTTGACGAGTCGGTCACGGCGCTGCCGACCGACCCGGCCGAGGTACGACAGCTGTTGGGTGCCGGCTGGTACGAGGAGCGACTGCAAAAGCTGGCGGCCAACCTCGGGCGGGACCCCGAGAGCGTGCGTGTGGAAGCCGCATTTTACCTGCGCGAGGTCGCCGCATCCCGGGACGAACGCGCCGTGGAGGCGTGGCGGGGCTTCAGCCGTTGGCTGATGCGGGCCTATGACGTGCTGGTCGACGAGGACCAGATCGCTGCGCTGCGCAAGCTGGATCGCAAAGCCACGCTGGCGTTTGCGTTTTCGCATCGGTCATACCTGGACGGCATGCTGCTGCCAGAGAGCATCCAGGCCAACCGGCTCAGCCCGGCGCTGACCTTCGGGGGAGCCAACCTGAACTTCTTCCCGATGGGTGGCTTCGCCAAGCGCACCGGCACCATCTTCATCCGCCGTCAGACCAAGGACATTCCGGTCTACCGGTTCGTATTGCGCGCCTACACCGCGCAGCTGGTGCAAAACCACGTCAACCTGACCTGGTCGATCGAAGGCGGCCGCACCAGAACCGGCAAACTGCGGCCCCCGGTGTTCGGCATCCTGCGCTACATCAGCGATGCCGTCGACGAAATCGACGGTCCCGAAGTGTATTTGGTGCCGACCTCCATCGTGTATGACCAGCTGCACGAGGTCGAAGCAATGACCAATGAGGCCTACGGCGCGGTGAAACGCCCGGAAGACTTCCGCTTCCTGGTGCGGCTCGCACGCCAGCAGGGTGAGCGGCTGGGCCGGGCCTACCTCGACTTCGGCGAGCCGCTGCCGCTGCGCAAGCGCCTCGAGGAATTGCGCGCCTTGCAAACCGGTGAATCGGGCACCGGCACCGAGATCGAGCGCATCGCACTGGACGTGGAACACCGGATCAACCGCGCCACTCCGGTCACACCGACCGCGGTGGTCAGCCTCGCGCTGTTGGGCGCCGACCGCTCGCTGTCGATCAGCGAGGTGCTGGCCACGGTGCAGCCGTTGGCGAGTTACATCGCGGCGCGAAACTGGGCGGTGGCCGGCGCGGCCGACCTGACGAACCGCTCGACCATCCGATGGACCCTGCACCAGCTCGTCTCCTCCGGGGTGGTCAGCGTGTACGACGCCGGCACCGAGGCGGTCTGGGGCATCGGCGCCGACCAGCATTTGGTCGCCGCGTTCTACCGCAACACGGCCATCCATATCCTGGTCGACCGCGCCATCGCCGAAATGGCGTTGCTGGCCGCGACGGAGGAAGCGGCCGGCGGCTCGGTGCTGCCGGCGACCGTGCGCGACGAGGCGCTGAAACTTCGCGAATTGCTGAAGTTCGAGTTCTTGTTCTCCGCCCGAGCGCAGTTCGAGAAGGACCTCGCCGACGAGGTGCGGCTGATCGGGCCGGTGGAAGACACCACCAAGTCCGTCGCGGCCGCCGACGTACGACGGCTCCTGGAGTCGGCCGACCTACTGCTGGCCCATCTGGTGCTGCGCCCGTTCCTGGACGCCTACCACATCGTCGCCGACCGGCTGGCCGCGCACGAGGACGAGGCATTCGACGAGCAGGCTTTTCTGACCGAGTGCCTTCAGGTGGGCAAGCAGTGGGAGTTGCAGCGGCGCATCGCCAGCGCGGAGTCCAGGTCGATGGAGTTGTTCAAGACCGCCCTTCGGCTGGCCCGGCATCGCGAGTTGGTCGACGACGTCACCGACGGCATAGACGTTGCGCAACGGCGGCATCAGTTCGCCGACGAGATCGCCACCGCCATCAGACGGGTCAACGTGATCGCGGAGTTGGCCAGGACCGTTGGTCTGACCGCAACCACAACCGACGCACACAGTGGTGGGCATTGAATACGTTCCCGGGCGCGTCGGGCTATGGAGGGCTGCCTCTTGTGGGCGCGGTGACCCGGCAAACCTCGACCTCCTCAGGCAGGCCCTTGAGGCGTTGTGGGCCCAGGCTTTCGAAGGTCAGGCCCGATCCGGCGGAAAGGTCGCGAACTGTGCGGCTGGCCAAAACCTCGCCCGCGGCTGCCAGTGCGCCGATGCGAGCGCCGGTGTGCACGGCCATACCGCTCCACTCATCTCCGCGCCGCTGGCACTCACCGACGTGGACGCCGGCCCGGATTCGGATCCCGCGCGCGGCGAGGGCCGGGATCAGCTCCAGCGCGCACCGAACCGCCTTTGTCGGCCCATCGAAGAGCGCGAACACGCCGTCTCCCGTGTGCTTCGCCCGGTGGCCGCCATATTTCGCCAACATGCTGTCCACGACGCTGTCGTGGGCGTCGAGCTGGTGACGCCACCCAGCATCGCCGTGGACGCTGAGCAGTTCGGTGGAGCTCACTATGTCGGTGAACACCACGGTCTTCAGGAGCCGCTCGTCGGCGTTTTCGCTCGGCTTCTCGCAGACGAACTCCACGATCAACGGTGCTAATTCGGCGACGATGTCAAAGGGAGCGTGTGGTCCCGGCGGCAGTGGCTGAAACTGAGCCTCCGGAATGCCCGCCGCAAGGGCAGCGGCCGCCTCAAAGGGCACCAGCCGATCCCCGGGGCGGGCAAGAACCAATGTCGGCGCTCGTACCGAGGCCAGCACGCCGCGGACGTCGATCTCCATGAACGCTCTCCACCACAGCTTGGCCATCGCCGGACTGACCATGGCGCGTTGGAGCTTGCCGAACATCTCTCTGACGCCGGGCGTGTGGGCCGTCGCGCCGTGAAACAGATCGGCCAGCGCGCCTTCTCCCCAGTGACTGTCGATGTCGTCGAGCTGCGATGCGATTTCGGCAGGAGTGAACCCCCACGGGAAGTCGGGCAGCTCTTGCGAATATCGGGCCGCGCTGCCGTACACGATGAGCGAGCGAACCCGTTGCGGGTGGGCGGCGGCGAACATCACGCACACCGATCCGCCCTCGCTGCTGCCAAAGAGCGCTGCGCGGTCAACGCCCTCGGCGTCCAGAATCGCCCGCACATCGTCGAGACGCTGGTCTGCTGACAGTGACTGCGTCGACGGATCCGACAAGCCCGTCCCGCGCCTGTCCCAGACGATGAACCGGGTCGACCGGGCAAAGTACTCGATGAATTCCGCGTATAGGTTTCCCGGTTCGTCAATGGTGTCGACGTTGCTCAGCATCCATCCGGGTACCCAGACGACGAACGGGCCAGAAGCACCGAACACGCGGTAGGCCAAGCGCACATCCCCATTGCGTGCATAGCGCAGCAGGCCATCGGTCACGCCAACATCGTGACATCACCGCGGTCAGAAGGTCCTCAGATTCCGGGCTAGATTGTTTGGCATGCCGCTAACCGGAGAGTACGAACCATCGCCCTTGGATTGGTCCCGCGAACAAGCCGAGAAGTACGTCGCATCCGGCGGCGCCGAGGCCGCGGAGATGAAGGGTAAGCCCATCATCGTGCTGACCACCGTCGGCGCCAAGACCGGCAAGCTGCGCAAGACGCCGCTGATGCGGGTCGAGCACGACGGGCAGTACGCCGTCGTCGCCTCCCTCGGCGGCGCCCCGAAGAACCCGGTCTGGTACCACAACATCGTGAAGAACCCCCGGGTCGAGCTGCAGGACGGCAACGACACCCGCGAATACGACGCCCGGGAAGTGTTCGGCGACGAGAAGGCCGTGTGGTGGGAGCGGGCCGTCGCGGCCTGGCCGGACTATGCGGAGTACCAGAAGAAGACCGACCGGCAGATTCCGGTGTTCGTGCTGACCCCGGTGAGCTGAGTTGCCGCTGGCGTGGCATGGCACCATTGATCGGTGTCCGCTGAACTGAGCGTGAGCCCGCAGGGCCCCGGGAGTCTGCCGCTGTCCGCGGCCGACATCGACGGTGCGGCGAAGCGGATCGCTCCGGTGATTGCGCCCACCCCGCTGCAGCTGAGCGAACGGCTGTCGGACATCACCGGCGCGACGGTCTACCTCAAACGCGAAGACCTGCAAACCGTGCGCTCCTATAAGCTGCGCGGCGCCTACAACCTGTTGGTCCAGTTGTCCGATGAGGAACTGGCCGCCGGGGTGGTGTGCTCGTCGGCGGGCAACCACGCGCAGGGCTTCGCATACGCCTGCCGGTCGCTGGGTGTGCACGGCCGCGTCTATGTGCCGGCCAAGACGCCCAAGCAGAAGCGTGACCGGATCCTCTACCACGGCCGGGAGTTCATCGAGCTGATCGTCGGCGGATCCACTTACGATCTGGCCGCGGAAGCGGCGTTGGCCGACGTCGAGCGCACCGGCGCCACGCTGGTGCCGCCCTATGACGACCCGCGCACCATCGCCGGGCAGGGCACGATCGCCGTCGAAGTGCTGGCACAGCTGGACGAGGAGCCGGACCTGGTGGTGGTGCCGGTGGGTGGCGGCGGCTGCATCGCCGGCGTCACGACCTACCTCGCCGAGCGAACCACGAACACCTCGGTGCTGGGTATCGAGCCGGCCGGGGCCGCGGCCATGATGGCGGCGCTGGCCGCGGGGGAGCCGGTGACCTTGGACCACGTCGACCAGTTCGTCGACGGTGCCGCGGTGAGCCGCGCCGGCAACCTGACCTATGCCGCGCTGGCCGCCGCCGGCGACATGGTGTCGATTACCACCGTCGACGAGGGTGCGGTGTGCACCGCGATGCTCGACCTCTATCAGAACGAAGGCATCATCGCCGAGCCGGCGGGTGCGCTCGCGGTCGCGGGCCTGCTGGAAACCGACGTCGAGCCGGGATCCACGGTGGTGTGCCTGATTTCGGGCGGCAACAACGACGTCTCGCGCTACGGCGAGGTGCTGGAGCGCTCGCTGATCCACCTCGGCCTCAAGCACTACTTCCTGGTGGACTTCCCGCAGGAGCCCGGCGCGTTGCGCCGCTTCCTCGACGAGGTGCTCGGGCCAAACGACGACATCACCCTGTTCGAGTACGTCAAGCGCAACAACCGGGAGACCGGTGAGGCGCTGGTCGGCATCCAGCTGGGATCGGCCGCAGACCTCGACGGTCTGCTGGCGCGGATGCGGGCGACCGAGATCCACGTCGAAACCCTGCATCCCGGTTCCCCGGCGTACCGCTACCTGCTTTTGTAGGCCGAGCCCGGCTGCCGCGAGGGTGCGCAAATGTACAGGATTTCGACGTTTTGCCGTACATTTGCGCACCTTCGCGGGCTCAAGATCGCTGGTAATGCGTCAGGTATGGCGGCACCGGGGTAGTGGGGTGCAGGTCGTCGGCGGCGACGGGTGCACCGGCCGTCAGGCGCAGCGGTAGCACGCCGGCCCAGTGCGGCAGCGCGCAATCTTCCGGTTCGTCCGCCGCGCCGCCGGTGCGCACCTTGGCGGAGACTTCCACCAGGTCAAGGGCCAGCACCGCGGTCGCCGCGAGCTCCCGGTTGTTCGGCGTTCGGCAATCGGCGGCACGACCGGTCGCGATGTGGTCGAGCAGGCAATGCAGCGCCCGCAGCTTCTCCGCCGGGTCCTCGACCAGGCGTGCCTCACCGACCACGACCACCGAGCGGTACACCAGGGAATGGTGCAACGCCGAGCGGGCCAGCACCAGCCCGTCGACCAGCGTGACGGTGACGCAGACCTGCAGACCAGCGGCTTTCGCCGCGAGCATCGGGGCGCTGCCGGTAGAGCCGTGCAGGTACAGCGTTTCGTCGAGACGGGCGTGCGTGGTCGGCAACACCACTGGCGTTCCGGCGTTGACGTAACCCAGATGGCAGATCAACGCCTCGTCCAGGATGCGATGGATGGTTTCCCGGTCGTAGCGGGCGCGCTCGCGGTAGCGGCTGGGCGTCGTTCGCGGAGTGGGGTGGTACGCGGTTTCCATCGCTTGCCTTTATATTTGTACTAGTACATACTTGTTAGCGTGCCAGTACAATACAGCATAACCGGGTCGGGTGCCGAGTCGATAGCCGCCAGCGTCGAAGACGGCATCTCCGAGGGCGCCCTGGCGCCGGGCGATGCCCTACCGCCCATCCGGGAAGTCGCCGCCGAACTCGGTGTCAACCCCAACACCGTCGCGGCCGCGTACCGGCTGCTGCGAGAGCGTGGCGCGGTCGAAACCGCGGGCCGGCGGGGGACCCGGGTACGCTACCGGCCGGCGACGACGCCCCGGTCGTTGCTGGCCGTCGGCGTTCCGGAAGGAGCGCGCGACCTGTCGACCGGGAATCCAGACCCCCGGCTGTTGCCCATCGCGGCGGCGCGACTTGCCGCATCGGAGTCACGCGAGCCGGTGTTGTACGGGCAATCGGCGATCTCGGCCGAGTTGCTGGATTATGCCCGCGCCACGTTGAGCGCGGATGGCGTCCGGGCCGATTACCTGGCGGTGACCAGCGGCGCCCTGGACGGCATCGAGCGGGCGCTCACCGCACATTTGCGGCCGGGCGACCGGGTTGCCGTCGAAGACCCGGGTTGGGCCAACTTGCTGGATCTCCTTGCCGCGCTGGGACTTTCCGCGGAGCCCGTACAGGTTGACGACGAGGGGCCGGTGGTCCTCAGCATGGCGCGAGCGCTACGCCGCGGCGTGCGCGCGGTGGTGGTGACTTCCCGCGCCCAGAACCCGACCGGGGCCGCGTTGTCCGCCGAGCGAGCCAAAGCGCTGCGCAGCCTGCTGGCCGGCAAGACCGGCGAGGTGCTGGTTGTCGAGGACGATCACTGCGCCGGGATTGCCGGCGTGCCGCTGTATGCGTTGGCCGGATCGACGCGCCGCTGGGCTTTCGTGCGGTCGGCATCGAAGGCCTACGGCCCCGACCTGCGGTTGGCCATTCTCGCCGGAGATCGCCGCACCGTGGAGCGGATCAACGGACGGCTGCGTCTTGGACCCGGCTGGGTGAGTCATCTGCTGCAGGACCTCGCGGTCCGGCTGTGGTCCGACGACGCGGCGACGAGCCTGGTCGAGGAGGCCAAGGAGCGATATGCCAACACTCGCAACCGATTACGCGCCGCGTTGGCCGAGCGCGGAGTCACCGCTCACGGGCGTTCCGGGCTGAACGTCTGGGTCCCGGTGCCCGACGAGACGACGGCGATCACCCGGTTGCTCAGTGCGGGCTGGGCGGCGGCACCGGGGACCCGGTTCCGGATGGATTCCCCCGCGGGCGTGCGAATCACCATCGCAGACCTGGCTTACGGCGAGATCGACCGGCTGGCCGACGCGGTCGCCGAGGCCATACATGGAACCGGCCCGCCGAGTGTGTAGCGAGAGTGTGGCGAGCAGACGCAAAAGCTCCTCCACGCTCGGCGTGTCGGAAGCTTTTGCGTCTCGCGCCACTTAGGCGCGCGAATCTAGGCGCGCAGGATCGCGAAGGAATGACCGGGTAACTCGATGGCGTCGTCGCCAATGTCCGGCGAACTCCACGCCAGCACCAGCTCGCCGCTGATCGGCACCGAGACCGGCTCTGCGCCGAGGTTGCAGGCAATCGAAAGCCGTCCGCGGCGCTGCACTATCCACCGCTCAGCTTCGTCGTAGTCGACGCTGAGGTGCTCCAGCCACGGATCGGCAAGCTCAGACTCGTTGCGCCGCAACGCGATCAGGTCGCGATACACACCCAGCAGCCGGGCGTGGTCGCCGCGGGCCGGTTCATCCCAGTCCAGCTTGGAGCGCATGAAAGTCTGCAGATCCTGCGGGTCGGGAATGTCGTCCGCGTTCCAGCCGTGCTCGGCAAACTCAGCTTTGCGTCCTTCGGCGGTGGCTCGCGCCAATTCGGGTTCGGGGTGCGAGCTGAAGAACTGGAACGGCGTAGACGCTCCCCACTCCTCGCCCATGAAAAGCATTGCCGTATAAGGGCTTCCAAGCGCCAGCGCGGCTTTGACCGCCAGCTGCCCGGCCGTCAGATTTTGCGAGGGCCGGTCGCCAAGGGCGCGGTTGCCCACCTGGTCGTGGGTGCAGGTGTAGGCAACCAGCCGGGAGGCTGGGATCGCTGACACATCCAGCGGGCGCCCGTGTCGCCGCCGCCGGAACGACGAGTAGGTGCCCGCGTGAAAAAAGCCCTGGCGTAGCGTCTGCGCCAGCGTCGCCAGTGAACCGAAATCGGCGTAGTAGCCTTGGCGTTCGCCGGAGACCGCGGTGTGGATGGCGTGGTGGATGTCGTCGTCCCACTGCGCGGTCACCCCGTAGCCGCCGGCGTCGCGCGGTGTGACCAGCCGCGGATCGTTGCGGTCACTCTCGGCGACCAACGACAGCGGACGTCCCAATTGCCGTGACAGCCGGTTGGTTTCGGTGGCCAGCTCCTCGAGGATATGGATCGCGGTGGTGTCCACCAGAGCGTGCACGGCATCCAGGCGCAGCCCGTCGGCGTGGAAGTCACGCATCCAGCGCAGCGCGCATCCGATGATGTAGCGGCGCACCTCGTCGGAGTCGGCGTCGGCGATGTTGATGCCTTCCCCCCACGGATTGCTCGCCGACGACAGGTACGGGCCGAACCGGGGCAGGTAATTGCCCGACGGCCCCAGATGGTTGAACACCGCGTCGATCAGCACCCCCAGGCCCCGGGCGTGGCAGGCGTCGACGAAGCGGACCAGGCCGTCGGGCCCGCCGTAGGGCTCGTGCACGCTGTACCACAACACACCGTCGTATCCCCAACCATGGGTTCCGGCAAAGGAGTTGACCGGCATCAGCTCGACGAACTCGACGCCAAGATCCGCCAAATACTCCAGCTTGTCGACGGCGGAGTCGAAAGTGCCGTCAGCGGTGAAGGTTCCGATATGCAACTCGTAGATCACCGCACCCTCGACCGACCGGCCCGACCAGCCATCATCGGTCCAGGTGACGTCCGACGGATCCCATAGCTGCGAGTGCGCATGTACCCCGTCGGGCTGACGCGGAGAGCGCGGGTCGGGCAGCACCTTCGGGTCGTCGTCGAGTAGATACCCGTAGCGGGCCTCCGGTGCGGTGTCAACCGTCGTGTGCCACCAGCCGTCGTCCGAGCGGCGCATCTCATACTCGGTGCCCTCGACATCGAGGCGCACTTGCTCGGGCGTCGGTGCCCACACTCGGAAATCAGTCACCGTTGCGCTCCAGCAGGACGACGGGCAGCTCGGCGAACAACTCGGCGGCCGAAGTCGGCCCGCTGGCCATGGCGCCGGTGAGGGTATCGGTCCAGGACCCCTCGGGCAGCGGCAGCACCGTGTTGCCCCAGCCGGTTTCGGCCAGCCGCACGGTCCACCGGGTCACCGCCACCACCACGTCGTCACCGCGCTGAAAAGCCACAATGTGATCGCTGGCCTGCCCGTCGGCCAGCACCGGACGATATCTGCCCCGCAGGAAGGTATCCGGTCGGGAGCGCCGTAGCCGAAGCGCGGTGGTGACGACCCGGATCTTGGGGTGCCGCAACTCCTCAAGTGCGGCTCGCCTGGCCGCATAGTCGACCGGACGGCGGTTGTCCGGGTCGACCAAACTGTCGTCCCACAGCTCGGTGCCCTGGTAGGTGTCGGCGATTCCCGGCACGGTCAGCGCGAGCAGCTTCTGGCCCAGGGCGTCGCTGGCGGCATGCGGATTGAGTTGGGCCACAAGTTCGGTCAGCGCCTCGGCCACCGGTCCGTCCAGCACGGTGTCCAGCCAGCGGTGCACGGCCTCCTCGAAATCGGTGTCCGGATCGTTCCACGAGGTGTGCCAAGCCGCTTCCCGGATGGCCTTCTCGGCGTAGGCGTGCAGCCGGCCACGCAGCTGGTCATCCACCTCTCCGCTGACCGGCCATACCCCGAAGATGTTCTGCCACAAGAAGTGTCCGGTCGCCGGATCGGGCGACGGTGCCTCGATCTCCCAGCGGGCGACGAATTCCGACCACAGCGACGGCACCTGCGACAGCACGCCGATGCGGGCGCGCACGTCCTCGCCGCGCTTGGTGTCATGCGTGGTCAGCGCGGTCATTGTGTGCGGCCACAGCCGGGCACGGCTGGCGGCGCGGTGGTGAAACTCCGCGGTTCCCAGGCCGAACCGATGCGGCTCGCCGCCCACCTCGTTGAGCGAGACCAGCCGGGAATCCCGGTAGAACATGCAGTCCTCGACGGCCTTGGCGGTCACCGCGCCGCACAGTTGTTGCAGCCGCGTCGCCGGTTCACCGTCGCGAGCCAGCGCCGCGGCCAGCACCTCCAGGGGTTGGCCCAATTCCGGTGCGGCCGCCAGGGTTTCGGCCAGCGCCGTGGGCAGGATGGCAGCCAGGCCGGGGTAGTCGGAGCGGTAGACGCCGATGTGGGTCAGCAGCGCGGCCACCGCGTCGGGCAGCAGCGGATGGTCGCGGCCCGCCGCGGCGACGATAGACCGCCGCAGCCGGGCCAGTTCCGGCGCCAAAGTCTTGGTGACCGCACGGATCTTCAAGTCCGCCAACATCTCCGGCATGCTGCGATAGTCGACACCGGCGGAGTCAGCCAACGCGGTCAGCGCCGATTCCCCGCTGGGGTCGACGAAGACGCCGCCCACCTCCCGCAGCACGTCGTAGCCGGTCGTGCCCGCCACTGGAAGCGTCGGCTCCAGCGCTTCGTCGACGGCAAGGATCTTCTCGATCACGATCCAGGCCTTGGGGCCCAACAGTTCTCGCAGCCGGACCAGGTACGCACAGGGGTCGGACAGTCCGTCGGGATGGTCGATGCGCACCCCGTCGACCAGACCCTCGGCGAACCAGCGAGCCACTTCGGCGTGGCTGGCGTCGAACACCGCGCGATCTTCCTGACGCAGCCCGGCCAGCGAGGTGATCGAGAAGAATCGGCGATAGCCGCACACTCCGTTTCGCCAGCCCACCAATCGGTAGTGCTGGCGCTCGTGCACCTCGGGCCCGGTCCCCTCGGAAGTGCCGGGTGCGATCGGCAGCGCGAGGTCACCGAGCCGCAACAGATCGCCGTCGACCCGCAAATCGGCGACGTCCTCGTCAGAACCCAGTACCGGCAACACAATTCGGCCGTCCTGAAGGTCCCAGTCGATGTCGAAGAAGTCCGCGTAAGGCGAGGAGCGGCCGTTCCGCAACACGTCCCACCACCACGGGTTCTGCTGGGGCTGGTCTATCCCGACGTGGTTGGGCACGATGTCGACGACCAGGCCCATGCCGCGGGCCCGGGCCGCCGCCGACAGCCGCGCCAGGCCCTCCGGTCCGCCGAGTTCCGGCGACACCGCCGTCGGGTCGGCAACGTCATAGCCGTGGCTCGACCCGGGGACCGCGGTCATGATCGGGGACAGGTACAGGTGTGACACCCCTAGCTCGTCGAGGTAATCCAGCAGGTTCTCGGCGTCGGCGAAGGTGAACGCGAACCCGCTGGATTCACCGCGCAGCTGTAACCGGTAGGTGGAGAGTACGGGAAAAGCCATGCGTCAGGCGGTCTTACGCAGCACGAGCAGGGAACGTGCCGGTACCGGCACCGCGGTCTCGGCCGCCACCACCAGGTCGTTGTCGCCGACGGGATCGTTGGTGTCCAACGCGGCGGTCCACTCCTGGGCATAGTCGTCCTGCGGGGTGACGAACTCCACCTCTTCGTCATGTGCGTTGAAGCACAACAGGAATGAGTCATCGACCACTCGCTCGCCGCGCGCGTTGGGGGCGGTGATCGCATCGCCGTTGAGGAACACCGCCACACATTTGTGATGAAAGCTCTTGTCCCAATCCTCGTGGGTCATCTCCCGGCCGCTGGGGGTCAGCCAGGCGATATCGCGGACCTCGTCGCCGCTGCGAATCGGCTCGCCCTCGAAGAATCGGCGCCGCCGAAACACCGGATGGTGCTTGCGCAGATCGGTCGCCTTGCGCGCGAACGTCAGCAGATCGACATTCTTGTCGACCAATGACCAATCCATCCAAGCCAATTCGGAGTCCTGGCAGTAGACGTTGTTGTTGCCCAGCTGGGTGCGGCCGATCTCGTCGCCGTGCGCGATCATCGGGGTGCCCTGGCTGATCATCAGCGTGGCCCAGAAATTGCGCATCTGACGGCAGCGCAGCGCCACGATGTCGGGGTCGTCGGTGGGACCCTCGACGCCGCAGTTCCACGACCGGTTGTGGCTTTCTCCGTCGCGGTTGTCCTCACCGTTGGCCTCGTTGTGCTTCTCGTTGTAGGACACCAGGTCGTTGAGGGTGAACCCGTCGTGGGCGGTGACGAAGTTGATGCTGGCGCTGGGTCGCCGGCCGGTCACCTCGTAGAGGTCCGACGAGCCGGTCAGCCGCGAGGCGAACTCACCCAGGGTCGCGGGTTCGCCCCGCCAGTAGTCACGCACAGTATCGCGATACTTCCCGTTCCACTCGGTCCACAAACCGGGAAAATTTCCAACCTGGTAGCCGCCCTCGCCGACATCCCACGGCTCGGCGATCAGTTTGACCTGGCTTACCACCGGATCTTGCTGCACCAGATCGAAAAACGCGCTCAGCCGGTCGACGTCGTGCAGCTCGCGGGCCAGCGTGGAGGCCAGGTCGAAGCGGAAGCCGTCGACATGCATTTCCAGCACCCAGTAGCGCAGCGAGTCCATGATCAGCTGCAGGGTGTGCGGGTGCCGCGCGTTGAGGCTGTTGCCGGTGCCCGTGTAGTCCTTGTACAACCGCAGATCTTCGTCGACGAGCCGGTAGTAGGCCTTGTTGTCGATGCCGCGGAAGTTGATCGTCGGGCCCAGGTGGTTGCCCTCGGCGGTGTGGTTGTAGACCACGTCGAGGATGACTTCGATGCCGGCTTCGTGCAGGCTGCGCACCATCATCTTGAACTCGGCCACCGCGCTGCCGGCCTGCCGGGTCGACGCGTACTGGTAGTGCGGTGCGAAGAACCCGAATGTGTTGTAGCCCCAGTAGTTTCGCAGGCCGAGGTCAAGCAGCCGCTGGTCATGCATGAATTGGTGCACCGGCATCAGTTCGAGCGCGGTGACGTTGAGCGACTTGAGATGGTCGATGACCGCCGGGTGGGCCAGCCCGGCGTAGGTGCCCCGCAGCTCTTCGGGGACGCCGGGATGAGTTTGTGTCATGCCCTTGACGTGGGCCTCGTAGATGACCGTCTCGTGGTAGGGGGTGAGCGGTGCCCGGTCGAACGCCCAGTCGAAGAAGGGATTGATCACCACACTGGTCATGGTGTGGCCGAGCGAATCGACCATCGGCAGGGGTCCCGCGGAGTTGCCTTCGGGGTCAACGGCGTTCAAGTCATAGGAGAACAGCGCCTGCCCGAAGGTGAAGTCGCCGTCGAACGCCTTGCCGTAGGGGTCGAGCAGTAGCTTGCTCGGGTCGCAGCGGTGACCGGCGGCAGGGTCGAAGGGACCGTGCACACGAAATCCGTAGCGCTGTCCCGGGACGATGTTCGGCAAGTAGGCGTGCCAGACATAGCCGTCCACCTCGTCGAGCGGGATCCGGGACTCGCTGCCGTCCTCGCCGATCAGGCATAACTCGACCTTCTCGGCGATCTCGGAGAACAGCGAAAAATTCGTGCCGGCACCGTCATACGTGGCACCCAGCGGATAGGCGGTGCCCGGCCACACGGTGGGCAGCGTCGGTTCGGTACCTCCTGCGTCCTCGGCGCTGTTCGACATCACTCGACCTTATCCGGGTCGCCGTGACCCGGCAGTCACCACCAACCGGTGTTGGCCGCGATCTGCCGCCCCAGCTCGGGGGCCAGGGTGCGCACGTAGGTGGGGGACAGGTGGTGGGCCCCGTGGTAGATCAGCACGTTGCCCTCGACCGGACGGCAGGTGTCAGGGCGACAGATCGCGTCCGACATGTCCAGCGGCTTGAGCAGCGGGAACCGCTCGACGAAGTCGAGGGTTGGATTGTGATCGACCAGCAGGTCAGAGCGCTTGATCGCGCACGAATCCGCATTGCCCTTCTTGGCCAGGCAGTCCGCGGGGTCGAACGGTTTACCGTCTTTGACCAGCCACGGTGTGTCCCGCATGGCCAGCACGGGAATGTTGTTGTCGGAGAACGTCTGCCAGATCCCGATATACGTGGCCGGCATCACGTCGCCGGGTTTGATGTTCCACGGTCGCGTCGAGGTGGTGAACACGTAGTCGGGATGGTCGGTGACCAACTTGTTCATCACCGTGTGCACCCACTCGCGGCACTGCGGGTAGGCGGCGTTGTTGCCCATGATCAGCGGGACTTCCTCGGTGGACAGCGGGCAGCCCATCTTGAGGTAGGTCACCACCTTGAAGTGGTGCACCCGGCCGAGCAGGTCCAGGGCGGGCAGCCAGTGTTCGGCGTGCGATCCGCCGGCCAGCGCGATGGTTCGGGTGGCGTCCATGTCGCCGTAAGTGCAGTTGACCACCGCCGGGTTGACGAAGTCGCTGATGCAGCCGTCCCTGGTGGTGGCCGGGAGGTCCTCCTTGATCTCCAGCACGGTGGGCCGCATCCGCAGCGTGGGCACCCGCACGTGGGCGGTCAGCGCCATCGCCCCGGGATAGTCGTGGGGGTTGAGGCCTTTCAGCTCCTTGCCGGCGGCGCGTTGGTCGCTGACATGCTCGCGCCAGGTGAACGACGTTGCGGTCAGGGTGACGCCCAGCAGTACCACGATGGAGCCCAGCACCATCGTCGGCCGCCGAAGCCGCATCGCCCAAGGAACGGTCGGGATATGCGCCGGGGCAGTTGTGGAAGTCCGCTGCCGCAGCGGGTCCTCGACGAGCCGGGTGGTCAGGTAAGCGAGCACGCCGGAGACCAGCAGCACCGCCGTGCCGTCCAAAAAGCCGGCGTGTGCGCGGCCGGAATAGGACAGCCAGAAGATCAACAGCGGCCAGTGCCAGAGGTACAGCGAGTACGCCATCGCGCCCAAGGTCACCAGCGGCCCGGCCGCCAGCAGGCGGTTGGGTAACGGCAGCCGGCCGCCGTCGTGGCCGCTCAGGTTGGCCCCGGCGAGAATCATCAGCATGGTGGCGCCGACCGGTACCAACGCCCACGGGCCGGGGAATTCCTTGACGCCATTGATCAGGGCGCCGCAGGACAGGATCGCCGCCAGCGCGATGGTGGCGAGCGATGTGCGCAGCCACATCGGCCAGCGGATGTACGGCACCAGGGCCCCAACCAGCGCTCCGAGCAGCAGCTCCCACGCCCGGGCGAAGCTGTTGTAGTAGGCCTGCGCCTGGTTGGCCTGGTGCGCAAAGATCGCGAAGACGAATGAGGCCACGGTCAGTGCGCTCAGCAGCACCAAGAAGACACTCCGCAGACCCTCGAGGCTGCGGAACAGCCGCCGGAACAGGTAGGCGCAGCCGGCGACGACGAGCAGGAAGGCGACGTAGAACTGCCCTTGCACCGACATGGACCAGATGTGCTGCAGGGGGCTGACGGCCTCACCGGCACGCAGGTAATCCGACGCCGAGTTGGCCAGTTCCCAGTTCTGGTAGTAACCGAGGCTGGCCAGGCTCTGGTCGGCGAACGTCTCCCAACGGGTTTGGGGTTGCACCAGGATGGTGAGCAGCGCACATCCGGCCAGGACCACGACCAACGCGGGCAGCAGCCGACGGATCAGCCGGGCCAGCTCGGCCGGCGGTGACAGCGAGGCGGCCGGGTTGAGAGCAGCGCGAAGCATCTTGCCGCCGAAGAAGAACCCAGACAGCGCCAGGAACACATCCACGCCACCGGACACCCGGCCGAACCAGACGTGGAACATGGCGACCAATGCGATGGCGACGCCGCGCAATCCGTCCAAGTCATAGCGATAGAACCCGGACGTCCCAGTGCTTGACGGACCCGCCCCGGATGACTTCCCGACCGGCTGCGCAGCCGCGGCCGGGGGACGGGGTGGGGACAGGCTCAGCATGATAAAAAGCCAATTTACCCAAAACCCGCCGTTCGCTCTCTCGCTGAGCAGCGAGTCGTGTGGAATCAGCTGGCGGGAAATCGGCGGCTTTCGGCGGTTACCGCGTGGCGGGGACGATCGCCGGTTGCTGTGCCGGTTGCCCTGGCGCGGCCGGCTGCGTAGGTGCCAGTTGCAACGGCGCCTGCGGAGTGGGTGCCGGTTGCAACGGCGACTGCTGCGTCGGCAGCTGTTGACCCGGCACCTGCTGGCCAGGAACTTGCTGCACCGGCGCCTGCTGGCCCGGCACCTGCTGCACTGGCGACTGTTGCACTGGCGACTGTTGCACCGGTGCCTGTTGCACCGGCGCCTGCTGAGTTCCCAGAACGCGCACCAAATACGGCGCCATGCCGCTGCTGCGGACGGGTGAAACCTGGACCACGTCACCGACCTCGAGCATCTGGCCGTTGCCGAGGTACATCGCGACGCTCTGCGTGCCCTCGGGACCATAGAAGATCAGGTCGCCCTTGCGGGCCTGCTGCGGCAGCACTTTTTGCCCTACGCGGTACATCTGGCCGGACGAGCGGGGCAGCTTGATCCCCGCACCGGCATACGCATACTGCATCAGGCCGGACGCGTCGAACCCGACGGTCATGGCGCCTTTGCCGGTACCGCGGCTGGGACCGTTGACGCCGCCGCCCGCCCAGGAAAACGGCACGCCGCGTTGTGAAAGGCCGCGCGCGACCACCACGTCGGTGGCCTGCTGGTAGTCCATCGGCCTGGCGCCCGGATCCGCTGCGGCGAGGCCGGTCGCCAGGTCAGCGACAGCCACCACCGGAGCCACCGACACCATCAGCCCGACAGCGAAGGCGTAGATGCGTTTCATGCTGAATTTCACCCTCTCTTGGGGACCGTTGCCGTAGCGCGATGACTGCGCGCGAATCGCGCTATGGCCGCTGCGCACAGTTTTCACATCAGTCACTTCAGACACTTTCGCAACAGAAAGTGGGCGCCGCCAGGTGCGCGGAGGATTATTTGTCGGAATGAGATCGCACGGTGACTGCCCGGGCCGATTCCGGGTCCCTGCGCACCGGCGTTAGTGCCAAAATCGTTCGCTGAAAGTTGTCAACGCGTAGCCGGCCAGCGAGCTGACCATCAGCACGCCCGCCGCCACGATTGGCCAGAAGAACATGTACCACCCCCGCAGCAGGGAAACGACCGGGCCGATCGCCGCCGCGGCAACCGCCGCCCCGATCCCACCCCACATAACGGGGTAGATGTACTGATCCAGGCCGAACGGCACCGGTCCGCAACTGCCGTCCGGGCACGCGTCGGCGGCGAAGCCGAACATCCGCGCGGGCAAGCTCGTCGTGGTGGCCAGAACCACCAGCAGGGTCAGCAAACCGCAGGTGCAAACCACGTCCCAGACGGCGATCCGCAGCCGAATGGCCTCATGGGCGTCGTAGTCCTCGATGTCCTCGTCGGGCTGATGCGGCGACGCCATCAGTCAGATGCTTCCCGATGTCGGCGATTTCTGCGACCGATGTCGCAAGACGGGTCGCTGACCACCGGCCCGGCGACCCGCATACCCTCGTTCTCTATGTCTGCGATGCCTCCCGGGCTGACACCCGAGCAGGTCAGCGCGATCGACGCCGCCCATCTGTGGCATCCCTACAGCACCATCGGCGCTGAAGTCATACCGCCCATCGTGGCGGTGGCCGCCCGCGGGGCGTGGCTGACCCTGATCCGCGACGGCAAAGCGGTCGACGTGCTCGACGCGATGAGCTCCTGGTGGACGGCGATCCACGGACACGGTCACCCGGTGCTGGACGCGGCGCTGACCCGGCAGCTCGGCCTCATGAACCACGTCATGTTCGGCGGGCTCACCCACGAGCCGGCCGCCCGGCTGGCGCAGCTGCTGGTCGACATCACCCCGGCGGGGTTGCAGACCGTGTTCTTCAGCGATTCCGGCTCGGTGTCGGTCGAGGTGGCGGTGAAGATGGCGCTGCAGTACTGGCGCAGCCGGGGCCGGCCCGCCAAGCATCGGCTGATGACCTGGCGCGGCGGCTACCACGGCGACACGTTCACACCGATGAGCATTTGCGACCCCGACGGCGGCATGCACTCGTTGTGGACGGACATTCTGGCCGACCAAGTTTTCGCTCCGCAGGTGCCGGGTGACTACGACGACGACTACAGCGCGGCCTTCGAGGCATTGCTGGCCCGCCACGCCGGCGAGCTCGCGGCGGTCGTCGTCGAGCCGGTGGTGCAGGGCGCCGGCGGCATGCGCTTTCACGACCCGCGCTATCTGCGCGACCTGCGCGATATCTGCCGGCGACACGACGTGTTGCTGATCTTCGACGAGATCGCCACCGGCTTCGGCCGCACCGGCGAGCTGTTCGCCGCCGACCACGCCGGGGTGAGCCCGGACATCATGTGCGTCGGCAAGGCGCTGACCGGCGGATACCTCAGTCTGGCCGCGACCTTGTGCACCACCGATATCGCGCACACCATCAGCGCCGGGGAGGCCGGCGCGCTGATGCACGGACCCACGTTCATGGCCAATCCGCTGGCCTGTGCGGTGTCGGTGGCAAGTGTCGAGGTGCTGCTCGGCCAGGACTGGCGGTCGCGGGTGGGGGAGATCGCCGCCGGGTTGACGGCCGGTCTGCAGCCCGCGCGGGCGTTGCCGGCCGTGACCGACGTCCGGGTGCGCGGTGCCATCGGCGTCATCGAATGCGACCGGCCGGTCGATCTGGCCGTCGCTACCCCGGCCGCGCTCGACCACGGGGTATGGCTGCGTCCGTTCCGGAACCTCATCTACGCGATGCCGCCTTACATCTGTTCGCCCGACGAGATCGCTCAGATCACCTCGGCGATGGTCGAGGTCGCCCGACTCGTAGGCTGAACGGCGATGAAGGCACCGATCGAGACGTCGCCGCTGGCCTGGCTGGGCGAGGTGGAACAGCAGCGCCGCGAGGCCGGCTTGCGGCGCTCGTTGCGGCCGCGTCCGCCGGTCGCCACCGAGCTGGACCTGGCCTCCAACGACTACCTCGGCCTGTCGCAGCATCCCGACGTCATCGACGGTGGCGTCCAGGCACTGCGCACCTGGGGCGCCGGAGCCACCGGTTCGCGCCTGGTCACCGGCGACACCGAACTGCACCAGGAGTTCGAAGCAGAACTCGCCGACTACGTCGGCGCGTCGGCGGGGCTGCTGTTCTCCTCGGGCTACACGGCCAATCTGGGCGCGGTGGTCGGCCTTTCGGGACCGGGTTCGCTGCTGGTGTCCGACGCCTACTCGCACGCGTCGCTGGTAGATGCCTGCCGGCTATCACGGGCCCGGGTAGTGGTGACGCCGCACCGCGACGTCGACGCGGTGAACGCGGCCCTGCAGTCGCGCCGGGAGGAGCGCGCCGTCGTCGTCACCGACTCGGTGTTCAGTGCCGACGGTGCGCTGGCGCCGGTCCGTGAACTGCACGACGTCTGCCGTCGGCACGGTGCGCTGCTGATCGTCGACGAGGCGCACGGCCTGGGTGTGCGCGGCAGCGGCCGCGGGCTGGTACAAGAGCTGGGTTTGGCGGGTGCTCCTGACCTGGTGGTGACGACGACGTTGTCGAAAGCGCTGGGCAGTCAGGGCGGAGTTGTCCTCGGGCCGCAGCCGGTTCGCGATCACCTGATCGACGCCGCCCGCCCATTCATCTTCGACACCGGGCTGGCCCCGGCGGCGGTCGGTGCCGCCCAGGCCGCGCTGCGCGTACTGACGGCCGAGCCGTGGCGTCCGGAAGCGGTACTGCGCCATGCCCGCATCCTGGCCGGGGTCTGCGATGTAACGCCGATGCCCGAGTCAGCTGTGGTGTCGGTGATTCTCGGTGACCCCGAGGTGGCGTTGGCCGCCGCCACCGCCTGCTGGGACGCCGGCGTGCGGGTCGGTTGCTTCCGGCCTCCTACGGTTCCGGCCGGCACCTCACGGCTGAGGCTCTCGGCGCGTGCTTCGCTGGACGCCGCCGACCTCGAACTGGCCCAGCGGGTGCTGACCGAGGTTCTCTCCGGGGCGCGCCGTTGACGGTGCTGGTCGTCACCGGGACAGGAACCGGTGTCGGCAAGACCGTCGTCACCGCGGCGCTGTCATCCCACGCGCGCCAGGCCGGCATCGACGTGGCGGTGTGCAAACCCGTGCAGACCGGCACCGCCTGCGGCGACGACGACCTGGCCGACGTGGCCCGGTTGTCCGGAGTGACCGAGCTCGCCGGCTTGTCGCGGTACCCGCAGCCGTTGGCGCCAGCGGCCGCGGCCGAGCAGGCCGGCATGGCGTTGCCCACCCGTGACGAGCTGCTGCGTCTGGTACGCGGACTGGACCGCCCCGGACGGCTGACTTTGGTCGAAGGCGCCGGTGGATTGCTGGTCGAGCTCGCCGAGTCCGGCGTGACATTGCGTGACCTGGCCGTCGACCTCGGTGCCGCGGCGCTGGTTGCCGTCAGTGCGGAACTGGGCACTCTCAACCACACCGCGCTCACATTGGAAGCGCTTGGCACGCAAGGCGTTTCGTGCGCAGGCCTGGTCATCGGCAGCTGGCCGGCGCGGCCCGGCTTGGCGGAAACGTCGAACCGTATCGCCTTGGCCCGCCTGGCGCCGCTGCGGGCGGCGCTGCCCGCGGGCGCCGGGTCGATGGACCCCACCGACTTCGCCGCTATGAGCGCCGCCGCGTTCGACCCCGACTGGGTGAGGGCGCTGGTCCGCTGATGGTGCATTCAATCGAGCTGGTCTTCGACCGCGACACCGAGGCCGCGATCCGGCGCATTTGGGAGCAGCTGGCCGACGCCGGCATACCCAGCCAGGCCCCGGCCAGCCGACCGCATGTGACGCTGGCCGTCGCCGAGAGCGTCGATCCAGTGGTCGACGAGCTGCTCGCCCCGGTCGCCGCGCGACTCCCGCTGCACTGCGCGGTCGGCGCACCGGTGCTGTTCGGCCGCGCGAACGTCGTCTTTGCCCGGCTCATCGTGCCTACCGCAGACCTGCTGGGCCTGCACGACGAGGTGCACCGGATAAGCCGTTCGCACCTTTCGCCCGCGCCGATGTCCAACAGCCTTCCGGGTCAATGGACCGCTCACGTCACGTTGGCCCGACGCGTCGGCGGACCGCAACTCGGCCGGGCGCTGCGCATTGCGGGGCGGCCCGCCCAGATCGACGGCCGCTTCGCCGGGTTGCGCCGCTGGGAGGGCAACAAGCGCGCCGAATTCCCCATCGGCTGAGCATCACCCGGCCCGCTCGGCCATCATTGCCTGCTGAACTCTGGTGCGTCGCTCGTCGATGGTCCGACCCAAGTCTTGCAGTAGCAATGGCTTACTCATGACGAACTCGACGAGGTGATCGCGATCGATTTCCAGCGCTGTCACTTCCTCGATGGCCCGTGCGTCGGCCAGGTTGGGCTGACGGGTCAGCGCAGTCACCCCGAGGAACGAGCCTTCATCGAGGGTGCCCAGGGCGAGGCTCGCCCCGCTCTGAGCGACCCCGGTCAACCGCACGCTCCCCGCGATCAGAAAGGTCATCTTGCCGGGCACCCGACCGGCATGCTCGACAATCTCATCGGCCCCGTAGCGAACCATTCTCGCGTGCGACCCCAGCGACTGCTGGTCTGCCGGACTCAGCCGCAAGGCCGGTGCCACCAGCGTCCGCAGCGCTGTCTCGACGCGCTCAGGCGTCGAAAAGTCGTCTTCAGCGCTATCAAGATGAAGGCCCGCGCGCCGTGCGGCATACCAAAGCCAACGCAGAAAGGTGGCTTGCGCGGCGGCGTCGTCGGCGGGCGACCTCAGCCCAATGGTGACGTGATACTCGCCACCGCCGGCAGGCACCGAGGTGGCCGCGACGTCCGCCCTGCGCTGTGGCAGCGCATCGGCGATCTCCGACAGCAACGCGCACACCCGGTCGGGAGGGTCGCCCTCGGAAAAAGTCGTCGTCATCATGAGTTGATGCGCGCCGGGCGGGCGGCTGAGATTCGTGAACGACGTGGTGGCCAGCACCGAGTTGGGGGTGATCTGTAGGCCGCGGCCGGTTCGGATATGGACGGAACGCCAGTTCGCCTCCACGATCTGGCCTTGGGCGCCCGGAGTATCCAACCAGTCGCCGATTCGGAACGGCTGCTCGAACAACATGAACAGGCCGGACACAATCTGCCCGACGGAGTTCTGCAGCATCAGACCGATGACCACGGACGTCACACCCAGCGCGGTGAAAAGTCCGCCGACCCGCACGCCCCAGACATAGGAGAGAATGACCGCCAGACCCACACCGATCAGCAAGAACCGGGTGACATCGAGGAAAATGCCCGGGATCCGTTGGCGCCAGGAGCCCTGCGGCGCACCCTCGAACACCGTCGCGTTCAGCCCGGACAGCAACAGCACCAGCACCACGAAGCCGAACACCGTCGTCAGAACGCGAACCGAGGTGATCTGTGCCGGTATGTCCGCCACGTTCACCAGCAGCACCAGGAGCGCAGCCAACGGGACCAGGTAACTGCGCAGCAGCAGAACGGGCCGGGCGAGATGACTCCTCTTGCGCACCAGGGCTTGGTGCCACTCGGTCAGGCCGATCAGCAGCAGGGGCAAGCCAAAAACCACACCGGCGGCCCAGTAAAGCGATGACGCATCCATGGTGTTCACTGGTCCTCCGATAATTGCCAGATCTGCTGTTCAGTGCCGCCGACGGTAATGGTTCCCGCGGGGGTGAACCGCCGGACATCGTGCACGGCCTCATACACCGGAGCGGTGACATAGATGCCCGATTGCGTTGTGCTGCTGCGCATCTGGTGGGCCAGATTGACCGCGGCGCCCCACATGTCGTACACGATGCTGGAGCGTCCGACCAGTCCACTGATGACATGGCCCGTGTTGATTCCGGCTCGCAGTGCCAGATGATGGCCCGTTTTGCTGTTGAACCGCTCGATGATGTCTCGCATCTCGACGGCGAACTCGACGGTGCGGTGCACGCTGTCCAATCGGGGAAAGTTCAGCCCGCAGCTGGCGAGGTAGCCGTTGTGCAGGGTGCGAATCGGCTCGACGCCAAGTGCTTCGGCGGCGGAATCGATTTCCCGGATCAGTTCGTCGACGATGCCAACCAGTTCCTGCCCCGTCAGATCATTCGAGATGTCGTCGAGGCCGACGATGTCGGCGAAGATCACCGCGACGTCCTGGTGCTCCGAAGCGATAGTTTGCTCGCCCTCGCGGTAACGCCGCGCAACCGGCTCAGGCATCAACGACCCGAGCAGACGGTCGTTTTCTTTTCGCTGTTCGGTCAGCAGAACTTCCTTCATCTGCAGACTGCGGCTCATATCGTTGAAAGTCTCTGTGAGTTCTCCGATTTCATCGCGAGAGGTGACCGGAATCGCGACATCGTAGTTGCCGGCGCTGATCTCTTCTGCGCCGGCCTGCAACCGCCGAATGGGGCGCACGAATATCTGGGCGACCAGCAAGGCAGCTATGCAGATGACGAAAACCATTGCCGCCGTGGCCAACACGAGTGTATGGGTGACCGATGCCACCCGGGCGTTGGCTTCAGCGGTTTCACGGGTCGCCACAATCGACCAGTGCAGGTCGGAATTCGGCACAATCAGCGGCGCGTAGGCCGCCAGCTCGCGGCGACCCAGATAGTCGGTGTCGATCACGGTGCCGGTCTCTCCGCGTTCGGCAGCGCGGACCGCAGTGGTCGCGACAGGCTGGACCAGAGTCGTGCCACCCCACTTGATAGCTTTGTCAACGATATCGGCTCGTGTGCCCGCCGCTACCACCTCGTTCCTGAATCGCCGTGGATCTTCGACGAATAACCGCGAATCAGAACGCATCAAGTTGTCGGGGCCGGCGAGATAAGTCTCGCCGGTCGTGCCCATGCCGACTGCCTCCCACTGCTTGTCGGCGGTCATGATGCGGTTCACTTTCGCGATCGGCAACGGCAGCGCCAGCACACCCGAAGCTCTGCCGGGTGCGCCGATTGGTGACACCAACCATGCGATGGGCATGCCGAGAGCGGGCTGATAGGGCTGGAAGTCGGTGATCCACACGAAGTCGACTGAGGTTGCGGCCATGGCCTTCTCGTAGGCACCACGGAGGTTGGATTGCCGATAAGGACCGGTGAGGACGTTGGTGCCGAGTGCGGCACTCTTGTTCACGCTGTAAATGACGTTGCCGCGGGTATCGAGCAGCAGCGCATCGCGGTATTCGAAGCGAGTTGCAATCTCGCGAAAGTAGTTGTTGAAACGGGCATTCGCGGCTGACCACGCGCTGCCGTCGCCGGCGTCGTCGGTTGCGGGCGAAGCCCCCGCGGCGGTGTAGTGGGCCTGCAGGTATCTCTGCGAATTGTTGCTGGGCAGTACGGCATCGAGATCCAGCTTGGTGCCGGTGTCCCGTTCGATGGGTTTGATCAGTTTATCGGTGTAGTAGTTCACCAGCGCCTGCTGTTGCCCGGCATCGACGGGCGCGTTCGCCAGTTGGTCGAAGCCGGCGGTAAAGGCCTGAACCGCCTCCACCACGGTAGTTCCGCGGCTATAGATCACCAGCGAATTGGTCAGGTCCGCGAACAGCGTCTCGATTGCACGCTTCTGCGCCTCCCGCAATTGCGTCATCCGTTCGGACACCGCGGGCAGCAGCGCCTGCCGGGCGGCGACGTATCCGACCACCCCGATCACACCCAACGACATCAGGCTGGACACCAGCAGCATGATCATCACCTTCGACTGGATGCTGATCCGCGAGAGCGCGCGTGGACGACGTTTTCCCTTGCGGCCCGGAGCTTCCTCATCCGCGCGTACCTCGCTCGAGCGTTGCGGTGTCAACTGACTTCCTCTCGCTGGGGGTCTGGCGTGACCACCACATAATCACGACGTGATCACCACGCAGTCCGCAACGATCGAAACGGATCCGCCAGGCTCAGACAAGTGCCGGAGCGTCTACCCCCCGAACAGCAGGTACAGGCCGGTGAATGTGTAGCCCACCATGACCAGCATCATGGTCAGCTGGCCGGTCAGCTGATGGCCGGCCGGCAGCAGCCGCAGTGCTTTGTCGTGAGCCGCGATCACCGCCACGATGTGCCCGGTTACCACGCATGCCACCTTGATCCCGGCGAGCACCGGGGGATGAGCGGACAACACGTAGGCGACGTGCAGATGCGCCAAACCCAGCGGATTCCAGCCCTGGCCGAATGGGTCGGCCAAGGCGAACACGGCCTGCTGTCCGCGCTCCACCAGGTAGGTGAGGTAGTGCGCGAAGATGTAGCCCACCACGATCGGGATCAGCGAATGCGCCATCTGGCCCGGCAGGCCGCGACGCTGCTCACGGTCAAGCCCGCCCGTGGCCCGGGCGGCCAGCGAAAACGTCACGGCCACAACCGAAATGAAGACCACCAGCCCGATACTGCGCAACACGGACGAGGAAACCGTGGCCGGCACACCGTGGGCCGCGCGCGCTAGCCCATCGGCGAAGTTCCGCCACGTCGGTGACGACGAGAAGCTGTCGAACGCCGTCGACCCCAGCAGCACCGCCAACAGCACCACCACCCCCGGGCGGACCGGCAGCGACGGCAGGTGGTCGAGCGGGTTTCCCACGACGATTTTCCCGGTGGCCGGGTTGCGCCGAAACGGGCACAGGCGCGAGACGGCGACGCTGTAGACGCCGAACGGGTCGGCGCGGGCCAGCCAGCGTTGCCCGCACAGCCACGCTCCGATCAGCAGCACCACGGCATAGGTCAGCAGCCACGTCCGTACCCACGGCAGAGATGCCGAGTCCGGGCTGGCCAGCTCCATCCAGACGAAGGCGAACAGGCCCGCCGCGGCGGGCCGATATCCCCAGGGTTCCGGATAAGACAGCCGCGGCCGGCCAACCCGCTCCGGCGCGACTCGCCGCAGCAGCAGGTACACCGTGCGCATCGGGGAGAGCACTCGCCATACCGGTCCGAAGCACAACGAAACCGCCACCAGGCCGACCCACAGCAGCACGTAGAACGCCCCGAGCAACGCGTTCGACTGCGTTTCCGGACCCCAGACGCCGGCCGCCACTGCCCATGCCGCGAAAACCAGCGCCACGCCCGCGACCGCCCAGCGAGTCGCGCGCGCATCGACCAGCGTGGTCACGGCCGCCGGCAACGGACGCCCTGGCTTGAGCGGGTCGAACCGCGGCCGCCGCCACGCGAAGGCCACCAGCGCGAAGGTGAACGTCAACGCCCACGCCGCGCCGACCATCGCATAGGCATACGGAACCGGGAGGTCGCCCGAGCCGCCAAGGCCGTGCGCCAGCACCGCCGCGGCGTGGTTCACGGGCGCACTTGAATGGTGGCGATGGTGCGCTTCAGATGATGCAGTTCGACCTCGACGGTGCCGGGCACGTCGACGCTGAACTGAAACGTCTGGTTGGGTGCGGCCGCGACCTGGAACTTGTGATCGGGAGTCGAGTGCACGTGCAGCTCGTCGGCGGCATCGCTGCTGACTTTCAACGTGATCTGCTGGTTGACCTTGGCCTGCAGCGTGGCGTTGGTGGGCGTGACCTGCCCGTTGGCGATGACGACGTCGACCACCGGGCCGCCCGCGCCGCCGGCCGTGTTCGACGCACTCGGACTGCCTGCGTCATGGGCACCGCCGCAGCCGGCCAACCCGCACATCAGCATTGCCGTCGCAAGAATGCAGACGGCGCGCTTCGCGACCCCCATCAGGCCGCCCGGGGCGGAGCTTGCTTCTCCTCGACCGGCTCGGGCTCGCCAACCGCGTTGTTGATCCGGCCCGCGCCCCAGGTCAACCCGGCGATGACCATCAGGGTGAAGATCAGCACCACGATTGAGCCGGCGGTGAATAACCAAGCCGGGGCACCCGGGTCACGCTCGCGCTGCAGGATCGTTGTTTCCTGAACGAACGGCCGGGTGGTTGACACGGCGGGCACCTCGTTGCCCTGCGGCGCGGGAAGGGCCGAATCTTGTGGCTCATAGATCGGCACTGCCGTCATCGTGTAGCCGTCTTGAATCCTCATCAGGGTCTTCCAGGAACCCCATACGGGGACCGGCTGGGTGGAAACGTAGTGCCCTGGACCGACTTTCCGGAGCTTGTCGATCATCAGACCCCGGTTGTTCTCCATGCGCCCCTGCCAGGACAGAACAGTGACCCATTCCGGATTGTCGCTGACCATGCTGTCCGGCGTGAGCTGCAGATCGACCGACACCATGCGCTGGTCGGGTGGACTGCCGGGAAGATCGGTCAACGTGATCCTGGCGTTGTCGTCTCGAGGAACAACGATGTGTAGCCCGTTGGCCACCGCGCCGCCGATGACCAGCACGGTGGCCGCCACCACCGCAATGCCGATCCCGCGGCTGGGCAGGCGCTGGCCGGTGAGCACCATGCCGAACAGCCCGCCGCACGTGCCTGCCAACACCCCCACGGGCACAGCCATTGCCAGGGCCTGGCCCCACATACTGACCGGCCACGGGTAGTGATAGACCGCGCCAATCCACAGCGATTCCAGCCAGAGCCCAACGGTGGCCACGCCGAGACCCGAGACCGCGCCGAAGGCGATCGGGCGCCACAATAGTGGCGTCAGTGCCACCAACTCGACCACCAGCGCCGGTCCCAGATAGAGCGGGAACCAGTTGATCGGAGCCCCCAAGATGGGGCCGACGAGCACTGCCACCGCGCCCCGCAAGGCGATCGCGAACAAGGCCGCGATTATCGCCCCGCCCCGGCCCATGGTGATCCGGGCAGCGACAGCCGCTATCGCGGCGGCCGCGGCGATCAGCATCGGCTGAAACACCAGCCGGAATTGCGGCACGCCGAAGTCGAACTCGATCTGATAGACCGACAGGCCGATGAACATTCCGCCGAACGAGAGGTAGCGCAGAAACGAGATGAACGGGCCGAATGCAACCTGTTCACCCTCTACCGCCTCGCCCTCGCGCTCCAGCATCAACACCGCGAAAAGGGAGAATCCGGCGCCGCCGATCATCATCAAATGCGTTGGGCCCCACAGGGTGACGTCTTGCCCGAAGATCCGGTGCCAGATGTCGTCGAGCGGAAACCCGATCAGCGCGTACATGCCGCATCCGGCCATCAGGATGCCGCCGACGGGTGCGTACCAATTGTTGGTGATGCGCACCGCGGCCGGACCCGGCTTGTCGAACGGCAGCGCGATCGCCAGCATTCCGCCGACGAAGATCCCGAATAAGCCGATGATGATGAAATAGTGCGCCGGGTTGGCCAGCGGGCCGGGGTCGCGGCCGTTACCGATATGCCAGCTGACGTCCCAGATGAACCCGAACAGGGCGCAAATGATCGATGTGGTGTACACCAGGACCGGCAGCGCCACCCAGGACGGGCGCTTGAACTTGACGCCCATCCAGTCGGCGAACCGGCCCAGCCAGGTGATCCGCCTGGTCCGATGCGCATGGCCCACCCACAGCATGACCGCCGCGATCACCACCGCGGCGATGGAAAGCCCGATCACCTGGTCCAATCCGGCGCCTCGGGCAGGCGCCTCGGCCACAATTCCTAACTCCACGGTCATTGCCTCTCACGCTCGCCGGGAAAGTTGATCCGCGCCGCTGAACTTACTGCAAAGTAAGAAGCGACTTGCGCAGAATGCCCGCTTCGGTCGCCGATCAATCCTGTTTTTTGCCGGAAGGAGGGCTGCGGCGCCGATCCTTCATCGCGACGTACAAGATGACGCCGACGACGACGACGGCTGGCAAGAAGGCAGGCACCGCGAGCAGCAGCATGTGGTGTGCCACGTACTCCACGTGGGCCTCCACTAGGGCGGTAGTCGCGGTGATCATGGTGGTCGTATACCCGGGCGGTCGCGGTTATCTGTGGCCGCTACCCTACTTTGAACACCTTATTCTTCGGCGCTGCCACGACCACGTGGCAGATATGGGCGCGTGCGCGGCCATGCCAACACACATGCAGGGAGTACTTGGTGACGCAAGCGGCAACTCGACCGACGGCCGAAGCCGACCACGACGCCGACATTTTGGTCACGGCCCGTGAGCAGGTCCTGGAGCGCGGCCACGGACTGACCAAGGACCAGGTGCTGCAAGTGCTGCAGCTGCCCGACGATCGGCTCGAGGAACTCCTGGCGCTGGCCCACGAGGTGCGGATGCGCTGGTGCGGGCCCGAGGTCGAGGTCGAGGGCATCATCAGCCTGAAAACCGGCGGGTGCCCGGAGGATTGCCATTTCTGCTCCCAGTCCGGGCTGTTCGCTTCGCCGGTGCGCAGCGCCTGGCTCGACATCCCCAGCCTGGTCGAGGCGGCCAAGCAGACCGCCAAGTCCGGGGCCACTGAGTTCTGCATCGTGGCCGCCGTGCGCGGGCCCGACGAGCGGTTGATGGCGCAGGTCGCGGCCGGCATCGAGGCCATTCGCGACGAGGTGGAGATCAACATCGCGTGCTCGCTGGGAATGCTCACTCCCGAGCAGGTGGACCGGCTCTCGGAGATGGGCGTGCACCGCTACAACCACAACCTCGAGACCGCGCGGTCGTTTTTCACCACCGTCGTGACCACGCACACCTGGGAAGAGCGTTGGCAGACCTTGTCGATGGTGCGTGACGCGGGGATGGAGGTGTGCTGCGGCGGCATCCTCGGCATGGGGGAGACGCTCGAGCAGCGCGCCGAATTCGCCGCCGAGCTCGCCGAGCTGGGTCCCGACGAGGTGCCGTTGAACTTCCTCAATCCGCGACCCGGTACCCCGTTCGGCGACCTCGAGGTGATGCCGGCCACCGAAGCCCTCAAGTCGGTGGCCGCTTTCCGGCTGGCGTTGCCGCGCACCATGCTGCGCTTCGCCGGGGGCCGGGAGATCACCCTCGGCGACCTCGGGGCCAAGCAGGGCATCCTGGGCGGCATCAACGCCGTGATCGTCGGCAACTACCTGACCACACTGGGCCGTCCGGCCGAGGCCGATCTGGAACTGCTCGACGACCTGCACATGCCGATCAAGGCGCTCAACGCCAGCCTGTAAGAGACTGGGCAGCGTGGTGCACGATCTGGGCGCTCCGGTCACTGCCGGTGTCTACAACGTTTACACCGGCGAACTGGCGGGCACGGCCAGCCCTCCGGCCGCCCAGATGGGACTTGAGCCGCCCCGGTTCTGCGCACAGTGCGGACGCCGAATGATCGTGCAGGTCCGTCCCGACGGCTGGCGGGCGCAGTGCTCGCGGCACGGCCAAGTCGACTCCGCTGACCTGGAGGCGCAGCGGTGACCGGCCATCCCGCTGACGATCGCACACCGGCTGCTGGCCGCCCCGCCACATCACCGGCCCGCGCGGCCACCATCGTGGCGTTGGCCTTGGCGGCGACCGGGCTCTTGGTCGGCGGCCTGTGGGCCTGGATTGCCCCACCCATTCACGCGGTGGTGGCGATCACCCGCACGGGTGAGCGGGTGCACGACTACCTTGGCACCGAATCCCAGCATTTCTTCGTCGCGCCGACGTTGCTGATCGGTCTGTTCACCGTGGTGGCGGTGGTGGCACCGGTAGCGCTGTGGCAGTGGCGGGACCGACGAGGTCCCGCCATGGTGCTGGCGCTCTTCGTCGGCCTGGTGGCGGCGGCTGCGATCGGGGCGGCGGTGGGAGCCGTACTGGTCCGGCTGCGCTACGGCGACTTGAATTTCGACGCGGTCCCGCTCGGCGGTGAGCACCGGATTGCCTATGTGATCCAGGCGCCGCCGGTGTTCTACGCGCGAAAGCCGCTGCAGGTGGCGGCCACGCTCATGTGGCCGGCGGCTACCGCCTGCCTGGCGTACGCCGTGTTTGCGGCGGCAAGCGCACATGATGACCTCGGGGGCGGTCCGGTTGGGAATCGGCCGCCGGCCGTGGTACCGGTGGCGCCGATGCGGCCTGAGGCACCGGAAGGGGCCGTCTCATAACGGACGGCGCGGCACCTTCCTGCCGGTGATGACCTTGGCCGCGATCATGGCCAGCCGGGCCATGCCGGCGTAGGTCATCGGGTTGAACGCCGTGGGCCAGGTGGTCCTGACGAGGTGGTCGGTCAGCGGTCGGCGCGCAAACCGGTCGGTGAGCCAGCGCAGCGTCATCGGCGCCGACAACGGGTGCAGCATCATGTGTTCGTTGAACGCGTCGCGGTGGTAGGTGACGTCGGCGCCGCCGCCGGAATAGGCGTCGGCCAGCGCGTCGATGTCGTCGACGTCGATGAGGTAGTCGTGCACGGCCTGCACGATCAGCACCGGCGGTGTGGGCACCGTGCTGCCCAGCCTGATGGCCTCGAAAACGTGCGCAATCTCCGGTCGGGACAGGGTGTCTTCCAGCGGCTCGTCGAGGTAGTCGCCCATGTTCTTGCCGGCCATCCGGATGACCGCTTCCGCCGTCGTCATCTTCTTCAGCTGCTCGAGCAGCTCGCGACCCTCGTCGTTGGTGTGCTCGTTGATCACCCGGTCCAGGTCGGGGTAGGCGTGCTGCAGCGCGGCGACTACCAGCGCGGGCAGACCGGCCAGGAAAGTGCCGTTGAGCCGGCGGAAGGTATTGCCCAGGTCGCCGACCGGCGATCCCAGCACCGCGCCGACGACGTCCAAGTCCGGTGCGTATTCGCCGCAGACTTCGGCAGCCCATGCGCTGGCCAGGCCGCCGCCCGAGTAACCCCAGAGCCCGACCGGCGCCTCGGGGGACAGCGTGAGGCGTTCGGAACTCAGCGCGGCGCGGATGCCGTCGAGCACCCGGTAGCCCGGTTCGTACGGCACACCCCACATGCCGTGCACACCCTCGTGGTCGGGCACCGACACCGCCCACCCCTCGGCGACGGCGGCGGTGATGAGCAAGAGCTCCAACTGGCTGATCGAGCCGAGGGCCTTGGCCCTGCGCCGCAGTGCATACGACGGGAAGCAGCGTGAGGAAACCGCGTCGATCGCGCATTGGTAGGACAGCAGCGGGCAGACCTGACCGGGAGCACGTTCGGCCGGCACGACCACCGTGGTCACCGTGGCCTCCGGGCGGCCGTTCAGGTCCATCGTCCGGTACAGCAGCTGCGTGGCGGTGACGCGCTGTGGGATCAGCCCCAGAAAGGCCAGTTCCACGTCACGCGAACGCAGCACCGTCCCCGGTTCGGCGTGCTGAAAGCCCGGTGGGGGCAGGTAGAACGGGTCGTCGGACGGGAGGAGCGGGCGTACCTTGCGCTGCAACTCTTCATGTGGCGGGCGGCCTATCCACTCCGCGCCCGTTGCACTTGCCAGGTTGCCGAACTCGACCATCAAGGCTCCCTTCGTGGGCCAGCCGCAGGTCCTCGGCGCCCGTCTCTTAGCAATTTCTTACTAAATGTACCGGTGCTGACGCAAACTTAAACGCACGAATCGCCGTGTGGCCCGTCACAGCACCGTACGGGAGGCCGCCGCTAACCGGTGAGCCCGGAAAGCCCCGGCGGCCGCAGCGCGGCAAACTCGTCGGTGACGCGCAGCTGGGAGTCGGTGAACTGATAGAGGGCGGCCGGGCGTCCGCCGCTGCGGCCGGACGCGGCCACAGTCCCGGTGGCGGTGATGACCCCGCGACGGGCCAGCACCCGTTGCAGATTGGTCGCGTCGACCTGATAGTCCAGTGCGGCGCAATAGATGTCGCGAAGCGTCGAGAGGGCGAATTCCTTTGGCGCCAAAGCGAATCCGATGTTGGTGTAGGACAGCTTGGCGACCAGCCTGGCCCGCGCGTGAGTGACCATCGGGCCGTGGTCGAAGGCCATCGGCGGCAGCGCGCTGACCGGATGCCATCGGGTGTCCGGGGGCAGCTCCGGGGTGGCGGGGGAGGGCACCAGACCCAGGAAGGTCGACGCGATCATCCGGGTGCCCGGCACCCGTTTCGGATCCGAGAACACCGCGAGCTGCTCGAGGTGAGCCACCTCTCGCAGGTCGACCTTTTCAGCCAATTGGCGGCGGACAGAAGTGGTCATGTCCTCGTCGTTGCGCAGCCGCCCGCCGGGCAGCGACCAAGCGCCGCGTTGCGGATCCCGGGCGCGTTGCCATAACAGCACGTTCAGCTGCGGTTTCTCGGTGCTTTTCGCGCCCGGGACATGACGAACCTGGAACACGACCGCCAGCACTTCGTGCGAGGTGCTACCATTGGGCATGTTTTCGATTGTAAGTCGAAAACCTCCTGTCGCGAAAGGAGCGGACCAATGACGGTCCTGAACCCAACGGAGCCGCTCGCGGATGACCTGCCGACCGGCATCAGCGACTCCCCAACCGGGTATGCCGGGGTCGACGGCGACGCGCGGTGGGCCGCCGAAATCCGTCGGCTCGCGCAGGCGCGCAACGCCACCGTGCTGGCGCACAACTACCAGCTGCCGGCGATCCAGGACGTCGCCGACCACGTGGGGGATTCGCTGGCCCTGTCGCGGATCGCCGCCGAAGCCGCCGAGGACACCATCGTGTTCTGTGGCGTGCACTTCATGGCCGAGACGGCCAAGATTCTGAGCCCCGGCAAGACGGTGCTGATTCCCGATCAGCGCGCCGGCTGCTCACTGGCCGATTCGATCAGCCCCGACGAGCTGCGTGCCTGGAAGGACGAGCACCCCGACGCGGTCGTCGTCTCGTACGTCAACACCACTGCGGCGGTCAAGGCGCTCACCGACATCTGCTGCACCTCTTCGAACGCGGTCGACGTGGTGGCCTCCATCGACCCCGACCGCGAGGTGCTGTTCTGCCCGGATCAGTTCCTGGGCGCTCACGTCCGCCGGGTGACCGGCCGCAAGAATTTGCACATATGGGCCGGCGAATGTCATGTGCATGCCGGGATCAACGGCGACGAGCTCGCCGAGCAGGCCCGCTCCAACCCGGAGGCCGAACTGTACGTGCACCCCGAATGTGGGTGTGCCACTTCGGCTTTGTACCTGGCCGGCGAGGGCGCTTTTCCGTCCGACCGGGTGCGGATCCTGTCCACCGGGGGCATGCTCGACGCCGCGCATCAGACGCGTGCCCGCCAGGTGCTGGTCGCCACCGAGGTCGGCATGCTGCATCAATTGCGCCGGGCCGCGCCGCAGGTCGACTTCCGCGCGGTCAATGACCGGGCCTCGTGCAAATACATGAAGATGATCACCCCGGCTGCCCTGTTGCGCTGCCTGGTCGAGGGAGTCGACGAGGTGCAGGTCGACCCGCAAACCGCCGCGGCGGCCCGGCGCAGTGTGCAGCGCATGATCGAAATCGGGCAGCCGGGCGGCGGCGAATGATGGCCGGACCCGCGTGGCGGGACACCGCTGACGTCGTCGTCATCGGCACCGGGGTGGCGGGGTTGGCCGCTGCCCTGGCGGCGCACCGCTCCGGTCGCAGCGTCGTCGTGTTGAGCAAAGCCGACCAGACACGCGGGGTCACCGCGACGCACTACGCGCAGGGCGGCATCGCGGTGGTGCTGCCCGACAATCCAGATAACGCTGACTCGATCGAAGCCCACGTCGCCGACACATTGGCTGCGGGCGCGGGCATGTGCGATCCCGACGCGGTGTATTCGATTGTTGCCGACGGTTATCGTGCGGTAACCGAATTGGTTTGCGACGGAGCGCGATTCGACGAATCCGAGCCGGGCCGCTGGGCGCTCACCCGGGAAGGCGGGCACTCTCGGCGCCGTATCGTGCATGCCGGCGGGGACGCCACCGGCGCCGAGGTCCAGCGCGCCCTCGACCACGCTGCGGCCGCCCTGGATATCCGCACCGGCCATGTCGCGCTGCGAGTACTGCAGGACGACGGCGTGGTGACCGGCGTATTAGTGCTCAATCGCCACGGCTGCGGCATCATCAGTGCGCCGTCGGTCATCCTGGCCAGCGGTGGACTCGGACACCTCTACAGCGCAACCACGAATCCCAACGGTTCCACCGGCGACGGCGTCGCCCTGGGATTGTGGGCCGGGGTCGCGGTCAGCGATCTCGAATTCATCCAGTTCCATCCGACGATGCTTTACCACGACCACGCCGGGGGCCGACGGCCACTGATCACCGAAGCCGTCCGCGGGGAGGGCGCGACTCTGGTTGACAGGCAAGGTGATTCGATCATGGCCGGGGTCCATCCGATGGGTGACCTGGCGCCCCGTGACGTCGTCGCGGGTGCCATCGACGCACGCCTGCGGGCCACCGGTGATCCGTGTGCCTACCTCGACGCGCGCGGCATCGACGGCTTCGAGTCGAGGTTCCCGACGGTTACCGCTGTGTGCCGGTCGGCCGGCATCGACCCTGCGCGGCAACCGATTCCGGTGGTTCCCGGCGCTCATTACAGCTGTGGCGGCGTGGTGACCGACGTATGCGGCCGGACCGAGCTGCCCGGGCTGTTCGCCGCGGGCGAGGTGGCCCGGACCGGGATGCACGGCGCAAACCGGTTGGCGTCCAACAGCTTGCTCGAGGGCCTGGTGGTCGGTAACCGGGCGGGCAAGGCCGCTGCCGCGCATGCGCTGGCAACCGGAGGTCCGCTCGCGAGCCTGCCGGAGCCGGTCAATCACACCGCGCTGAGACGCGCTGATCTGCAAGGCGCGATGAGCCGGGACGCCTCGGTAATGCGCACCGCTGCAGGACTGCAGCGGTTGTCCAGCAGGTTGTCGGCGGCGCAGCCCTGCAACATCACCACCCGACGCGACTTCGAGGACGTGGCGTTGACCCTGACCGCTCGGGCCGTGGCCGCCGGCGCGTTGGCACGTAACGAAAGCCGGGGTTGTCATCACCGCGCCGAGTACGGCTCTGCCGACCCGGACCAGGCACGCAGCATCGTGATCCGGCTGGCCGACGACCACAAGGTGTACGCGGAGGCGTTCGCGGTGGTGTGCTCATGATGCTGTCCGACGGCGAATTGTCGACCGCTCGAGACGTTATTCGGCGCGGTCTGGACGAGGACCTGCGCTATGGGCCCGACGTCACCACCATGGCGACGGTGCCCTCCGGTGCGGTAACCACCGCGTCGATGGTGCCGCGCGAGGCCGGCGTGATCGCCGGGATTGATATCGCATTGCTGGTGCTCGACGAGGTGATCGGGGCCGACGGTTACCAGGTGCTGCATCGCGTCGCCGACGGCGCGCGGTTACAACCCGGCGAGCCGCTGTTGACGGTGCGGGCACCGACCCGCGGCCTGTTGACAGCCGAGCGGACCATGCTCAACCTGGTCTGCCACTTGTCCGGAATCGCCACCGTCACGGCGGCCTGGGTCGACGCCGTCGAGGGCACCAAGGCCAAGATCCGGGACACCCGTAAGACCCTGCCCGGGTTGCGTGCCCTGCAGAAATACGCGGTGCGGGTAGGCGGCGGCGTCAACCACCGGCTGGGCCTGGGAGATGCGGCCCTGATCAAGGACAATCATGTGGCCGCCGCCGGCTCGGTCGTCGAAGCGCTGCGGGCGGTGCGGGACGCCGCTCCTGATCTGCCGTGCGAGGTCGAAGTCGATTCACTTGAGCAGCTCGACGAGGTGTTGGCCGAGAAGCCGGAGTTGGTGCTGCTGGACAACTTCCCGGTGTGGCAGACGCAGATTGCCGCACAGCGGCGGGACGCTCGCGCGCCCACCGTTCTGCTCGAGTCCTCCGGCGGGCTCAGCCTCGAGACCGTCGGGACTTACGCAGCGACCGGTGTGGACTATCTGGCGGTGGGTGCGCTGACCCACTCGGCGCGCGCGCTCGATATCGGCCTGGACCTGCCTTAACCGCGCAGCAACGTCCGAGCCGCGGGCTTGGCGGCGTCCAGGGCGGCCGTATCGCCGGCTACCCGGGACAGCATCAGCGCCCCCTCGATCAGCGAAATCACCGCCAGCGCAACACTTTCCGCGTCGTCAGTGGCCCAGCCGTCGGACTGCAAGCGTTCCCCGATCGCGGCGCACCATCCCTGGAAGACGCGCGCCGAGGCGGTGCGTACCTGTTGACTTGCGTTGACGGACTCGGTGGCGATCGGCTCGATAGGACAGCCGTCACGGTGGTCACTAGCCAGCCCGGCCGCCAGCAGGTCGATCCACCGATCGATGATGTCGGCCACCGAACGGTCGGTGGCCAGGAATCTGCGCAGTAATTTCTCGATGCCCGCACCGGCGGCGTCGACCACCGCGGCGGCCAATTGCTGCTTGCCCTGCGGGAAGTGGTGATACAGCGAGCCGGGCTGGACGCCGGCCTCGGCGAGGATCTGGTTGAGTCCGGTGGCCGCGTAGCCCTGCCGTCGGAACAGGGTGGCGGCTTTGTCCAGCAGAGCCGCACGGCTGCGATCTGGTCTCGGCATGGTCTTGACAATACTTGAGTGACTACTCAAGAATGCTGAGATGAGGCAGCTGACGTTTGAAGAAGCCGGGCGATATGACTGGCGTGAGGTGCCCGAGCCGACGATCACCGCGCCTCAGCAAGCGCTGGTTCGACCGCTGGTGGTGGCCTGTTGTGATCTGGACGTCGGTGTCAGCCAGGGCTGGCTACCGGTGCCGCCCGGACACGCCGTCGGGCACGAGGGCCTAGCCGAAGTTGTCGCCGTCGGTGACGGCGTGGACACCGTCCGGGTCGGCGACAGGGTGGTGGTGCCGTTTCAGATCAATTGCGGTACGTGCGCCGCATGCCGCCGCGGCGTGACCGGTTCCTGCGGCTCACTGCCTCTGATGTCCACCTACGGCATGGCGCCGATCTCCGGCCTGGATGGTGGTGGATTTCTGTCGGATCTGGTGCTGGTGCCCTACGCCGACGCCATGTTGCTCCCGATCGCCGAGACCCTCGATCCGGTCGCCATCGCTTCCTTGTCAGACAACATTCCCGATGGCTGGCGCACGATCGGACCCTCCGTCGACGAGTTGGCCGGCCTGGATCAGGCGGATCGTCGCGTCCTGGTTGTCGGGCGATTGTCGATCGGGTTGTACGCAGCCGCCTTCGCGGCCGCCTTGGGAGCGCACGTCGACTACGTCGACACCGACGCGCAGCGGCTGGCGGCGGCCGAGAAGCTCGGCGCGGTGGCCCACGATGTCGCCAAACCCGACAAGTCCTGGGACCGCTACCCGGTCACCGTGCATACCTCCACCGATCCGGCGCTGCTGGCCGCGACGCTGCGCGCGACCTGGCCAGACGGGGTGTGCACCGACACCGGAGCTTATTTCCAGCCCACGGTCGAGATGCCATTGCTAGCGATGTACACCCGCGGCGTGCGGTTCGTCACCGGGCGCGTCAACGCGCGGGCGGTAATCCCGCGAGTGCTCGAGTTGCTCGCCGGTGGACTGGACCTGTCGCCCGCCGTCGATCGCGTCGTGGCGTGGGAGGATGCTCCGTCGGCCTGGGCGACGATGACCGGCAAGACCGTCTTCACCAGGGTCTAGGTCCCGCGTCGTGCGTGAATCCCGGGCTTCGCCCGTGAATCCTCGGCGGAGAAATCGCGAATTCGCCGCCCTGCTTACACGCTGAACGCCGTAGTTTCACCCTGAAAGCCGTAGTTTCACGCTGAATGCCGTGGTTTCGCACCGCCCGGCCGTCAGCCGACAATCAGGCGATATCGGCGAGAAACACGGCCATGCGGCGCAGCTGGAGGCGCACCAACCACGGCAACTCCGAACCGTCGGAGCCGGCGGGCAGAATCCGCGGGTTGGTGATGTGCACGGTCCGGCGCGCGTAATGCACGTCGGCCTCGCCGGCGGCCAACACGTTTTTGACCCAGTCCGTCTTGCCGTGGCCAAGTGCGATGGCCAGGACAGCGCCTTTGCGGTACGTGGTGACGATCGTCTTGTACGGTCTTCCCGACTTGCGACCGCGGTGCTCAATGGTTGCGGTGCCCGGCAGGTAGCGGGCGATGGGTTTGAGCGCCGGGTTGAGGTATTTGACCTGGATGTTCTCGAACCAGGTCGGGTAGACCATCGGGACGCCGGGGGCGTTGTTGGGGTGATCCTTGGCGGACATGCTGCTCCCTTCTAGGCGCCTGATCGCCGGCCCGGAACCGGGCCCCTGAACCGGCACTGTACCGGTCACCGGAACAATGACGGCGTGCTGGATTGCTGCGCGGAATGCGGCTTCACCTACGACCTGGGCCAGTCGGCGGCCGCTGTCCGGGAGATCCCTGAGCGAATCGCCGAGGTGGTGGCGATTCTCCGCGGCCGCCAGGTCGACCTGCGATCGCGACGCCGGCCCGACGTGTGGTCGCCATTGGAATATGGCTGCCATCTGCGGGACATGCTGCTGGTGCAGCGCGAACGGGTGCTTGCCGCCCGCCGGATGGATCGGCCGGACTGCACCCCGCTGGGGCGGGACGAACGGGTTCTGCACGACGGATATGCCGACCAGGAGCCCGAGGATGTGGCCCGCCAGCTCGCGGATGCCGCCTGGTTGTTCGCCAACGTCCTTTCCCGGCTGTCTCCCGACGACTGGGATCGCGGGGTTGTGTACCACTATCCGCAAACCTGCGAACGGTCGTTGCGCTGGGTCGCGGTGCACACCATGCATGAGGCGCAGCACCACCTGCTCGATGTCCGCCGGCAGCTTTGATCCGCTCCACCACCTGTTCGGATAACAACTTGAGCTGCTCTGGGACAATGGTCGACGTGACCACCCCACTGATGGCCCGCATCGACCTGCGGGGCGCGCAGTTGACGGCCGCCCGGCTGCGGGCCGCCTTGCCGCGCGGCGGCGCCGACGTGGAAAGCGTGCTGCCCAAGGTGCGCCCGATTGTGCAGGCCGTGGCCGAGCGTGGGGTTGAGGCGGCGCTGGAATTCGGGGAGTCGTTCGACGGCGTGCGGCCGCCGACCGTTCGCGTTTCGGACGCGGCGCTCGACGCCGCGCTTGCCGGCCTGGACGGCGACGTGCGCGACGCCCTGCAGGTAATGATCGAGCGCACCCGGGCAGTGCACGCCGATCAGCGCCGCGCAGACGTCACGACCACACTCGGTCCCGGTGCGACGGTCAGCGAGCGGTGGGTTCCGGTGGAGCGGGTTGGGCTGTACGTGCCCGGCGGTCAAGCGGTGTACCCGTCCAGCGTGGTGATGAACGTGATACCGGCCCAGGTGGCCGGCGTCGATTCGCTGGTGGTGACCAGCCCGCCGCAGGCGGCGTTCGAGGGGTTGCCGCACCCGACGGTGTTGGCCGCAGCGCGCCTGCTGGGAGTCGACGAGGTCTGGGCGGTGGGCGGCGCGCAGGCGGTGGCCCTGCTGGCCTATGGCGGCACCGACGTCGACGGCGTCCAACTGGCGCCGGTCGACATGGTCACCGGTCCCGGCAACGTCTACGTCACCGCCGCCAAGCGGCTGTGCCGATCCCAGGTCGGCATCGACGCCGAGGCCGGGCCCACCGAGATCGCCATCCTGGCGGATCACACCGCCGATCCCGCACACGTGGCCGCCGACCTGATCAGCCAGGCCGAACACGACGAGTTGGCGGCCAGCGTGCTGGTGACCCCCAGCCCGGAGCTGGCCGACGCCACCGACACCGAACTGGACGCCCAGCTGCAGACCACGGTGCACCGCGACCGCGTCACCGCCGCGCTGACGGGACGCCAATCGGCGATCATCCTGGTCGACGACCTGGATGCCGGTATTGCGGTGGTAAACGCCTATGCCGCTGAGCATTTGGAGATCCAGACCGCAGAGGCCCCGCGGGTAGCCGGGCGGATACGTTCGGCGGGTGCCATCTTCGTCGGGCCCTGGTCGCCGGTCAGCCTCGGTGACTACTGTGCCGGGTCCAACCATGTGCTGCCTACGGTCGGCAGCGCCCGGCACTCCAGCGGACTGTCGGTGCAGACATTCCTGCGCGGAATCCACGTCGTGGACTACACGGAGGCGGCGCTCAAAGATGTTTCCGGACATGTGATCACGCTGGCCAAGGCCGAAGACCTGCCGTCACACGGCGAGGCGGTACGGCGGAGGTTCGAACGATGAGCGCGCCTGACCCCACGCTGGACGACCTCCCACTGCGCGACGACCTTCGTGGCAAATCACCCTACGGCGCACCGCAATTGGCGGTCCCGGTGCGGCTGAACACCAACGAGAACCCGCATCCGCCCACCCAGGCGCTGATCGACGATGTGGTGCGGTCGGTGCAACAGGTGGCACCGGAGCTGCACCGCTATCCCGACCGTGATGCGGTAGCCCTGCGTGCCGACCTCGCCGCGTACCTTACCGCCCAGACCGGTACCCCGCTGAGCGTCGAAAACCTTTGGGCCGCCAATGGTTCCAATGAAATTCTGCAGCAGCTGTTGCAGGCCTTCGGTGGGCCGGGGCGTACCGCGATAGGTTTTGTGCCCTCCTACTCGATGCATCCGATCATCGCCGGGGGGACTCACACCGAGTGGATCGTGACCGCCCGCGCCGACGACTTCAGCCTCGACGTCGACGCCGCCGTCGCCGCCATCATCGAGCGCAAGCCCGATGTGGTGTTCATCGCCAGCCCCAATAACCCGTCCGGACAGAGTGTTTCGCTGCCGGACCTACGCAAGCTGCTGGACGTGGTGCCTGGGATCCTGATCGTCGACGAAGCCTACGGTGAGTTCTCTTCACAGCCAAGCGCAGTGGTGTTGGTGGAGGAATATCCCACGCGACTCGTCGTCACGCGCACGATGAGCAAGGCGTTTGCCTTCGCCGGCGGCCGGCTCGGGTACTTGGTCGCAACACCGGCGGTGATCGACGCGATGCTGTTGGTGCGGTTGCCTTATCACCTGTCGGCGGTCACCCAGGCCGCAGCCCGTGCCGCGCTGCGGCACGCAGATGACACTCTGGGCAGCGTTGCCACGTTGATCGCCGAACGCGAGAGAGTGACAACAGTGTTGTCCGGCATGGGGTTTCAGGTAATCCCCAGCGACGCTAATTTTGTGCTGTTCGGCGAATTCGCCGACGCGCCGGCGGCGTGGCAGCGCTACCTGGACGCCGGAGTTCTGATTCGCGACGTGGGCATTCCGGGCTATCTGCGCGCCACCACAGGACTGGCTGAGGAGAACGACGCGTTTTTGCGGGTGAGCGCCCAGGTCGCCGCCAGCGAACTGACTTCTAGCGTGTTCGGAGCGATCGCGAGCGCGGCGGAGCCGGGCGAAGCGGGTCGCGACCATGTTTCCGGAGCGATCGCGAGCGCGGCGGAGCCGGGCGAAGCGGGTCGCGACCATGAGTTAGGAGCACCGTGACCGCCACTGAAGCCCGGACGCGCCGCGCCCGGATCGAACGCCGCACGAAAGAATCCGACATCGTCGTCGAACTCGACCTGGACGGCACCGGGCAGGTGGAGGTCGACACCGGCGTCCCCTTCTACGATCACATGCTGACCGCCCTGGGCAGCCACGCCAGCTTCGACCTGACGGTGCGAACCAAGGGCGATGTCGAGATCGAAGGCCATCACACCATCGAAGACACCGCGATCGCGCTGGGTCAGGCCCTCGGGCAGGCCCTGGGAGACAAGAAGGGCATTCGCCGGTTCGGGGATGCCTTCATCCCGATGGACGAGACGCTGGCCCATGCGGCCGTGGACGTCTCCGGCCGGGCCTACTGCGTGCACACCGGGGAGCCGGATCACCTGCAGCACACCACCATTGCAGGCAGCTCGGTGCCATACCACACCGTCGTCAACCGGCATGTCTTCGAAACGCTTGCCGCCAACGCCCGCATCGCTCTGCACGTTCGTGTGCTGTATGGGCGCGACCCGCACCACATCACCGAGGCGCAGTACAAGGCGGTTGCCCGGGCGCTGCGCCAGGCCGTCGAGCCGGACCCTCGAGTGTCAGGTGTGCCGTCCACCAAAGGCGTTCTGTGAGCGCCAAATCCGTGGTCGTTTTGGACTACGGCTCGGGTAACCTGCGGTCGGCGCAGCGGGCGCTGCAGCGCGTCGGCGCCGACGTCGAAGTCACCGCCGACGCCGCCGTCGCGGCGGCCGCCGACGGGTTGGTGGTGCCGGGGGTGGGCGCGTTCGAGGCGTGCATGACCGGTCTGCGCAAGATCGGAGGGGAGCGGATCATCGCCGAGCGGGTCGCGGCCGGCCGGCCGGTGCTCGGGGTCTGTGTCGGCATGCAGATCCTGTTTTCCCGCGGCGTCGAGTTCGGCGTGGAGACGAAAGGCTGCGGCCAGTGGCCCGGAGCGGTCACCCGGCTGGACGCCCCGGTGATCCCGCACATGGGCTGGAACGTGGTGAACGCGGCCCCCGGCAGTGCGTTGTTCAAGGGGCTGGATGCCGACTCCCGGTTCTACTTCGTGCATTCCTATGCCGCGCAGCGCTGGGAAGGCTCGTCCGAGGCGCTGCTGACGTGGGCCACTCACGGGGTGCCGTTCTTGGCGGCGGTAGAGGACGGGCCATTGGCGGCCACCCAGTTCCACCCGGAGAAGAGCGGGGACGCCGGAGCGGCGGTGCTGAGCAACTGGGTCGGCGGACTATGAACGACGCCGCGAAAGTGCAACTGGCGACGCAAACGTCGGGAAGAGGCGTCGCCAGTTGCACTCTCGCGACACCGGAGGGATTGTGACACTGATCTTGTTACCCGCCGTCGACGTGGTCGAGGGCCGCGCCGTGCGGCTGGTCCAGGGCAAGGCCGGCAGCGAAACCGAGTACGGCTCAGCGCTGGACGCCGCCCTGGGCTGGCAACGCGACGGCGCCGAGTGGATCCACCTGGTCGATCTGGACGCCGCCTTCGGTCGCGGCTCCAACCGGGAACTGCTGGCCGAGGTGGTGGGCAAACTCGACGTTCGTGTCGAACTCTCCGGCGGCATTCGCGACGACGAATCGCTTACTGCCGCACTGGCCACCGGTTGCGCTCGGGTCAACCTTGGCACGGCGGCCCTGGAGAACCCGCAGTGGTGCGCGCAGGCGATCGCCGCGCACGGCGACAAGGTGGCCGTCGGGCTGGATGTGCAGATCGACCGCCACGGCGGGCACCGGTTGCGCGGCCGGGGCTGGGAAACCGACGGCGGCGACCTGTGGGAGGTGCTGGAACGTCTTGACGGGCAAGGCTGTTCGCGGTTCGTGGTCACCGACGTCACCAAGGACGGCACGCTCGGTGGTCCCAACCTGGAGCTGCTGGCCGGCGTCGCGGAACGCACCGAGGCGCCGGTGATCGCCTCCGGCGGCGTGTCCAGCCTCGATGACTTGCGCGCCATTGCAACGCTTACCGATCGTGGTGTCGAGGGTGCCATTGTCGGCAAGGCGCTCTACGCCGGACGATTCACCCTGCCGCAGGCGCTCGCGGCGGTGCGGGAGTAAACCGGCGATGGACTTGAATTCGCTTGTCGAAACGGCCTCGGTGATCTTGGATGCGGCGGTACCAAGATTCTTGGACGGCCACCGCGCTGACTCGGCGGTGCGGAAGAAGGGCAACGACTTCGCCACGGAGGTGGATCTCGCCATCGAGCGGCAGGTCGTCGCCGCATTGCAAGAGGCCACCGGAATCGGTGTGCACGGTGAGGAATTCGGCGGCTCGGCCGTCGACTCACCGTGGGTGTGGGTGCTGGACCCGGTGGACGGCACGTTCAACTACGCCGCCGGTTCACCGATGGCCGCGATCTTGTTGGGGCTGTTGCACGACGGCGAACCGGTGGCCGGTTTGACCTGGCTGCCGTTCACCGACGAGCGCTACACCGCGGTCGTCGGCGGCCCATTGCTGAAAAACGGTGTGCCGCAACCGCCGCTGGAACGCACCGAGCTGTCCGACGCGTTGGTCGCTGTCGGCAGCTTCAGCGCCGATTCGCGGGGCCGCTTCCCCGGGCGCTATCGATTGGCGCTGCTGGAAAATCTCAGCCGGGTGTCGTCTCGGCTGCGGATGCACGGCTCGACCGGTATCGACCTGGTCTACGTCGCCGACGGAATACTCGGCGGAACAATAGTTTTCGGCGGTCACGTGTGGGACCATGCGGCCGGGGTGGCGCAGGTGCGGGCCGCCGGCGGTATCGTGACCGACTTGGGTGGCGAGCCGTGGACCCCGGAATCGCGGTCCGCGCTGGCCGCGGCCCCCGGCGCGCACGACGAGATCCTCGAGATCATCCGCAGCACGGGCAATCCGGAGGATTACTGAAGGTGTACGGCAGTAACGGCCTTGCGGTGCGGGTGATCCCCTGCCTGGACGTCGACGACGGACGGGTGGTCAAGGGGGTCAACTTCGAAAACCTCAGGGATGCTGGGGATCCCGTCGAACTCGCCGCTGTCTATGACGCGCAGGGCGCCGACGAGCTGACCTTTCTCGACGTGACCGCATCATCGGCGGGCCGGGCCACCATGCTGGAAGTTGTTCGCCGCACCGCCGAGCAGGTGTTCATCCCGCTGACCGTGGGCGGGGGGGTACGTACGGTTGCCGACGTGGATATCTTGCTGCGGGCCGGTGCCGACAAGGTTTCGGTCAACACTGCCGCCATCGCCCGCCCGGATCTATTGGCGGACATGGCAAATCAGTTCGGGTCGCAGTGCATTGTGCTGTCCGTCGACGCGCGAACGGTGCCGCCCGGTTCGACGCCGACACCGTCGGGCTGGGAGGTCACCACCCATGGCGGTCGCCGCGGCACTGGCATCGACGCCATCGAGTGGGCCGCGCGCGGTGCCGAGCTCGGGGTGGGGGAGATTCTGCTCAACTCGATGGACGCCGACGGCACGAAGGCGGGTTTCGACCTGCCGATGCTGCGGGCGGTGCGCGCGGCGGTGACGGTTCCGGTAATCGCCAGCGGGGGGGCGGGCGCGGTCGAACACTTCGCACCGGCGGTTGCCGCCGGCGCCGATGCGGTGTTGGCGGCCAGCGTCTTTCACTTCGGGGAACTGACGATCGGGCAGGTGAAGGCCGCCATGGCCGCGGAAGGGATCACCGTGCGATGACGCTCGACCCGGACATCGCCGCCCGGCTGAAGCGCAACGCCGACGGCCTATTCACCGCCGTCGTCCAGGAACGCGGCAGCGGCGACGTGCTGATGGTCGCCTGGATGGACGACGCGGCATTGGCCCGCACCCTGGAAACCCGTGAGGCGACTTATTATTCGCGTTCCCGCGGCGAACAGTGGGTCAAGGGCGCGACTTCCGGGCACACGCAGCACGTGCACTCGGTGCGGCTAGACTGCGACGGTGACACCGTGTTGCTCACTGTCGACCAGGTGGGCGGCGCCTGTCATACCGGCGACCACAGCTGCTTTGACGCGACGGTGCTGCTCGAGCCGGAGGACCCCGGGTCGGCCCGCTGAATCACCCGGGCAGCGCCTCCAGTCCTTCTGCTGCCGCGCGCGCCGCGCGCGCCCACTCTTGGTTGTTCACCGCCGGCTTGATCCGTTCCTCCCGGATCCGCTCGACTTCGATGAACTTTCCCCGGGCAACCGCCTCGGGCACCCGGAACGAGAACGCCGACTCGCCGGTGGCGATCGCCAGCATGACGTCGGTGTTGCCGAAATTGTTTGCGCGCATTGCGTTCTCCGCCCACCGCGGCGCTGCGACGCCGCCGAAGTTCTTGACATACACCACCCAGAGATGGGTGCCGCGTCGGCTGTCAAGCCGGGTGATGGCCAGGTTCACCGCAAAGTGCTCTGCGGGCGTAAGGACGTTGGAGTCGTCGGTAATTCGATTGCCCAGCTTGATCGGCGCGGCATTTGCGCTCGACGGTTGCGCTGCCGCTGAAGGGGCGCCGGCGGCCTGCCGGTGCGGATGGTTGCCGAGCATCCGCACGCCGACCACGACGGCCACCGCGACCAGCACGACGGTGACCCCCGCCGCGATCAGGGCCGCAGGCCGGCCAGCGCGTCCCGCTTTCGCCGACGGGCTGCCCGGCGCCGCGACTGCTTGTGTCGGCCCGGTGTCCGATCCCGACGCTGCGACCCGTCCGCCGGCCAGTGCCGCCGCGAACTCCGAGCACGTCGCAAAACGCTCGCCAGGATTCTTGGTCATTGCCTTGGCGATTACGGCATCAAGGTCTGCAAGCTCCGGGCGGCGCTCACTGACCAGCGGTGGCGGCGCCGACAAGTGGTGGGTGATGACCACGGCGGGGTTGGAATGCTGGAACGGCGCGCTGCCGGTCAGCAAGTGAAACGCGGTGCATCCGAGTGCGTATTGGTCGGCTCGGCCGTCGATGTCTGCGCCCTGGAGTTGCTCGGGTGCGCAGTAGGCGGTGGTACCCATCGCCATATTCGTCGCGGTCAAGCCGCTGATCTCACCCAGCTCACGCGCGATACCGAAGTCCGCGAGCAGAATGCGTCGCCGCGGACTGGCATCGCCGAGCAGTATGTTGGCCGGTTTGATGTCACGATGCAGTAGTCCGCGGGAATGGGCGTGGTCGAGTGCCTCGGCGACAGCCGAAATGATTTCGACGACGTCGGTGCGCGGCATCCCGGACGGGTACTGGCTGCTCAGCAGTCTCGCCGCGTCGGTCCCCTCGACGTAGTCCATCGAGATCCACAATTGCCCTTCGTATTCGCCGCGATCATGGATGCCGACGATGTGCTCGTGGTAGAGGCCGGCGGCCAGCTCGGCCTCACGGTTAAAGCGTTGACGGAATTCGAGATCCGCGCTGACGTCGGCGGGCAGAATTTTGAGGGCATAGCGCCGGGGCAGCCGTGGATGCTGGGCCAAATACACCTGTCCCATTCCGCCCGCCCCCAGCGGTCGAATGATGGTGTATCCGGCGAACACCTGGCCTTCGCTGAGGCCATCGGGTTGCGGCATGTGAGCATGCTACCGAGCAGCGTCCGGCAGACGTGGCCGTTCGGCTGGCGGATGGCTGAAGAAGAATGGCGGTCAATGTTGAAACTTGCGTCGTGGACCGTGGTGGTCCCGCTGCTTGCTCTCATCGTGCTTGCGGTGACGTGGGGCGAGCACCTTGGGCCGGTAGCCGCGGTGGTGGCGGCGGTGTTGCTCGGTGGCGCCGTGCTGGCAGCGGTCCACCACGCCGAGGTGGTCGCACACCGCGTCGGCGAGCCATTCGGATCGCTGGTGCTCGCTGTCGCGGTGACGACCATCGAGGTGGCCTTGATCGTGACGTTCATGGCAGAGGGCGGAAACGAGGCGGCCACCCTGGCCAGAGACACCGCCTTCGCAGCTCTGATGATCACCACCAACGGAATCGCGGGGTTGTCGCTGCTACTCGGTTCGCACCGCTATGGCGTGACATTGTTCAACGCGCATGGCAGTGGCGCGGCGCTGGCGACGGTGACCTCGGTGGCGACGTTGAGCCTGGTGTTGCCGTCGTTCACCACCGGTCAGCGGGGTCCAGAATTCACACCGGGGCAGCTTGCGTTCGCCGCGATCGCTTCGCTGGTGCTCTATCTACTGTTCGTGTTCACCCAAACGGTGCGCCACCGGGACTTTTTCCTGCCCGTCGCGCAGCGCGGTCAAAAAAGCCTCTTCGAGGACGAAAGTCATGCGGAGCCGCCGAGCATCAGCGACGCGCTGATCAGCCTGGTGCTGCTGCTGGTCGCGCTGGTTGCGGTGGTGGGTCTGGCCGAACAGGAATCGCCGGCGATCGCCCATGCGGTCGCGGCCGCCGGGTTCCCGCGGTCGTTCGTCGGCGTGGTGATCGCGGCGTTGGTGTTGTTGCCGGAGACGCTTGCGGCGGCGCGAGCGGCGCGGCAGGGCCGTATCCAGACGAGCCTGAACCTGGCCTACGGCTCGGCGATGGCCAGCATTGGGCTCACTATCCCGGTTATCGCGCTTGCCTCAATCTGGATCAAGGGACCGCTGTTGCTGGGCCTGGGTGCTATCCAATTGGTGCTGTTGCTGGTGACCGTCGTGATCAGCGTGCTAACCGTGGTGCCGGGCCGGGCCACCCGGCTGCAGGGCGAATTGCACATCGTGCTGCTGGCGGCCTACGTGTTCTTGGCCGCCAACCCCTGAGTGTGTGGCGAACAGACGCAAAATCCCCAATTTCGCCCGCCGAAATTGGGGATTTTGCGTCTGTTCGCGCCAGCTGGGTTACCTCGCGCGCAACGTCTCCAGCGCCTTGTCGGCGTGGGTGTCCATGCTGAGCTCGCTCGAGATCACGTCGAGTACGCGGCGGTCGGTGTCGATGACGAAGGTGGTGCGTTTGACCGGGATCAGCTTGCCGAGCAAACCGCGCTTCACGCCGAACTGAGCCGCCACCTTGCCGTCGCTGTCCGACAACAGCGGGTAGTCGAAGTTCTGCGTCTCGGCGAACCTGGCCTGCTTCTCGACGGGATCGACGCTGATGCCCACCCTGGTGGCTCCCAAGGTGGCGAATTCCGAAGCCAGATCCCGAAAGTGGCAAGCCTCCTTGGTGCAGCCCGCAGTCATCGCCGCCGGATAGAAGAACAGCACGACGGGCCCGTCGGAAAGCAGGTCGCTGAGCTTGCGTGGCGTTCCGGTCTGATCGGGGAGTTCGAAGTCGGCCACGATGTCACCAGTTTTCATGGGCGTCAGGTTACGCTCGCGGCCCGCCTCACCGGATCTGGGAAGATGGTCCGGTGCACGCCCACCTCGCCGCCACCACCTCACGCGAGGACTTCCGTCAGCTCGCGGCCGAACACCGCGTGGTTCCGGTGACCCGTAAGGTGTTGGCCGACAGCGAGACCCCGCTGTCGGCGTACCGCAAACTCGCCGCCAATCGCCCCGGAACCTTCCTGCTGGAATCCGCCGAGAACGGCCGGTCCTGGTCGCGCTGGTCATTCATCGGTGCCGGATCGCCGTCGGCCTTGACGGTGCGCGACGGTGAAGCGGTATGGCTGGGCGCGGTGCCGCAGGACGCCCCCACCGGCGGCGATCCGTTGCAGGCGTTGCGCGCCACGCTGGAACTGCTGGCCACCGGGCCGCTGCCGGGGCTTCCGCCGCTGTCGGGCGGCATGGTCGGCTTCTTCGCCTACGACTTGGTACGGCGTCTGGAACGCCTACCCGAGCTGGCCGTCGACGACCTGCGATTGCCCGACATGCTGCTGCTACTGGCCACCGACCTGGCCGCAGTCGATCACCACGAGGGCACCATCACGCTGATCGCCAACGCTGTCAACTGGAACGGAACCGACGAGCGGGTCGACTGGGCCTACGACGACGCGGTCGCACGCCTGGACGTGATGACCGCGGCGCTGGGTCAGCCGCTGCCGTCGACCGTCGCCACCTTCAGCAGACCCGAACCACGGCATCGAGCGCAGCGCACCGTCGAGGAATACGGCAAGATCGTCGAGTACCTGGTGGAGCAGATAGCCGCGGGCGAAGCCTTTCAGGTGGTGCCGTCGCAGCGCTTCGAGGTGGACACCGATGTCGATCCGATCGACGTGTACCGGATTCTGCGGGTCACTAATCCAAGCCCCTACATGTATCTGCTGCAGGTGCCGAATAATGATGGGGGAATAGACTTTTCGATCGTCGGCTCTAGCCCGGAGGCGTTGGTCACCGTCAGCGACGGCCGGGCAACGACACATCCGATTGCCGGGACCCGCTGGCGCGGGCAGAACGAGGAAGAGGATCAGCTGCTCGAGAAGGAGCTGCTGACCGACGAGAAGGAACTCGCCGAACATTTGATGCTGGTGGACCTGGGACGAAACGACCTGGGCCGGGTCTGCAGACCCGGCACTGTGCGCGTCGAGGATTACAGCCACATCGAGCGCTACAGCCACGTCATGCATCTGGTGTCCACGGTGACCGGGTTACTGGACCAGGGCCGCACCGCGTTGGACGCGGTGACCGCCTGCTTCCCGGCCGGCACCCTGTCGGGGGCGCCGAAAGTCCGCGCTATGGAGCTGATCGAAGAGGTGGAGAAGACCCGTCGCGGTCTGTACGGCGGCGTGGTCGGCTATCTCGACTTCGCGGGGAACGCCGACTTCGCGATCGCCATCCGCACCGCGCTGATGCGCAATGGCACCGCATATGTGCAGGCCGGCGGCGGGGTGGTCGCCGACTCCAACGGACCTTACGAATACAACGAGGCGACCAACAAGGCCCGCGCCGTGCTGGCTGCCGTCGCCGCGGCCGAGACGCTGGCCAGTCCGGAGGCGGGTGGCCGTGGCCGCTGAACCCACGAGTCGGCTGACCAGCCGCTCGATGATCCGGATCGCGCAGGCGTTGCTGGTGGTCGCGGCGGGTCTGCTGTGGACGGCATCGCGATTGCCGTGGGTGGTCGTCCGGTCGTTCGACGGGCTCGGCCCGCCTAAATCGGTGACGTTGTCCGGCGCGTCATGGTCGACGGCTTTGGTACCGCTGGCGTTGGTGTTGCTCGCCACCGCCGTGGCTGCCGTCGCGGTGCGTGGCTGGCCGATGCGGCTGGTGGCCGGGCTGCTGGCGGCGATCAGCTTCGCCGTCGGGTATCTGGGCATCAGTCTGTGGGTGATTCCGGACGTGGCGGCGCGCGGCGCCGATTTGGCGCATATCTCGATGGCGTCGTTGGTGGGTAGCGAGCGGCATTACTGGGGAGCAGGGATCGCCGTCGCCTCAGCCGTGTGCGCCTTAGGTGCCGCTGTGCTGTTGATGCGCTCTGCGGTGATCTTCGGGGCCGACCCACAGACCACCGCGAAATATGCGGCACCTGCGACGCGCCGATCCATGGCCCGCGGCGACGACGCTAACCAGGGCGACACCCCCGCATCGGACGGCGGCATGTCGGAGCGGATGATCTGGGACGCCCTCGACGAGGGACACGACCCGACCGATTCGTCCCGCGAGCCGGACACCGAGGGTCGGTGACGAACCGCGCGCCGACGGCCGCTACCCTTCATGAACGTCGCGGAATTCGGCTGGCAGGCCGCAGCGACAGTGCGAGGGCAGTGCAATGGCAGTGGGACTGCAGTGGAGAGGAAACGCAGGCATGAGTCCGGCAACCGTCCTTGACTCCATCCTCGAGGGAGTCCGGGCCGATGTTGCCGCGCGCGAAGCCGTCGTGAGCCTCTCGGAGATCAAGGCTGCCGCCGCCGCAGCACCACCACCGCTGGACGTGATGGCCGCGCTGCGCGAGCCCGGCATCGGTGTCATCGCCGAGGTGAAGCGCGCCAGCCCGTCGGCGGGGACACTGGCCACCATCGCCGATCCGGCAAAGCTGGCACGGGCTTACGAGGACGGCGGTGCGCGCATCATCAGCGTGCTGACCGAGGAGCGACGGTTTCAGGGTTCGCTCGACGACCTTGACGCGGTGCGTGCCGCGGTGTCGATTCCGATATTGCGCAAAGACTTTGTGGTGCAGCCTTATCAGATTCACGAGGCCCGAGCCCACGGCGCCGACATGTTGTTGCTCATCGTCGCCGCGCTGGACCAGTCGGCGTTGGTGTCGATGCTGGACCGCACCGAATCACTCGGCATGACCGCCCTTGTCGAGGTGCACACCGAGCAGGAAGCCGACCGGGCATTGAAGGCCGGCGCCAAGGTGATCGGCGTCAATGCGCGGGACCTCGCGACCCTCGAGGTCGATCGGGATTGCTTCGCCCGCATCGCACCTGGGCTGCCCAGCAACGTGATCCGGATCGCCGAATCGGGTGTGCGCCACACGGGCGATCTGTTGGCCTACGCCGGTGCCGGCGCCGACGCCGTGTTGGTCGGTGAAGGTCTGGTCAAAAGTGGTGATCCCCGTGCGGCCGTTGCCGATTTGGTCACCGCCGGTACCCATCCATCCTGTCCGAAACCGGCTCGCTAGCCGTTGATGAGCCGCGTGCGCTTCGAGCATCGGTGATGTCAGATCTATCCCGCCCAGGCCTTCCACGCACCAGCGCTGCAATCGCCGAACCCACTCGCCACGACCCGGATTCCGGCGGGCATTTCGGCGTTTACGGCGGTCGCTACGTCCCCGAGGCGCTGATGGCGGTCATCGAGGAGGTCACCGCCGCCTACGACAAGGAACGGGTCAATCAGGACTTCCTCGATAGCCTGGACAAGTTGCAGGCGAACTATGCCGGTAGGCCGTCGCCGCTGTATGAGGCCGAGCGCCTGGGCCAGCACGCCGGCTCGGCACGAATCTTCCTCAAGCGAGAAGACTTGAACCACACCGGTTCTCACAAAATCAACAACGTTCTCGGGCAGGCCTTGCTGGCGCGCAGAATGGGTAAGACTCGGGTGATCGCCGAGACCGGGGCGGGCCAACACGGGGTGGCGACGGCCACCGCGTGCGCGCTGCTCGGCCTGGACTGCATCGTCTATATGGGCGCGGTTGACACCGCTCGGCAGGCGCTCAATGTGGCGCGGATGCGACTGCTCGGTGCCGAGGTGGTGTCGGTCGAGACTGGGTCGCAAACACTGAAAGACGCTATCAACGAGGCGTTCCGGGATTGGGTTACCAACGCCCACAACACCTATTACTGCTTCGGCACCGCCGCGGGGCCGCACCCGTTCCCGACCATGGTGCGTGATTTCCAGCGCATCATCGGACTGGAGACACGCGCGCAGATCCAGGATCAGACCGGCCGGTTGCCGGACGCGGTGACCGCGTGCGTCGGCGGAGGTTCCAACGCCATCGGTATCTTTCACGCTTTCCTCGACGACCCGGGCGTGCGCCTGGTCGGATTCGAAGCCGCGGGCGACGGCGTCGAGACTGGTCGGCACGCCGCGACGTTCACCGGCGGCTCCCCGGGAGCGTTCCAAGGGTCCTTTTCTTATCTGCTGCAGGACGACGATGGCCAAACCATCGAATCCCATTCCATCTCAGCGGGTTTGGACTACCCGGGGGTGGGCCCCGAACACGCCTGGCTCAGGGAAACCGGACGTGCCGAGTATCGGCCGATCACCGATGCCGAGGCAATGGACGCGTTCCGGCTGTTGTGCCGTGCGGAAGGCATCATCCCGGCCATCGAATCCGCGCATGCGGTGGCCGGTGCGTTGCAGCTGGGCCCCGAGCTGGGTAAGGGGGCGGTCATTGTGGTGAACCTGTCGGGTCGCGGGGACAAGGACGTCGAGACGGCCGCCAAGTGGTTCGGGTTGCTGGGCAAGCAATCGGATTCGAGCTGACGATGATTGTCGGACAGAACGAAACAAGCAGGCTCGGAACGGTTTTCCGGTCATGCCGTCAGGACAACCGCGCGGCATTGATCGGCTACCTGCCCACCGGGTTTCCAGATGTGCCGACGTCGCTGGATGCGATGACTGCCCTTGTCGAATCTGGTTGTGACATAGTCGAAGTCGGAGTTCCGTATTCGGACCCCGGCATGGACGGGCCCACCATCCAGCGAGCCACCGAGGCCGCGCTGCGTGGCGGGGTCCGGGTTCGGGACACGCTGGCTGCGGTCGAGGCGATAAGCAATGCCGGTGGACGAGCGGTCGTGATGACCTACTGGAATCCGGTGCTGCGTTACGGCGTTGACGCGTTCGCCCGCGATCTCGCAGCGGCAGGCGGGCACGGAATCATCACTCCCGATCTCATTCCCGACGAGGCGGAACAGTGGCTGGCGGCATCCGACGAACATCGCCTGGATCGGATCTTCCTGGTGGCGCCGTCGTCAACATCACAGCGTCTGGCCAGCACCGTCGAGGCGTCGCGCGGATTCGTCTATGCCGCATCGACAATGGGGGTAACCGGGGCGCGTGATGCGGTGTCGGACGCCGCACCCGAGCTGGTGGGGAGGGTAAAAGCAGTGTCTGACATACCTGTTGGCGTCGGCTTGGGGGTGCGCTCGGGACGGCAAGCCGCGCAGATCGGCGGCTACGCCGACGGCGTCATCGTCGGTTCCGCGTTGGTGTCGGCGCTGACCGATGGTTTGCCGAGGTTGCGTGCACTGACCGGTGAACTCGCTGCCGGTGTGCGACAAAGGTTGTCCGCATGACGATGATCTGGCTTGCGTCCTTCCCCAGCCCCTCGCGCGGGGTCTGGCACCTCGGGCCGATACCCATTCGCGCGTATGCGCTGTGCATCATCGTCGGCATCGTGGTCGCTCTGCTGATCAGCGACCGGCGCTGGGAAGCCCGTGGCGGGCGACGCGGGGTGGTCTACGACATCGCGCTGTGGGCGGTGCCTTTCGGCCTGATCGGCGGCCGCCTGTACCACCTGGCCACAGATTGGAAAACATATTTCGGGCCGGACGGTGCCGGGTTTTGGGCGGCGCTGCGAATCTGGGACGGCGGCTTGGGCATCTGGGGCGCAGTAGCCCTCGGCGGCTTCGGTGCTTGGATCGGCTGCCGGCGTCGCGGAATTCCGTTGCCCGCGTTCGGGGACGCGATTGCCCCGGGAATTATTTTGGCGCAGGCCATCGGTCGGCTCGGGAATTACTTCAACCAAGAGCTCTATGGCCGGGAAACCACGTTGCCGTGGGGATTGAAGATCTTCTGCCGCACGGATCCATCCGGATTCGACAAGTTATGCCAAGATTCGAAGATTCCCTCAAGTGTTCATTCGCTTGACGGTGTGTCCACCGGCGTCCAGGCCGCCGTCGTACACCCGACCTTTCTCTACGAATTGATTTGGGATGTCGTTGTATTCGCCGCATTGATTTACCTGGACCGGCGCTTCAAGCTCAGCCATGGGCGACTGTTCGCACTCTATGTCGCCCTGTACTGCGTCGGCCGATTCTGGATCGAGCTGCTTCGCGACGATGCCGCCACACACATCGCCGGCATTCGGATCAATTCGTTCACATCGACATTCGTGTTCATCGGGGCTGTCGTCTACATCATTCTGGCGACGAAGGGTCGTGAAGAACCCGCGACCTTGCGTGGCACTGAGCCGGTCGCCAAGCAGGTGTCAGAACCTGAACCCGAGGCCGAGCTGGCGCCTGTTGCGGCGGACGCGCCGACGACCATCGAAGCGCCGGCGGGTCCGAGAGAAGACGACAAGCTGGTTGATTTTTCCGAAGTGGCGCAGCACGAGGAGAGTGCGACAGAGGAGGGCGCGGAGCCAGAAGTGGCAGAGGCCGAGGCTGCAGAGCCGGACGTCGTCGAGCCCGAGGCCGCAGAAGTCGTCGAAGCCGAGGAGACGGCGCCGGAAGTCGCAGCGCCAGAAGCCGCTTCGCCTGGCGTCGCCGAACCGCAGTCCGGCGGATGGCTGCGAAGGCTTCGGTCCAGGAGGCAGAAGGCAGCGAGCCTCGAAGTTGCGGCGCCTGAGGCCGCGGCGGCAGAAGCCGACGAGTCGCGGCCTGCCGAACCCGAAGTGGCAGAGCCGGAAACGGCCGAGGTTGCAGCGTCGGAGACTGAAGACGAGACCGAGCCTGCAGAGGCTGAGGTCGAGGAGCCGGAGGTCGAGGAGGCTCAGGCCGCCGAGCCGGAAGCCGCAGAGCCGGAGCTTGCCGAACCCGAAGTGGCAGAGCCGGAAACGGCCGAGGTTGCAGCGTCGGAGACTGAAGGCGAGACCGAGCCCGCAGGGGCTGAGGTCGAGGAACCTGAGGTCGGGGAGCCTCAGGCCGACGAAGTTGACGCCGCAGAGATCGTCGAGGCTGAGCAGACGGCGCCGGAAGTCGCGGCGCCGGAAGTCACTGCAGCCGAAGCCGCGGAACCGGAGGCCGAGGTCGGCGAATCGGAAACCCCGGAAGTAGAGGTTGCCGACGAGCCGAAAACCCCCGAGCCGGACGCCGTCGAGCCCGATGCCAGCGAGCCCGAACCCGTCGAATCGGAGGCAGAGGAAGAACCCACCGAGCAGTCGGCGGATGTGGTCGACGAACAGGATTCAGACGAGACGACGGACGCCGAAGTCGACGCCCAAGCCCCCGATCTCGAGCAGGCCGATGACGACAAGGCGACGCCACCCTCCACCCCGGGCGTGCCGGACACAGCTGGCTCACCCCGAGAGCGCTGGCGGCAGCGGATGAGAAGCCTGAGATCGCGGCTGGGGCGGTAGCACCCTGGGGACAGTTACCGTCGTCCAAGGCCGTAGCTAATCTGGCATCCTGAAGCGGTGACCAATCCGTCGCAGCGCGGTCCCGCAGAGTTCGGCCCACCCCAGCCGTCGACTCCCGTGTGCTCAGGGCATCGGCGTCGCGGTCTTCACTACACCGCGATTGCTTCGGGGGCGCTGCTGACCGGCGCGCTGGGGTACATCGGGCTGGTCGACCCGCACAATCCGCATTCGGTCTATCCGCTGTGCCCGTTCAAGTTGCTCACCGGCTGGAATTGTCCATTCTGCGGCGGCCTTCGGATGGTGCATGACCTGCTGCACGGCGATTTTGTCGCCGCCATCAACGACAACATCTTCGCGCTGGTCGGCATCCCGCTGCTGGCCGGATGGCTCGTCCTGCGGTATCGCCAAGGCCGGTCGCTGATGCCGGCACCGGTATCGGTGACGATCATGGTGTTGGCGATCGCCTGGACGGTGCTCCGTAACCTGCCCGGTTTCCCGTTGGTCCCGACAATTCTCGCCGGGTGAGGCTCGTGGCGATGGTCGAGATGTCCGAGATCCGGTTCCTTCCGCTCGACGGTCGCCGCGTGGCGTACGAGATCCGTGGCGACGGTCCGCCACTTGTGGCTCCGGCGTGGTGGGTGAGCCACCTCGAACTTGACTGGCAGAGCACGGGATTTCGGCGGTTCTGGGAAGGCGTCGCCGACAAATACACACTGATCCGCTATGACCGGCCGGGTGTGGGCATGTCCGACCGCACCCTGCGAGAGTCGGATCTGACCATCGACGGGGAAGTAGCGATGCTGCGTGCGCTCGTCGACGAACTTGAGCTGGATCGCGTGTCGCTCTTCGGCGGCTCATGCGGAAGCTGTACCGCAATCGCTTTTGCCGCAATGTATCCCGAGCGCGTCGAACATCTCGTGCTTTACGGGTCATACGCGGATGGCGCGGCGATTACTGCTCCCGGCGTGGCGACCGCGATCCTGGCGGCGGTGCGCGCGCATTGGGGACTCGGCTCGCGCCTGCTCAGCAACATCTTCCTCGGTGGCGCGGACTCTGCCGAGCACGAGCGCTTCGCGCGGTTCCAGCGGGAGGCCGCGACCGCCGAGACCGCCGCGGCGTTGCTGGGTCTGGTCTATCGCCTCGACGTTCGCGCGCATCTTCCGCTTATCCGCCGGCCGGCGTGGGTCGTGCATCGCCGCGACGACCGCGCCGTGCCGTACCGGCTGGGCCGCGAGGTCGCGGCCGCGATTCCGGGCGCGACGTTCGTCCCACTGCAGGGGAGCGCGCACTTCCCCTGGCACGGCGACGTCGATTCCGTCGTCCGCGCGTGCCGCGAGTCGCTGACGCCTGCCCCGCCACAACATGCGAGCGAGCCCGAGGCCGATCTGCTCTCCACTCGCGAGCGCGAGATCCTTGCCTGCGTCGCGCGGGGTCTGAGCGATCGCGAGATCGCGGTGCAGCTGGTGCTGAGCCCGCATACCGTTCACCGTCACGTCGCGAACATCCGCAGCAAGCTGGGTCGCACCTCACGAACCGCCGCAGTCGCCGAGGCCGCGCGTCTCGGATTGCTTTGAGATAGCCGGAACGGGCCAGCCGCGAAAGATGGCCCCGCTGAGCGATGCCCGCGGGATGCGGCCAACGATACGTTCGCGCCGTGACCGATATTGCAACCACCGACGTTCGGACGACCCCTCCTTCTGCGGCATGGCTGCGGATTCTCGCGATTCTGTATGACCCGTTTTGCTGGCTGGGCGAGATCGCGGGCATGCGGAGCCGGCGACGCGCGCTCCTCGGCAGCGCCCGCGGGCGTGTTGTCGAGATCGGCGCCGGCACGGGGCTGAACGTGGCGCATTATCCCGCCGGGACCGCCGAACTCGTGGTTGCCGAGCCCGTTGCCGCGATGCGCCGAAGACTCACTCGTCGCCTGCAACGGCATGGCCGCGTCGCACGGATCATCGACGCGCCGGCTGAGCGCTTACCGCTGCCCGATGCGTCAGTGGACACCGTCGTCTCCACGCTCGTCCTGTGCACCGTCGATGACCCGGAAGGCGCGCTGCGCGAGATCGCGCGCGTGCTTCGGCCGGACGGGCAGTTGCTGTTCATCGAACACGTGCGCGCGAACTCGCGGTCCCTTGCCTCCTGGCAGGACAAACTGGAACAGCCGTGGCGCCACTTCGCGGGCGGCTGTCGCTGCAACCGCGCAACCATCGAGCTGATACGCGCCTGCGGCCTAGATGTCGTGGCCGACGACGCCGTGTGGCGCGGCATGCCGCGGATCGTGCACCCGCTCGTGGTTGGGCGGGCGACTTGTCGTCGCCCTCGGGTATAGTCGAACACATGTGCGATTCCTTGGCGGTGGTGGATCCGGCGTCTGATGAAGCGGCGTTGATCGCGCGCATCGGTGAACTCGAGCGGATCAAGGCCGCCGCCGCCGCCGGACAGGCGCGTGCGGCCGCGGCGCTGGACGCATCGCGCCGGTCCGCCGAGGCCGGCGCCGGGGTGCCGGCCGCGCGGCGCGGGCGGGGGGTGGCCAGTGAGATCGCCTTGGCCCGCCGCGACTCTCCGGCGCGGGGCAATCGGCATCTGGGTTTTGCCAAGGCGTTGGTGCACGAGATGCCGCACACCTTGGCCGCGCTGGAATCCGGGGCGCTCTCGGAATGGCGGGCCACCTTGATCGTGCGCGAATCAGCCTGCCTGGACGTCGATGACCGCCGGGCGCTGGATGCCGAGTTGTGCGCCGATGTGGCCAATCTGGACGGGATGGGCGATGCCCGCATCGCCGCGGCGGCCCAGGCGATTGCCTACCGGCTGGACCCGCACGCCGTGGTGGAACGGGCCGCCAAGGCCGACGCCGAGCGCACGGTCAGCATCCGGCCCGCCCCCGACACCATGACCTATTTGACCGCCCTGCTACCGGTCGCCCAGGGGGTGGCCGCCTACGCCGCGTTGCGCCGCGCCGCCGACACCACCTTCGACGGGCGCACCCGCGGGCAGGTGATGGCTGACACCCTGATCGAACGCCTCACCGGGCGCGCCGCAGCGGTACCTACCCCGATCGCGGTGAACCTGGTGCTCTCCGATGCCACCTTGCTCGCCGGCGACACCACGCCGGCCCAGCTCAGTGGCTATGGGCCCATCCCCGCCGCGGTGGCACGGGCCATGGTGGCCGGCGCGGCCACCGACCGGCGCACCCGCGCCACCCTGCGCCGGCTCTATGTCCACCCGCGCAGCGGAGCACTGGTGGCCATGGAAAGCCGGGCCCGGCGCTTCCCGCGCGGCCTGGCCCGCTTCATCGCCCTACGCGATCAACGCTGCCGCACCCCCCACTGCGATGCGCCCATCCGCCACACCGACCACGCCGACCCCTGGGCCCAAGGTGGACCCACCAGCGCCGGCAACGGGCTCGGGTTGTGCGAACGTTGCAACTACGCCAAAGAAGCCCCCGGCTGGCAGGTCAACACGAGCATCGACGAAAACCATACGCACACCGCCGAATTCATCACCCCCACCGGCGCACACTACCGGTCCACCGCCCCACCACTACCCAGCCCACGAATCGACCTCAGCGAAGTCGAAACCGCCATCACCATCACCCTCATCGACCTACACGCCGCCTAGCCGCCACGTGCGCCGTGCTTGAGTCCATCGATCGGTCGCCCCGGCGCGCTTTTCGAGTGACCCCAATGGCCGAAGAGCGCGACTATGCTGATTCGGCGTGACGCGACGCGGGAAAATCGTCTGCACCCTCGGCCCTGCCTCCCAATCGGAGGAGGCAATCCAGGCGCTGGTCGAGGCCGGAATGGACGTCGCCCGAATGAACTTCAGCCACGGCGACTACGCCGACCACAAGGTCGTCTACGAGCGGGTGCGGGCCGCCTCGGATGCCACCGGCCGCGCGGTCGGCGTCCTCGCCGATTTGCAGGGTCCCAAGATCAGGCTGGGACGCTTCGCCACCGGGCCCACCTACTGGGCGGACGGTGAATCGGTTCGGATTACCGTCGCGGACTGCGAAGGCAGCCACGACCGGGTGTCGACCACCTACAAGAAGCTCGCCCAGGACGCGGTGGTCGGCGACCGGGTTCTCGTCGACGACGGCAAGGTCGGCCTGGTGGTATCCGGCATCGACGGCGACGACGTCATCTGCACCGTCACCGAAGGTGGTCCGGTCAGCAACAACAAGGGGTTGTCACTACCAGGGATGAACGTGACCGCTCCAGCGCTGTCCGACAAGGACATCGAGGATCTCACCTTCGCGCTGGAACTCGGCGTCGACCTGGTCGCATTGTCCTTCGTGCGCTCACCGTCCGATGTCGAGCTGGTCCATGAGGTGATGGATCGCGTAGGGCGCCGGGTACCGGTGATCGCCAAGCTGGAAAAGCCGGAAGCCATCGACAATCTGGAAGCCATCGTGCTGGCTTTCGACGCCATCATGGTGGCCCGCGGCGACCTGGGCGTCGAGTTGCCGCTCGAAGAGGTGCCGTTGGTGCAGAAGCGGGCCATCCAGATGGCCAGGGAGAACGCGAAACCTGTGATCGTCGCGACGCAGATGCTCGACTCGATGATCGAGAATTCGCGGCCCACCCGAGCCGAGGCCTCCGACGTTGCCAACGCGGTGCTCGACGGCGCCGACGCGCTGATGCTGTCCGGGGAGACCTCGGTGGGCAAGTACCCGCTGGCCGCTGTCCGGACTATGTCGCGGATCGTCTGCGCGGTCGAGGAAAACTCAACGGCCGCACCACCTTTGACGCATGTGCCGCGCACCAAGCGGGGAGTGATTTCGTATGCCGCCCGCGACATCGGAGAGCGGCTCGACGCCAAGGCGCTGGTTGCGTTCACCCAGTCCGGCGACACCGTGCGCCGGCTCGCCCGCCTGCACACGCCGTTGCCGCTGCTGGCGTTCACCGCATGGCCGGAGGTGCGCAGCCAGCTCGCCATGACCTGGGGTACCGAGACATTCATCGTGCCGAAGATGAGCTCCACCGACGGCATGATCCGCCAGGTCGACAAATCGTTGCTGGAACTGGGCCGCTACAAGAAAGGCGATCTGGTGGTCATCGTCGCCGGCGCCCCACCGGGAACGGTTGGTTCGACCAACCTGATCCATGTGCACCGGATCGGCGAGGATGACGTCTAGGGAGCTCGTCTCAGATCGGCGAGTGAGTGTCTAACGCCGCCGTCGATGCGGATTTGGACAACGGCCACGGTCAGCATTACTGCTGCGGTCACGACGTGCACCACAGCGTCAGTCAGGTTGTGGGGAAACGTGAAAACGTACGCGACCTGGTGGGAGAACAGGGCCCAAATGCCCGGCAGGACTCCTGCTGCGGCGGCGGCCACCAAATAGAGCACTGACCACGATTTGCGCAGTGCGAATACTAGTCCGGGCGCGAATAGGGCCAAGCCGGCGACGGCATGCCAGCCGTTGTAATCCATCCCAAGTACCTGCACCGTCGGCGCCCCAGGACCCGTGGCGAAGCTTGGTTCGGCAATGAACCCGACCACTGCCTGGATCACGTGCAGCGCTGAGATGATCAACAGCCCCCATTGCGCGATGCTCCATCTCACCAGACACACCTCGGCACCTCGATCCAATACCGAGACTAAATACTACATGGCGTAGTAGATCAGTACCAGCCATCAGCCGCATGACTTCGGGCGCCTACGGCGTGACGCACAGCCGAGCGCACAGGATCGATGGGCTGCCGCGTCTCACCGTCGATGCGCCGTGCCCGGTAATTTTGTCGCATGGCCGCCGAACGTGGTACCGAGGCACGGTGATGACCGGGTTGTTCTCCGTCCCCCGAGTCGCTTTCTCGGCAAGGGTGAAGACAGCGGTACGGGCTGACCGGATCACTGCGCGCAACCCGTCCGGCCCGGCGATCCGGTGCATATGCTGAGCGTCGGCTCGGTGGTGGCCGGCTACCGGGTTGAGCGCGTGTTGGGTGCCGGCGGCATGGGCGCGGTGTATCTGGTCGCCAACCCGGAGTTGCCACGCCGCGACGCACTGAAGGTGCTCAGCGCCGAGTTATCCCACAACGACGAGTTTCGGACTCGGTTTATTCGCGAAGCCGACGTGGCGTCAAGGCTGGATCATCCCAACATCGTCTCCATCTATCGGCGCGGCCAGACCGACGACGGGCTGCTGTGGATCGCAATGCAATTCGTCGACGGCACCGACGCCGAGGCGGCGCTGCGGGCCGGAGCCATGACCCCGGCGCGGGCGGTTCACATCGTCGGCGAGGTCGCCAAGGCGCTGGATTACGCGCACGCCCACCACGTAGTGCACCGGGACGTCAAACCCGCCAACTTCTTGCTCTCGGGGCCGATCGGTGCCGATGAACGCGTCTTATTAGGTGACTTCGGGATCGCCCGCGCCTATGACGATGCCGGTTTGACCGCGACCGGGTCGTTGGTGGCCACCATCGCCTATGCGGCCCCCGAGGTGCTGGCCGGGGGCGTGATCGACGGGCGCGCCGACCTGTACTCGTTGGGCTGCACGCTGTTTCGAATGCTGACCGGCAAGACTCCCTACTCGACCGCGTCCGGGATGCCGGCGGTGATAGCGGCCCACCTGCAGGCACCGCCACCGCGGGTCAGCGATCACGTGGCGGGCCTACCGCCCGGGATGGATGCGGTGATCGCCAAGGCGATGGCCAAAGATCCCGCACAGCGGTTCGCCTCCGCGCGCGAGCTCGCCGACGCCGCCCGCGGCTTGCTGCGCGAGCGCAACATCGCGGTCACTGCGCCCTGGCAACCGATCCCGGCTGCCCAGGTCACGTCCTATCCCACCGCCGCGGGAAGCAACCCGCCTTGGTGGCAGGGCGGTGGTCCCCATACCAAGCCGGGTTTCGGCGCGGCACCCACGCACTGGGGCGCGCCGGGTTTTGGTCCCATCCCCGCTCCCGTCCCGCCACGCCGGCGGCGGGGCAAGCTGATGCTGGCAGCGCTGGCCGTCGTGGTGCTGGCCGCTGCCGCGGTCGGCGCCATCGCCCTCAGCCACCGCTCGGATGGGGGTCGCAAATCTGCCGGGCCGACGTCTGCGCCCGTCACGTCGAGTCCCCCGTCAACGCCCATCGCACCGCTGCCGCCCAAGGTGCTCGACGGGTTGCTGCTCACACCGGAAGAAGTCGCCCAGATCATGGGCGCCTCCCAGCTCGCGGTGTTCAAGTCGGCCGACACCTTAATCGACGAAAGCAGGGTCATCGCGCAGAAAGACTGCGTCGGCGCCTATGCCCCGGCGCAGGTTTCGGTGTATGCCGATGCCGGATGGAGTGCCGCACGCGTGCAAGCTGTCCACGAACCCGGCCCAGTTCCCATCGCGTTCGAGATCTTGCAGGCCGTGATCGAGTTTCCCACCGCTGCGGCCGCGCAAAAATCGCTCGCCGACCAGACGACCCGGTGGTCGGGATGCGCCGGCAGTGATTTCACGATCACCTACCCAAACAGCGCCCCGACGCAGTGGAAGTTCGGGACGGTCAGCAAAACCGAGTCCGGCATATCTTTGCCGCAACGCTGGAACGGTCCCTCCGAGCAGCCGCAGACCGGCGGATGTCAGCGCGCGCTAGAGGTCCGCAACAACGTGGTCGCCGACATATGGGCGTGTCGGGTGGGCATCAACAACCAAGCCGTCGACCTCGCCCACGCCATCCTCGACAAAATCCCGCACTAGGCGAAGTGGCCGCTTGAGACCGGGCAATTAGGCTGCATCAGTGTCGGACTTCGAGGAACTGCTGACGGTACTGGACCTCAAGCGCGTCGCCGACGACCGGTTCATCGGATCTCACCCGAGCAAGAACCCGATGCGCACATTCGGCGGGTTGCTGGTGGCGCAGTCGTTCGTCGCCAGTACTCGTAGCCTCACCCGCGACGACTTGCCGCCGAGTGCCGTGTCGGTGCATTTCATCAACGGCGGTGACACGTCAAAGGACATCGAATTCCAGGTGGTCCGGCTACGTGACGAGCGGCGCTTCGCCAACCGCCGGGTCGACGCGGTGCAGGACGGCACATTGCTCTCGTCGGCGATGATCTCCTACATGTCCGGCGGCCGCGGGCTCGAGCACGCTGTCAGTCCGCCGGACGTGCCCGAGCCGCACACCCTGCCGCCGATCGGCGAGCTGCTGCGCGGCTACGAGCAAACCGTTCCGCATTTCGTCAACGCCCTGCAGCCGATCGAATGGCGCTACACGAATGACCCGGCCTGGGTGATGCGGGAGAAGGGCGAGCGGCTCGCGCACAACCGGGTTTGGCTCAAAGCCTTGGGCGCGCTGCCCGACGACCCCGTGCTGCACACCGCGACCATGCTGTATTCGTCGGACACCACAGTGCTGGATTCGGTCATCACCAGGCACGGGCTGTCGTGGGGATTCGATCGCATCTTCGCGGCGTCGGCCAATCACTCGGTGTGGTTTCACCGACCCGTCAATTTCGGCGACTGGGTGCTGTATTCGACGTCGTCGCCGGTGGCCGCAGATTCACGCGGCCTGGGCACCGGCCATTTCTTCGATCGCTCCGGCCAGCTCCTCGCCACCGTGGTGCAGGAAGGCGTCCTGAAATATTTTCCGGCCGCGCGCCGATAAGCAGAACGAACCATGCCGGGCAACCGTTCGGAATGGGCTCAGTGACGCCGGCGATCAGCGTAATTTATTGGTAGCCGGGTAGTCGATGGCACAGGCGGCGGGATGCCGCTCAGCTGACCGACAGCGCATCGGGAGGTAAGGGTGAACGGGCCGGCGGCAGATGTGGTGCCGAGGGTTCGCGCGGGCGAACGGATCGTCGTTCACGTCGACTCCCGAATCGCCCGCTGGACCGGTGCATTGGCGCTGCTGTGCGCAACCTGTTGGCTGGTGGTGATTCTTGCCCACCATTACGACCACCCGGAATGGCACTATGCGGGACGGCTGGGCTGGTCACTGACGGTGCTGGCCGCGGTGGCCTTCATCGCGCGTGGCATCTTCCTGGGGCGTCCGGTGACCGCGCTGCACGCCACGGCGGCCGGGCTGGTTCTGCTGGCAGGCCTGGGTGCGCACGTGCTGGCGTTCGATCTGCTCGGCGACGTGCTGATCGCCGGATCCGGCGTGGTGCTCATGTGGGCGACGTCCTCGCGTCCCCAGCCCGCGGACTTACCGCGAGTGTGGAGATTGATCGACGCCACCACCGCCGATCCGTTGGCGCCGTTCGCGATGCAAACCGGCAAGAGCTATCACTTCAACGCAACCGGGACCGCCGCGCTGGCGTACCGGACGCGGATGGGGTTTGCGGTGGTCGGTGGTGACCCGGTCGGCGACGAAGCCCAATTCCCCGAGCTGGTCGCGGACTTCGCCGCAATGTGCCATACCCGCGGTTGGCGGATCGCCGTAGTGGGATGCAGTGAGCGACGGCTCCAGCTGTGGACCGACCCCGCCGTGATCGGACAGTCGTTGCGGCCCATACCGATTGGCTGCGACGTCGTGGTCGACGTCGCCAATTTCGAGATGGTCGGCCGCAAGTTCCGCAATCTGCGTCAGGCGGTGAAGCGCACCCACAACGCCGGCATCACGACCGAGATCGTGTCAGAGCAGGAGCTCGACGATGCGCAACTCGCCGAGTTGATCGACGTGGTGCGAGCCTCACCCAGCGGCGCCCACACCGACCGCGGGTTCTATATGAACCTCGATGGCGTACTGGAGGGCCGCTTTCCTGGAATACGGCTGATCATTGCCAGGGACGCCTCCGGTCGGGTGCAGGGATTCCACCGATACGCGACCGCGGGCGGTGGCAGCGAAATCAGCCTCGACGTACCGTGGCGTCGTCGTGGGGCTCCCAACGGAATCGACGAGCGGCTCAGCGTCGACATGATCAATGCCGCCAAAGACGAAGGGGCGCAACGGGTATCGCTTGCCTTCGCGGCGTTCCCGGAAATCTTCGAGGACAAGAACCGCGGCAGGCCGCAACGCATCTTTTACCGATTGATCCACTTTCTGGACCCGCTGATCGCACTCGAGTCGCTGTACCGCTATGTGCGCAAATTCCACGCGCTGGATGCCCGACGGTACGCGCTGGTGACGCTGACTCAGCTGGTTCCCTTGTTGCTGGTTCTGTTGTCGCTCGAGTTCATGCCGCGTCGGCGACACCTCTGACGGGCTGCCGTTCGGATCGTCGAGATTCGAGAGGAATGCCCACGGCCCCAAGTGTGTTGGTCGCGTCATGACTACTGGAATCATCATCACGGCGCGTCCAGACGTCCCCAACCTCGTCGATGACGTGATCGGGCAGGCCAGGCGCGCATACGAACTCGGCGTCGGCCAGATATGGCTGGCGCAGCGGTCGGACTACGACGCGATCACATTGGCGGGATTGATCGGAGCCGCCGTGCCGGGGCTCGGCGTCGGCACCTCGGTGGTGCCGATCAACCCGCGCCACCCGCTGATCGTCGCCTCGCTGGCGCAGACGGCGCAGGCCGCCGCACACGGCCACTTCAGCCTCGGACTCGGGTTGGGCAGCCACATCATCGAGCGCCAGACTTTCGGTGTCGACTGGTCCAAGCCGATCGAGCGCCTGCGCGAGCACCTGACCATCCTGCGCTCCGTTTTCGACACCGCCGGCGTCGACTTTCACGGTGCCCAGCTGAGCGCGAGCTCCGCATGGCCGGTGCACGTCCCAGGCGGTACACCTGTGCCCGTGTACGTCGCTGCGATGGGGCCCAAGGCGTTACGTGTCACCGGCGAGCTCGCCGACGGCACACTGCCCTATTTGGCCGGCCCCCGCACCATCGGCGAGTTCATCGCGCCGGCGATCACGAAAGCGGCCGCCGACGCCGGGCGCCCCGCGCCGCGGATCATCGCCGCGGTGCCGGTGGTGTTGTCGGAAGACGCGGACACCGCGCGCTCCGTTGCCGCCGAACAGCTGAGCTTCTACCAGACCATTCCGTCGTATCAGAAGGTCATCGCTCGCGAGGACGTCGATAACGTGACCGAGCTTGCCGCGGTCGGGCCCGAGAAGGACGTCGTCAAGCAGTTGCGCCGTTACCTGGATGCGGGAGCGACGGACCTGGTGATCAGCTCGTTGGAGGAATCGGTTGACCGGGAGGCGCTATGGCGGCTTACCGCGTCGTTGTGAGGTCCAGGTGATCGAGGCGTAGTTCGCGACAGCCAATCCCATTGGGCAAGTGGTGGGTCGCCACCACCACGGTTCGCTCCGCGGACATCAGCCCGGGATCGGGACTCAGCAGATCACGCAGGAGCCGTTCGGCGTCGGCCGGGTCGAGGTGCTCGGTCGGCTCGTCGAGCAGGACGATATGGGCGGGTGAGATCACCGCTCGGGCCAGCAGCAATCGTCTGCGCTGACCGGCCGAGACCGCTTGTGCACCACCGATCAACACCGTCGACAGGCCCTCAGGCAGGCCGGCGAGCCATTCTCCGAGGCCGACCGCTGCCAATGCAGTCACAAGTTCGTCGTCTCGACAATCCCCGCGGACGACCAAGAGATTGTCTCGGACTGTGGTGGCGAAGATGTGCGCATCTTCCGCGAAAAACCCTACTGCCCTGGGTAATTCAGCATCGTCGTAGTCGCTCAACGCGCTTCCGTCCAGAGTCACCTGCCCGGCCAGGGGCGGCAGCAGGCCGGCGAGTGTCATCAGCAGCGTGGTCTTGCCGACGCCACTGGGGCCGGTGACGGCCATCCGCGTCCCCGGCGGCAGATCGAGCGTCACCCGTGCAGATCCTTCGGCGGCTGGGTGTCCGGACGTTACGTCGGCGGTCAGCTGACCGGTGCCGATCGGCAAAGGAGCAGCCGGCTTCGTGGCTGCCACATCGGACGACGGCGCTAGATCAAGCAGGCGAGCGGCCGCGATTCGCGACCTCGTCAGCTGGACCGCGGCCCCGGGCAGGGCAGCCGTCGCCTCGAATGCCGACAGCGGCAACAACATCAACACCGCAAGGGTGGTCGGGGCGACTGCGGTCGCCATACCGATCGCGGCGATCACCGCCCCGAGCACGCTGGCGCCGATAGCCGCGGTCGGCATCGCCTCGGCGATCGCGGCCGGTCGGGCCGCCGCGTCGAGAGCGGCACCCCAAGCCCGTTGGCGCCGTTGCGATTCCGCGATGACCTCCGGCAGCACACCGGCGACTCGCAGTTCGGGCGCATGCTCGAGTGCGATCATCGCCGACGTGTCGCGATCTGAATGCCGTTGCCGGGCAACGGCCTCCTGAGACACCGCGGCCCGGCCGGCAAGCCAGGGGGCAACACCGCCGGCGATCAGGAGGCAGATCGCCAGCACCGCCGCGGCCGGCAGCGAAATGGCCGCGACCACCGCCGTCGCCGCCGCCGCCAGAACGACGGCGACGCCGATGGGCACCAAGGCACGCACCAGCACGTCGGAAAGTTCGTCGACGTCAGCACCGACCCGGGCCACCAGCTCACCGCTGTGTAGACGGACCGCGGCCGCGGCGGGACCGTGCGCCAACCGGCGATAGACCTGTGCACGCGCGGCCCCGGCGGCGCGCAGGGCGGTGTCATGAGTGGCCAACCGCTCGCAATAGTGCAGCACGCCACGCGAAATCGCGAATGCTCGCACTGCCACGACTGCGACGGACAGATCCAGCACGGGCGGCATCTGCCAGGCCCGGGTGATCAGCCACGCCGATACCCCCGCCAGCGCCAGTGCACTGCCCAGCGACGCCACGCCCAGGACGACGGCTGCCAGCACCCGCGGGACGCGCGGCCGCAACAGGCCCGCTGCCGCGCGGAGCGGGTCAGACCGAAGCATGGCGCACCCCGACGGCTATGACCTGATCGCCGATCGCTACGACTCGCTCCCGATGGCCGACCACCACCACGGTGGCACCGGCGCGGGCACGCTCAGCGATGGCCCGCAGCACCCGGTCCTCGGCGTCGGCATCCAGGTGCGCGGTGGGTTCGTCCAACAACAGCACCGGGGCCGGCGATCCGAGGGCCCTGGCCAGACCCAGGCGTTGGCGCTGACCCAAGGACAGGCCCACGCCGCCGCGGCCGAGCCTGGTGTCCAACCCGTCGGGCAGGTCGGCCAGTACGCTGTCGAATCCCGCTGCAGCACAGGCGATTTCCAGATCATCGAGATCCCCGAAAAGATGCAGATTCTCGCGGACGGTTCCGGGAATCAGGACGGGACGTTGGGGCAGCCAGGACAACTGTCGCCACCACACTTCGCGTGCGAGGTCGGCGACGTCGACGCCGCCGACTGTGACCCGGCCCGACGACGGCGTGACGAGTCCGGCGATCACCTGCAGCGTGGTGCTCTTCCCGGCGCCGTTGCGCCCCGTCAGCACCGTTACCCCGCCGGGTTCGATCACCGCGGTCAGGTTCGCCGGCGCGCGGCCGTCGCGGCCTGTGACGCTGAGGTTTTCGACGCGGATCACCGCTCCGCGGGCCGCGACGGCGTGCGGTGCGGGCGCCGACGCGGCCGGCTCCCCGATGAGTGCGAACGCCTTGTCGGCCGCGGTCCGACCGTCTTGGGCCGCATGAAATTCCGCGCCGATGCGCCGCAGCGGCCAGTACACGTCCGGCGCCAGTAGCAGGACGGTCAGACCGGTGGTCAAGCTCATCTCGCCGAACACCAAGCGAAGGCCGATACTCACCGCAACCAGGGCCACTCCCAGCGTGGCCAGCAATTCGAGCACCAGCGCCGAAAGGAACGCGATGCGCAGCGTCGCCATCGCCGAGCGCCGGTGCGCGGCAGCGAGTTCGGTGATCCGGTGTTCCGGCCCGGACGTGCGTCCCAGCGCCCGCAAGGTCGGGATGCCCGCGACGAGGTCGAGCAGTCGTGCCTGCAGCGTCGTCATGGCCGCCAGCGCGGCGGCCGATCGCTCGGCCGTGGCCAACCCGATCAGCACCATGAACACCGGGATCAGCGGCAGCGTGATCGCCACGATGGCCGCCGATTTCAAGTCGTAGATCGCGATCACTCCGACGGTCGCCGGGGTCAGGATCGCGGCCAGCAGCAACGTGGGCAGGTAGCCGGTGAAGTATGGACGTAAACCGTCCAGGCCGCGGGTGACCACGACCGCGGCCGCGTCACGCTCGGCTGGCAATTGTCTGGGCTCGCGGGCGGTCACCGCCGCCAGCACCTGGCCGTTGAGCTCGGCGATCACCGCGCTGGCGCCCCGCTGGCCCAGCCGGGCCTGAAGCCAGGCCGTCGTAGCGCGAAAAGCCCACAGCGCCAACAGCATGGACAGCGCCCCCAGCAGCGCGTGCACGCTGCTTCCGGCCGGATCGCTGACGACGCGCGCGACGATGCTGGCCAGCACAGCCGCCGAGCCGATCGCGCATCCGGAGATCACCACTCCGCAGGCCACCGCGGCGACGAGGTAGCGCCGCAATGCTGCCGACGCCCGCCACAGTCGCGGGTCCACCGGGCCCCGGTGGCTCGCAGTGGACGGCGATTCGTTCGTGCTCAGGACGGACGCCTCGTCAGGCCGATCGACGCGGGAATCCGCTCGGCCGAGATGCGTTGCCGGAAAACCCAATACGTCCAGCCCTGGTAGACCACCGTCAGCGGGGCCATGACGGCCGTCACCCAGGTCATGATCTTGAGCGTGTACGGCGTCGACGACGCGTTGTAGATCGTCACGCCCCATTCGTCATTCAGCGTCGAGGGCACCAGATCGGGATACAGCGAACCGAACAACAACACCACGACGGCAACCACCACCAGGGCGGTGCAGACAAACGCCCAGCCGTCGGCCGCGCGCCGCCACACCAGGATCACCGCGGCCAGCTGCGCCACCACGGCAACCGCCAGCACCGCCCAGGTCCAGCCCTTGCCATGTGCCAGTTGGGTCCAAATCCCAAACCCCGCAACCAATCCCGTCACCGGAAGCGTCAGCCACACGGCGATCCGGTAGGCGTCGTCGCGGATGGCGCCAGACGTCTTCAACGCCAGAAACACCGCGCCATAGAGTGCGAACAGCCCGGCCGTCGCCAGCCCGCCCAGTAGCGTATAGACATTGAGCACGTCGCCGATCGACGGGTGAATCTGGCCTTTGGCGTCAACGGGCAACCCGCGCACCAGGATTGCGAACGCCACCCCCCACAGCAGTGCGGGCAGCCAAGAGCCGGCCGCAATGCCGAAGTCCGCCCAGCCGCGCCATTTCGTGTCGTCGATTTTGCCGCGCCATTCGATGGAAACGACACGCAGGATCATGCCGAACAGGATCGCCAGCAGCGGCAGGTAGAGCGTGGAGAAGACGGTGGCGTACCAGCCGGGAAATGCGGCGAACATGGCTGCGCCGGCGGTGATCAGCCAGACCTCGTTGGCGTCCCAGATCGGGCCGATGGTGTTGAGCGCGGTGCGCCGATGGGTTTCCGGATCGCCGTGTCCCCAGCGGGCCAGCGGTTCCATCAACATGCCGACGCCGAAGTCGAAGCCCTCGAGGAAGAAGAAGCCGAGGAACAGCAACGCGATGAGACCGAACCACAACTCCTGCAGTCCCATCACTCAGCTCCTTTCCCCAACGGCTCACACGGTGTCAATACGCGAACGACAGCGGCGCCACCTCGTCCTCGTCCGGTGCGCGGGCCGGGGCCGGCTCGGCGTCGTGTTCCAGCGGTCCTTCGACGATGTAGCGCTTGAGCAGGAAGAACCACACGACCGCGAGCACGCCGTAGACCAGGGTGAACAACGTCAGCGAGATGACGACGACGCCGGAACCGTGGTTGGAGACGCCTTCGGCGACGGTGAGCCGCACCTGCTGATCGCCCGTCGGATTCGGCACGACGATCCAGGGTTGGCGGCCCATCTCGGTGAAGACCCAGCCGGCGCTGTTGGCCAGGAACGGGGTCGGAATGGTCAACAGCGCGAACCAGGCGAACCAGCGCTGATTCGGGACCCGCCCGCCGCGGGTGAGCCACAGGGCACACAAGGCGAACAGCACCGGAATCGCCAGGAGTCCAATCATGGCGCGAAACGACCAGTAGGTGACAAACAGGTTGGGCCGGTAGTCATTTGGCCCGAATCGCTGTTGGTATTCCTGCTGCAGATTACGAACGCCTTTGAGCGTGACGTCCTTCGCCTTGCCTTCGGCCAGGATCGGCAGCACGTAGGGCACCTGGATGACGCGGCTCAGGTGGTCGCAGTTGTTCTGCCTGCCGACGGTCAGGATGGAGAAGTCCGGGTCGGTTTCGGTGTCGCACAACGATTCCGCGGATGCCATCTTCATCGGCTGCTGCTGGAACATCAGCTTGCCCTGATGGTCGCCGGTGAAGAACAACCCGGCCGTGGCGGCCAACGCAACACCGCATCCCAGGATCGTGGCGGGACGGAACATGGTTCGTGCGGTTGGTTCAGGCTCGTCGGCCGTGTCGGTTGGTGCTTCGGCACGGTGCGAGCGCACCAGCCACCACCCGCTCACCGCGGCGACGAAGGTCGCGGCGGTCAGCAGGGCGCCGAGGACCGTGTGGGTGAACGCCGCTTGCGCAGTGTTATTGGTCAGCAGGGCCCCGATGCTGTTCAGTTCGGCTCGGTGAGTCCCCGGGTTGTAGTGCGCCCCCACCGGGTGCTGCATGAAGGAGTTCGCCGCGATGATGAAAAATGCGGAGACGTTGACCCCGATCGCCACAATCCAGATGCAGGCCAGGTGGACCAGTCGGGGCAGTCGGGTCCAGCCGAAGATCCACAGGCCGATGAAGGTGGATTCGAAGAAGAAGGCGGCCAGGCCCTCCATGGCCAGCGGTGCGCCGAAGATGTCGCCGACGAACCGCGAGTACTCGCTCCAGTTCATGCCGAACTGGAATTCCTGCACGATTCCGGTCGCCACGCCGATGGCGAAGTTGATCAGGAACAACTTCCCGAAGAACTTGGTGAGGCGGTACCAGGCGACGTTGTCGGTGACCACCCACACGGTCTGCATCACGGCCAGCAGGGGAGCCAGCCCGATCGTCAGCGGGACAAAGATGAAGTGGTAGACGGTCGTGATGCCGAACTGCCACCGCGAAATGTCGACGACATTCATCTCGTCATCTCCGGGGCTGCAGGGACGTAGTCTGCTACGACGCAGTGTAGTAGGACGCCGGGGGAGACGCCACCGTCGATTCCGCTACGGCAGCTGCTCAGGGCGGCTAATGCGGGACACCGCCTCACCGAGCGTTTTCGACGCCTTGCGGATCGCGAACGACGACACGATCTCGGAGACGCCGATTACCACGAGCCATACGCCCACCACCCACGCCAGGATCACGATGGTGTCGAACGGTGATCCGAGCATGATCATGCCGGCCAGCAGGCTCATCACGCCTAGGAAGATCTCCCACCCGCGGCCCGGCAGGGTGGGGTCGTGGATGGCCGAAACCGTCGTCGCCACACCACGGAAGATGAACCCGATGCCGATCCAAATCGCCAACAGGTACACGGCGGTCGCCTCGTTGCCCGTGCCGAAATGACGAAATGCCAGGAATGCCAAGACCAATGCGGCGGCCCCGCTGATGAACAACAGCACGCGGCCGCCCGCCGAGATGTGCAAGCTGAACGCGAACACAACTTGCCAGATGCCGGTGACCAGTAGGTAGACGCCGAAAATGACCGCGGCGACCAGGACCGTTCGGCCCGGCCATGCCAGCACCACGATGCCGAGGGCCAGCGTCAGAAGACCCGATATCAGGGTGGATTTCCACAAGTGGGGCAACAGGGTTGGAACAGCGGGGGTTGCAGGGGTTGGTTCCATGGCCGCAGTGTGTCACATGCGCCCGTCGCGGCATAGACGTACGGAGCTGCTAAACGGTCGCGGTATCCGCTTCCTGCACGACCAGGTCACCGGAGTCTTCGACCGGCTTGCGTCCGATCAGATACCACGTGCGCATGACGCCCTTGCCCTTGACGTCGATGCTGCCGCGCGCCTGTAGCACATAGCGGTCCTTGAGGCGCTCGTAGACCGTCTCGGGAACTTGAATCCGGCCCACGGAGTCGGTGGTTTCCATCCGCGACGCGACATTTACGGCGTCGCCCCACACGTCGTAGAAGAACCGGCGCGACCCGACGACACCGGCGACCACCGGGCCGTTGGCCATCCCGATCCGGATGGGTACCGCCTTGCCGTAAGGATCCTTGAGTGCGGCTGCCGCATCGGCCATGTCGAGGGCGAAGTCGGCCAGCGCCTCGACGTGATCGGGCCGGGGTCGCGGCACCCCGCTGACCACCATGTAGGAATCGCCGCTGACCTTGATCTTCTCCAGCCCGTGCTTGTCCACCAGCGCGTCGAATGCGCTGTACAGGCGATCCAGAAATCGCAGCAGCTCGGCCGGGGCGGTGCCGCTGGCTCGCTCGGTGAACCCGGCAATGTCGGCGAACAGGACCGAAGCATCGTCGTACTTGTCGGCGATGACGTCTCGCTCCGGATCCTTGAGCCGCTCCGCGATGCTGGCCGGCAGCATGTTGACCAGCAGCGCTTCCGAGCGGTCGTACTCCGATTCCATGACCGCCTCGGCCCGCGCGGTGTCGCGCAGGGCGAACCACACCGTCACCACCGCTACGCCGATGGCCGACAGAGTGGTGATGACAAAGCCCAGCGACTGGGCCCAGGCCGGTTGCAGCCCGGTGTTGCTCGGCACCAGGAACTCGGTCGCGATGATCAGGCCGGCGGCGACCGCCGCCAGACAGCCCGCCAGCACGATGTGTTCGATGCCGAGCACCAGCACCCCCAGACAGGCGCCGACCAGGAAGAAGAAATGGGCGCCCGAACCGGTGCCCACGTCCCAGACGCTGGCGAAGACGGTGGCGTAAGCCGCGCTGACGAACGTCAGCGGCGCCACCAATTCTCCGAAGCGGTGCAGCATCGGGACGATCGCGAAGATCACCGCGCCGGCGACGTTGACCAGGACGACCTGCCAGAGCCACGCGCCGATCAGCAGTTGCATCGCGACAAAGGCGATACTGACCACCACGGCCAGCCACGCGGCGATGTTGAGTACCCGAGCGCGACGCGCCACACGCTCTGCGTAGTGCTGGTCGCGGTCACGAGTTTGCGCCCGCACCGCCGCGACACAGTCCGGGCGGCGCGACGAGCCGTCCACTCCTGCTGATGAGGCACGACATGCTTTTGCGCCCACGTTAAGAGACTAACGGTTGAATTCACCATTGTCGGCCCTCTCATCAGCACCGCTAGGCACCTCATGGGTGAGCCACTCGGAAATGCGGTGCAGTGACAACGACTCGTTGGGCATGATGTGGTGCACCGGGTGTCCGTCGCGGGTGGCCAAATCGGCGATCATGCGTCGATGGCAACGCCACCAGGTCGGCTCGCCACACATGATGGCGACATTGCGGGTTTCGGCATCCCTGAGCAGTTTTTGGTAGGCGGCTTGAAAGCCCGGCGTGCGGGTATGTGCGGCGTAATTGGCGAATGCCGCGTTCTCCCACCACTGATCGCGCGCTGACGCGCGGGCGGGTGGCTTGCGTCGTCCACCCAGGTCCGGCACGTGCCGATAGGCGATGCCGGCGCGGGCCAACCACCCCGGCATTGCTTGCTTGGACACGTCAGGGTTGCGGCGCGAGCCCGGGAAGCTGCGGACGTCGACCAGCAATTCGATGCCGTGCCGGCGAAGTGCGGCGGTCAGTTGCTCGGCGGTCTTCGCGCCATGCCCGATCGTGTACAGCATGCTCTCGGAGTGCCCACGACAGCAGCCGGTATAGCGGGATCCGCTCGGCTAGGTGCATCCACTGACATGGATCCGCCGCCCGGCTCCCACGCACACACTTACCGGCGGAGGTGGCGGTGGTGGCGGAAAGTCCTGCGGCAGCGGCGCATAGGCAGCCGGCGGCGGTGCGTAGGCGTCGACCGTATCGGCAACGTTGGTACACCCGCTGACGGAAATACGCCTGCCCGCGCCCACGCAGACGTCGGCGTTGGCCACACCGGTGGGTTGCACGACGGCATATATCTCAGGAATTGAGGTCAAAGCCAAAACCGCGATTCCGTCGGCTGCCCGAGACCGCACCCACAGATTCATCGCGGTCTCCCCTCAGGGGATTTAGCTGAGGGCAATTGTGCGAATTCAGCGGATTGATATTCCGGAAGTGCTCTTGCGCTCGCCGAGCGTGTACTCACTGCGAGAATCAAGCGAAAATCTCGCAGCCAGTACACGTTCGGCGTCGAGCTGGCCTGCGATGATCGGCGCACTCGGCTAATGCACCTCCGGGATGGTCAGCCGAGCATAGACTCAGGCAATGGTCAAGATTGTGGTCGCGGGGGTTTTGCTGGCATCCGCTGTGGTGTTGTCGCCGACACCCGCTGCGCATGCCGATATATGCGGCGACGTTGGTGGTCGCCACGTCTCGGTGGGCGTGTGCGCTGACCCGGGGGCGAGGGTAGCGACCGCCGCCGACGCCGAGGCGGCGGGGCAGGCCGCCGCTGGCCAGCCGCCGTGCTACACAGTCGAAGGCGTGCCGTACTACACGCCAGACGGCGACCCCTGCTAGCCGACGCCCCACGTCGATTGCCGGGTGTTCGCTGTCTGCGGTTCAAGACCCTGCTAGGTCACCAGACGGCCGCGCTCACCTTGGACCGGCAGGGGCACCTAGTTCCTGACGATTGGGGCCGGATCGCGGACGCGTTCGAAGCTGCTGACCGACTGCGTACTGGCCGACCGCTGCCCGCTGTGGCATCCGGCGAAAATATGCCATGAGCAGGCGTTATGCGTGCCCTCGGTGGGATTCGAACCCACACTGTACGGGTTTTGAGTCCGTTTCCTCTGCCAGTTGGGATACGAGGGCTGGTCTGTGCTCGGCAGCCAGCTTAGATGAGACCCGACGTCGCTGGTCATTGCCGCCCACGACACAATGTCCGTCATGACGGGCTCCATGACCGACGCCGACGCCGCCACGCCGCGCCGGGTCCTGATCGCTGAAGACGAAGCGCTCATCCGATTGGACCTTGCCGAGATGCTGCGGGAGGAGGGGTACGACATCGTCGGAGAAGCCGGTGACGGCCAGGAAGCCGTCGAGCTGGCCGAGCTGCACAAGCCGGACCTGGTGATCATGGACGTCAAGATGCCGCGCCGCGACGGTATCGACGCCGCATCGGAAATCGCCAGCAAGCGCATCGCACCGATTGTCGTGCTGACCGCGTTCAGCCAGCGGGACCTCGTCGAGCGCGCCCGCGACGCGGGAGCGATGGCCTACTTGGTGAAGCCGTTCACCATCAGCGACCTGATCCCCGCCATCGAGTTGGCCGTCAGCAGGTTCGGCGAGCTCAGCGCGCTGGAGCAGGAAGTGGCGACGTTGACCGAGCGGCTGGAGACCCGCAAGCTCGTCGAACGGGCCAAAGGCCTATTACAGGCAAAGCAGAACATGACCGAGCCGGAAGCGTTCAAGTGGATTCAACGGGCCGCCATGGACCGGCGGACCACCATGAAGCGGGTCGCCGAAATCGTGCTGGAAACCCTGTCCGACCCCACCGACGCGTAGCGCGAGCGTCCGCGTATGTACGCCGATACGCCATGTTGGGCGTACATTTGCGGTCCCTCGCCGGGGAAAAGTCCTTACCGAGCCACGATCACCGATGAGCCGTGACCGAACAGCCCCTGGTTCGCGGTGACGCCGACGGTCGCGTTCTCCACTTGGCGGCCGGTGGCCTGACCGCGCAGCTGCCAAGTGAGTTCGCAGACCTGAGCAATCGCCTGCGCGGGAATGGCCTCCCCGAAGCACGCCAGTCCGCCCGACGGGTTGACCGGAACCTTGCCGCCAATGGTGGTCGCGCCGCTGCGCAGCAACGCCTCGGCCTCACCTTTGGCGCACAGCCCCAAGTGTTCGTACCAGTCGAGTTCCAGCGCGGTGGACAGGTCGTAGACCTCGGCCAGGCTCACGTCTTCCGGCCCGATACCCGCCTCGGCATACGCGGCGTCGAGGATCTGGTCTTTGAACACCCGATCCGGTGCAGGCACCACAGCGGTGGAATCCGTTGCGATATCCGGTAATTCGGGCAGGTGCTGGGGGTAGCGCGGAGTGACGGTGCTGACCGCGCGGACCGACGGCACACCGTCGAGCGAGCCCAGATGCTTGCGGGCGAAATCCGCGCTTGCCACGATCAGCGCCGCGGCCCCGTCGGAGGTGGCACAGATGTCGAGCTGCCGCAACGGCTCGGCCACCACCGGGCTGGCCAGCACGTCCTCGACCGAGGACTCCTTGCGGTAGCGAGCATTGGGGTTCTGCAGGCCATGCCGGGAGTTTTTGACCTTCACCTGGGCGAAATCCTCTGGTGTAGCGCCGTAGAGGTCCATCCGGCGCCGCGCAAGCAGCGCGAAGTACACCGGGTTCATCGCGCCGATCAGGTGGAACCGTTGCCAGTCGGGGTCGTTCTTGCGTTCCCCGCCAACCGGAGCAAAAGCCCCCTTGGGAGTGGTGTCGGCGCCGATCACCAGCGCGACGTCGCAGAAGCCCGCCAGGATCTGCGCCCGCGCGCTCTGCAACGCCTGCGACCCGCTGGCGCATGCGGCGTAGCTGGAGCTGACCGGCACGCCGTTCCACCCCAGCTTCTGCGCGAACGTCGACCCGGCAATAAAGCCCGGGTAGCCGTTGCGAATGGTGTCGGCCCCGGCGACCAGCTGGATCTGGCGCCAGTCCAGCCCGGCCTCGCGCAGCGCCGCCCGCGCGGCGACGACGCCGTATTCGGTGAAGTCCCGGCCCCATTTGCCCCACGGGTGCATTCCGGCGCCCAGGATGTACAGCGGTTCGGGAGTGCTCGGTGTCATCAGCGCCGCTCCTCCTCATCGCTGCCCTCTACATCGTCGCCGGCGGACGAGATCCTCCACGCGTACACGATGCGCTCGATGCCGTCGTCATCGGTGAACAGCGGCATCGTGGTCAACTCCATCTGCATCCCGACTTTCAAGTCGGCCGCCAGCGTGCCCGCAACCACCTTTCCCAGCACGATGAGTCCCTCGTCGGCAAGCTCCACCGCCGCGATGGCAAACGGCTCGAAGGGATCGGGCGCGGGGTAGGGCGGCGGTGGGGGATAACGGTTTTCGGTGTAGCTCCACAGCTTTCCCCGGCGGGACAAGGCGACCGACTCCAGGGTGTCGCTGTCGCAGGCCGGGTTGGGGCAGTTGTTCTCGCGTGGCGGGAAGACGTACGTGCCACACTGCGGGCACTTGCTGCCGATCAGATGCGGATTGCCGGCGTCATCGGTGGCGAACCATCCATCGATCGCCGGTTCTTGGCTGGTGACCTCGGGCATCGGGCCAGCCTACCGAGCGCCAGCCCAAAACTGAAACGTGTTCCAGTTCGAGGGGCGCATGGCCCGTCGGACCGACTGCCTAGAGTGAAAGCCGTGACCGAGGACGGCAAGCCGACACTGATGTTGCTGGACGGCAATTCGTTGGCGTTTCGCGCCTTCTACGCGTTGCCGGCGGAGAACTTCAAAACGCGCGGCGGGCTGACCACCAACGCGGTCTACGGCTTCACCGCCATGCTGATCAACCTGCTGCGCGACGAGTCGCCGACGCACATCGCGGCCGCATTCGACGTATCACGGCAGACCTTCCGTTCCGAGCGCTACCCGGAATACAAAGCCAACCGGTCATCGACCCCAGACGAGTTCCACGGCCAAATCGACATCACCAAGGAAGTCCTTGCGGCACTGGGCATTACCGTGCTCGCGGAGCCCGGCTTCGAGGCCGACGACATCATCGCGACGCTGGCCACGCAGGCCGAGAGCCAGGGCTACCGGGTGCTGGTGGTCACCGGCGATCGTGACTCGCTGCAACTCGTAAGCGACGACGTGACCGTGCTGTACCCGCGCAAGGGCGTCAGCGAGCTCACCCGCTTCACCCCGGAAGCCGTCGTCGAGAAGTACGGACTCACCCCCAAGCAATATCCGGACTTCGCCGCCCTGCGCGGTGATCCCAGCGACAACCTGCCCGGCATTCCCGGTGTCGGGGAGAAGACCGCGTCCAAGTGGATCGCCGAGTACGGCACGCTGCAATCGCTGGTCGACAACGTCGACTCGGTGCGCGGCAAGGTGGGAGACGCGTTGCGCGCGCACGTGGCCAACGTCGTGCTGAACCGGGACCTCACCGAGTTGGTGCGCGATGTGCCGTTGGCGCAGACGCCCGACACTCTGCGGCTGCTGCCCTGGGACCGCGACCAGATCCACCGGCTTTTCGACGACCTCGAGTTCCGGGTGCTGCGCGACCGGCTGTTCGAGACGCTGGCGGCGGTCGAGCCCGAGGTCGACGAGGGTTTCGACGTGCGCGGCGATGCACTGGAGCCGGGCACGGTCCGGCAGTGGCTGGCCGAGCACGCCGGTGACGGACGTCGGTCTGGGCTGGCCGTCGTGGGCACCCATCTGCCCTACGACGGGGATGCCACCGCGCTGGCCATCGCCGCGGCCGACGGCGAAGGCGGCTACATCGACACCGCGACATTGACAACCGACGACGACGCCGCGCTGTCGGCCTGGCTGGCCGATCCCGGGCAGCCGAAAGCCCTGCACGAAGCGAAGCTGGCCATGCACGACCTCGCCGGACGTGGGTGGACGCTCAACGGGGTCACCTCCGACACCGCGCTGGCGGCCTATCTGGTGCGCCCGGGTCAGCGCAGCTTCACCCTCGACGACTTGTCGTTGCGCTACCTACGCCGCGAGCTGCGCGCGGAAACGCCTGAACAGCAACAGCTTTCGCTCCTCGACGACATGGACGGGGTGGACGCGCAAGCCGTCCAAACGGTCATCCTGCGGGCCCGGGCGGTGCTGGATCTCGCCGACGCGCTCGACGAAGAGCTCGCCCGCATCGACTCCACCGCCCTGCTGGGCGAGATGGAGCTCCCGGTTCAGCAGGTGCTGGCCGACATGGAGGCCGCGGGCATTGCCGTCGACCTGAAGATGCTGACCGAGCTGCAAAGCCAGTTCGGTGATCAGATCCGCGACGCCGCCGAGGCCGCATACGCCGTGATCGGCAAACAGATAAACCTGGGCTCACCCAAGCAGCTGCAGGTCGTGCTCTTCGACGAACTGGGCATGCCAAAGACCAAGCGCACCAAAACCGGCTACACCACCGACGCGGACGCGCTGCAGTCGTTGTTTGACAAGACCGGGCACCCGTTCCTGCAGCATCTGCTGGCCCACCGCGATGTCACCCGGCTCAAGGTCACCGTCGACGGATTGCTCAATTCGGTGGCCGCCGACGGCCGCATCCACACCACGTTCAACCAGACGATCGCGGCGACGGGCAGGCTGTCGTCGACCGAGCCCAACCTGCAAAACATCCCGATCCGTACCGACGCCGGACGTCAGATCCGCGACGCGTTCGTGGTGGGGAACGGCTACACCGAGCTGATGACCGCCGACTACAGCCAGATCGAGATGCGGATCATGGCGCACCTGTCCTGCGATGAGGGCCTCATCGAAGCCTTCCGGACGGGGGAGGACCTGCACTCGTTCGTCGCGTCGCGTGCATTCGGGGTGCCGATCGAGAAGGTCACCGCGGAGTTGCGGCGCCGAGTCAAGGCCATGTCGTACGGGCTGGCCTACGGGCTGAGTGCGTACGGGTTGGCCGCCCAGCTGAAGATTTCCACCGAAGAGGCGAAGGTCCAGATGGATCAGTACTTCGCCCGCTTCGGCGGGGTGCGCGACTATCTGTTGGACGTGGTCGAGCAGGCCCGCAAGGACGGCTATACCTCGACGGTGCTGGGTCGCCGGCGGTACCTGCCCGAGCTGGACAGCAGCAATCGTCAGGTCCGCGAGGCCGCCGAGCGGGCGGCGCTCAACGCGCCGATTCAGGGCAGCGCGGCCGACATCATCAAGGTGGCGATGATCGAAGTCGACAAGGCGCTCAAAGCGGCCGGGCTGGCGTCGCGCATGTTGCTGCAGGTACACGACGAACTTTTGTTCGAAATCGCGCCCGGCGAGCGGGAGCAGGTCGAGGCCCTGGTCCGCGAGAAGATGGGCGGTGCATATCCGCTCGACGTCCCACTGGAGGTGTCAGTGGGCTACGGCCGCAGCTGGGACGCGGCGGCTCATTAGGCGCTGACCCGGACGGGACTCCGACCACGAATTACCAGCTGGGAAGACCGGGTTTGTCCAGCATGTACGCAGTCGAGTAGCCTCGACAGGTGCCCGTTGGTGCGCTATGGCGGGTCACACCAACAACAACTGTCACTTAGTCCCTACGACCTGACCCTGTCCGGAGCAAACCAACAATATGCCGAGTCCCACCGTCACCTCGCCGCAAGTAGCCGTCAACGACATAGGCACCAGCGAGGACTTTCTCGCAGCAATCGACAAAACGATCAAATACTTCAACGACGGCGACATCGTCGAAGGCACGATCGTCAAAGTGGACCGGGACGAGGTGCTCCTCGACATCGGCTACAAGACCGAAGGGGTCATCCCCGCCCGAGAGCTCTCCATCAAGCACGACGTCGACCCCAACGAGGTCGTTTCCGTCGGCGATGAGGTCGAAGCCCTGGTTCTCACCAAGGAGGACAAAGAGGGCCGGCTGATCCTGTCCAAGAAGCGCGCCCAGTACGAGCGCGCCTGGGGGACCATCGAGGCGCTCAAAGCCAAGGACGAGGCCGTCAAGGGCACCGTCATCGAGGTGGTCAAAGGTGGCTTGATCCTCGACATCGGGCTGCGCGGCTTCCTGCCCGCATCGCTGGTCGAGATGCGCCGGGTGCGCGATCTGCAGCCCTACATCGGCAAGGAGATCGAAGCCAAGATCATCGAGCTGGACAAGAACCGCAACAACGTGGTGCTGAGCCGCCGGGCCTGGCTGGAGCAGACCCAGTCCGAGGTGCGCAGCGAGTTCCTCAACCAGCTGCAGAAGGGCACCATCCGCAAGGGTGTGGTCTCGTCGATCGTCAACTTCGGCGCGTTCGTCGACCTCGGCGGTGTGGACGGTCTGGTGCACGTCTCCGAGCTGTCCTGGAAGCACATCGACCATCCCTCCGAGGTGGTCCAGGTGGGCGACGAGGTCACCGTCGAGGTGCTCGACGTCGACATGGACCGCGAGCGGGTCTCGTTGTCGCTCAAGGCAACCCAGGAAGACCCATGGCGGCATTTCGCCCGCACCCACGCCATCGGGCAGATCGTGCCGGGCAAGGTCACCAAGCTGGTCCCGTTCGGTGCGTTCGTCCGCGTCGAGGAGGGCATCGAGGGCCTGGTGCACATCTCCGAGCTGGCCGAGCGGCACGTCGAGGTACCCGACCAGGTGGTCGCCGTCGGCGACGACGCCATGGTCAAGGTCATCGACATCGACCTGGAGCGCCGCCGAATCTCGTTGTCGCTCAAGCAGGCCAACGAGGACTACACCGAAGAGTTCGACCCGGCCAAGTACGGCATGGCCGACAGCTACGACGAGCAGGGCAACTACATCTTCCCCGAGGGCTTCGACCCCGAAACCAACGAATGGCTCGAGGGTTTCGACGCCCAGCGCAACGAATGGGAAGCCCGCTACGCCGAGGCCGAGCGCCGGCACAAGATGCACACCGCGCAGATGGAGAAGTTCGCCGCCGCCGAGGCCGCCGGACATGGCGGTGGCGAGCAGGCACCATCCAGCAGCGGCGCTCCCGAAAAGGCGGCCGGTGGTTCGCTGGCCAGCGACGCCCAGCTGGCCGCCCTGCGGGAAAAGCTCGCCGGCAGCGCCTAATCCGGCACGGATGCTGCGCATCGGGTTGACCGGCGGTATCGGCGCCGGTAAGTCGGCGCTGTCCGCGACCTTCGCGGAATGCGGTGGGATCATCGTCGACGGCGATGTCATCGCCCGCGAGGTGGTCGAGCCGGGCACCGAGGGACTGGCAGCACTGGTCGACGCGTTCGGTGAGGACATCCTGCGGCCCGACGGGGCGCTGGATCGGCCGGCGTTGGCCGCCAAGGCATTTGCCGACGACGAGGAACGCAAGAAGCTCAACGGCATCGTGCACCCACTCGTTGGTAAGCGTCGGGCGGAGATCATCGCGTCTGTGTCCGACGACGCCGTTGTGGTGGAAGACATTCCGTTGCTGGTGGAGTCGGGAATGGCGCCGCTGTTCCCGCTGGTGGTGATCGTGCACGCCGACGTGGAACTGCGGGTGCGACGGCTGGTCGAGCAACGTGGCATGTCCGAAGACGACGCCCGCGCGAGGATCGCCGCGCAGGCCACCGACGAGCAGCGTCGTGCCGTCGCCGACATCTGGCTGGACAACTCCGGCAGCCCAGATGCTTTGGAGCAGCGCGGCCGAGACGTATGGAACAACCGGATATTGCCGTTCGCACACAACTTGAGTGAACGCGAGATCTTCCGAGCACCTGCCCGATTGGTCCCAGCCGATCCCACGTGGCCCGCTCAGGCGCAGCGCATCCTCAATCGCTTGAAGACCGCGTGTGGTCATCGGGCGTTGCGGGTGGACCACATCGGGTCGACGGCGGTGCCGGACTTCCCGGCCAAGGACGTCATCGACGTCCAGGTCACCGTCGAATCACTCGCTGTCGCAGATGAACTCGTCGAGCCGCTGCTGGCCGCCGGGTATCCACGCGTCGAGCGCATCACCGCGGACTGGGGAAAGGTTGATGCCCGCAGCACCGTCGGCCGCTACGACCACAGCGACGATCCGGCGCTGTGGCACAAGCGGTTTCACGGATCGGCGGACCCCGGCCGGCCCACCAACGTGCATATCCGGGTCGACGGCTGGCCGGATCAACAGTTTGCATTGCTGTTCGTCGACTGGCTGAAGGCTAATCGTGCTGCGCGCGAGGACTATCTGGAAGTCAAGCGCGCGGCCGAACGGAGCGCGGCACTGCATGGCGCGGACACGACCCACTACGCCGAAGCCAAGGAGCCGTGGTTTGCCGACGCCTACCGCAGAGCCTGGGAGTGGGCCGATTCCACCGGTTGGCGGCCTTAGATCGGCGCGCCGCACTGCAGCACGCCGTTGTTCGGATCGGCATTACCGGGCACCGGCGCGACGCGCTGGTCGACTTGCACGAAAACGTTGTCGTCCACGTCGATCTCGCAGTGCACGTTGGCCGAGTAGGGCCAGCGCACCACGATCCGCAGGCCGGCCTTTTGCGGGTCGTCGAGCACGGTGTTGGCCTCAAACCCGCGGCCCGGCAACGTGCCTAACGGTGCCGTGTTGGTCTGTCCGCCGGTGATGACGAAGGTCGCCTGACTGCCGGTCGTCACGCCGTCGACCCTGGCGATGTAGGTGATGTTGTGCAGTTCGGCCCGTGCCGTCGCCGGAAACAGCTGAGAGCCAGCCGCTATCAGCGTCACGGCGGTCATCGGGAGCCAGCTACGCAGGTATGGACTCATAGTCGCTGAGATTACGCCCGACGATATGGGGGGCCTGCCGCACCTATTGGTTCTGACAGCTTGGGCACCACCACGACGTGCGTCCGTTTATCCGGGTATGACTCAACGCTGCGCCGCAACGTGGGCAGTGCGGTTCGGGGTCGTCGCGCGCTGCGGTAAGCCAGCGCGGCAGGCCGGGGACGCGCCCGTGCCGCACCGCGGTGCGCAACACCGCAGCCATCGCGGAATGCAGGCGTTTCACGTCGCCGGCGGTCAGGTCGGGGACCGGACGGGTTGGCGGTATGCGTGCCCGCCAGCAGATCTCGTCGACCAACAGGTTGCCGAGGCCGGCGATCACCGATTGGTCCATGAGCGTCGTTTTCAACCGACCACGTCTACCCGACAACGCCTCGCGGAACGCGCGCAGGCCGATGCCCAGCGCGTCGGGACCCTGCGGTCCGGTGATGTGCCCGATGTCGTCCTCGTCCCACGCCAGCCAGATGCCGCGCAGCTTGCGGAGGTCGGCGTAGCGCAGTTCGCCCACGTCCAGCGATAGCACCAGCCGCTCGTACCCCTTTTCGGCAGCGCGCTCGGGGGCGTAGTACGGATGGCCGGTCATGCCACTGTGCACCAACAGCGTCGGGCCGTCGGTCGGCAGGATTAGCCATTTGCCATGCCGGCGTGGAGATTTGAAGCAATGCCCGCTCAGCTGACGTCGGAAAGCCGCAGCGGTGATGTTGCGCAGAACGCCGGGATCGCGCACCTCCACATGCGTGATCTGCCGGCCCGGCAAGGCGTCGGCCAATTCGCGCCGAAACCCTTCCACATCGGGCAACTCAGGCACGAAGCCTCGCCAGGCGCCGCACCAACGATTGCGAGTACCGCGGCATAGCGGGCCTTGGATCAGGTTGTTGCGCAGGATGTTTAGGGACATCACGGATAGTCAGCGTGGGCGGGCGGTAGTTGCGCGATGCCATACCGGAGAGTTCCCGGCGTGCCGGTGCAGAAACTCAGGGTCCGCCGCGCCAGTGTTCGATGCGGTGATGGTCCGGGGTGAAGCCGTGGTCCACACCCCACAGCACCGCCTGAGTGCGGCTGGCAACGCCGATTTTGCGGTAGATCGTGCGGATGTAGGACTTCACCGTGTTCGGACTCAAGTAGGTCAGCCGCGCGACGTCGGCATTGCTCATGCCCTGCGTGATCAAGGCCAGGACCTCTGACTCGCGGTCACTCAGCCCTTCGCCGCGGCCGGGCCAGTCCAGCCCCGGAACGCTGCGCGCGCGCCCTTCGACGTCGCTGATGACCACCTCGCCGGCGTGTACCGCCTCCAATGCGGCGACCAACTCCCGTGCCGGGAGAGTCTTCGACAGATACCCGTGTGCTCCGTGTTGCCGTGCACTTTCGACGAGATCTGGGTGAAAGTTCCAGGTGTAGACCACAACTCGGCGCGCACGGGGGTTGGCAACCAGTACCCCGATCTCTTCGTGATCAGATTCGGGTTGGGCGAATGAGTCGTACAAGACGATGTCGACCGTGTCTTTGACGGGCATGGTGGAGTCGAGTTCCGCGATTACGATGCGGTCCCGGTATGGCTCGAGCATGTTGGCCACGCCCTTGACGACAACGTCATAGTCGTCGACGAGCGCCACCGTGATCGGCCGCCGAGGCGAAGCCGGCATGTCGGCGAGATTACCTCCTTAAGGGTGTATTTCTACCCCCCTTAAGGGTGGTCGACTGAGAGCAGAAGTCGGGTCGACCGACCCGGCCGGTCACCATCAACGAGGAAGGCTCGTCATGATTATTCTCGGCATCATCCTGCTGGTCGCAGGGCTCGTGCTCAAGATGCACATCCTGTGGACCCTCGGGATTATCGCACTTGTGGTTGGCGTGATCCTGGCGATTCTGGGCAGCACCGGACGAGCCGTGGGCGGCCGTCGGCACTACTTCTAACTCCCGCAATAGTCGACCCTGCGGCGTTGTGCTGCAGCTCACAAAAGCGCGGTTGGTTCAGTTGCGCGCCGGGTATTCGACACGTGTATGAGAGGAGGACGAGATGCCCTTATGGGAATGGGTTCTGATCGTGGCCGGCGTCGTCGTCGTGGTCGCGCTGGTGGTCGTCGCCGCGGCCTTGGTCAGCAGCCGCAGAAAAACCGAACGTCTCAAGCAGCACTACGGCCGTGAATACGACCGCTTGGTGTCCGACACCGGGAGCCAGAAGAGCGCAGAGAATGAACTGATCGCGCGGGAACGCAAGCGGAAAAGTCTCGACATCGTCCCGTTGACACCCTCGGCTCTCTCGGATTTCACGACGCGCTGGCATGAGGTACAGACGAAGTTCGTCGACGACCCGGCGACGGCCGTCGGCGTCGCTGATCGTCTGGTCACCGAGGTAATGCGCGAACGGGGTTACCCGGTCGATGATTTCGAGCAGCGGGCAGCTGACATCTCGGTAGAGCATCCGCAGATCGTCGATGACTATCGGGCCGCGCACCGCATTCACCTGCTGCAGCAGCAGGGCAATGTCAGCACCGAGCAGCAACGCGAGGCGTTCGTGCATTTTCGGGCGCTGTTCGAAAAGCTGCTCGAGACCGATACAGAAAGGGCCAGGTCCAAGGAGGCAAGCGCATGACTACGCATGAACATCAAACGTTGACCGGCTCGCAGGACGAGTACCAGTCGCAACCGCCACCAGTTGCCGGACAAGAGCAGAACCAGAGCCAAGCGTCGGATTACGCGGCCGGTTATGACGGAACAGCACCCGCGGCCGAGACCGCGCCCGCATCCCCGGAACTCGCCGGCGCAGAACGCGAAGCACCAACAGCCGATACGCTTTTCGCCGACGATGAGCTCGCGGAGTTGCGTGCGCGGTGGGCCGGTGTGCAAGCGGCATTCGTCGACGATCCGAAGGAATGCGTCCAGAAGGCGGACGTCCTGGTCTCCGATCTCGTGGAGCAGCTCACCAACGGTTTCGCCCGAGCGCGCTCGCGTCTCGAAGAGCAATGGGCTCAGGGCCAGGAAGCTTCTACGGAAGACCTTCGTTTGGCGTTGATGCGTTATCGCGAATTCTTCGAGCGGCTACTCGCGGTTTGACTCGGCGAACCAGGCTGTGCGGCACTGGTTTCGCTCGCTAGCGCCAGGTGAGTTCCATCCCGCTGCCCGCCAACCACCGGCCGAGGTCATAGCCGTTGCGGGCCAGCCCGTCGATCGCGGTTACGGCCCGCCGCACCGCCTGTTCGGCGGCTTCCGGGGTCAGCAGCCCATGCCGGACGGCGTCCAGCAGCTCGTCGATGTCGGCCAGGTTCGCCCCTCGGCCGGTGCGGACGGCGATGTCGAGGTAGTGGTCCTCGGAACGCCAGATGTTTGGGCCGGGCGTGTATTCGCCGATGTCGAGGTAGTAGTCCTGATCCCGCTCGTGACCAGGGTTGAAGTGAAACACGGTGGCGCGCAGGCCCAATGACGGCAAGAGCCACGATTCGAGGTAGTGGAATTGCGCCCGGCCCGGAGTGGGCCGCGCCAGGTACAGCCCCCAGGGTTGTACGACGTACTCGTCGACGGCCCGCACGATGCCCTTGGGATCGGTGTTGGTGCGGGCGCGGAGGTCGAACGTTTCGTGCTTCGGTGGATGGATGGCTCTCAGCCTACCTACCGTCTCAGCCGAATCTTCCAGCGCACAAAGCAGGTATAGAACAGGGAGAGCCCGGCCAGCACGCCCATGTCGATCAGCCAGATCTTCGGCACGTGTTGCCACAGCCGATCCTGCGGCAGCAGCGAACCCGGAACCAGGGTCCGCAGGTCGGCCGTGGCGGCCGCGGCGGCGTAGCCCCATCGCGCCGGCACCAGCGCCGAGACCTGTTCCAGCCCAATGCGGTTGGTCACCGGGACCATCCCGCCGCACAGCACCAGCTGCACCATGATCGACACCACGAACAACGGCATGATCTGTTCGGTGGAGCGGACCAGCGAAGAGATGACCAGACCCAGCATTGCCGAGGCCACACACGTCGCGGCCACCGCCGCAAACAGCTCGATGCCGGCGGCCAGCGCAGTGTGGCCCAGCACCACGGCGCCACGCGTCGGCGCGCCCTTGCCGACGACCACGATCGCCGTGGCAATCGCCGCCTGCAGGACGGCGAAGACGCAGAAAACCCCGGTCTTGGCCAGCAGGTAGGCACTCGTCGACAAACCGACCGCCTGCTCTCGCTGAAAGATGGCGCGCTCGCCGACCAGGTCACGGATCGTCAGCGCTGTGCCCATGAAGGCGGCGGCGTTGACCAGCAGGTTGAGTATCTGTGCGGATTCGTCGGGCGGGCTGGCGTGCTCGGAGGCGATATGGAATCCACCCGAGCCCGGAACCGTCAGCGCCAGCGCGCCAAGGATGAACGGCAGCAGCGCCAGGAACAAGAAGTAGGCCCGGTCGGCCACCACCAGGCGCACCTGCCGGCGAGCGATCGTCGAGACCTGACGCCGCAGGCTGGTATGCACCGGCTGGCCCAGTTCGGCGGGCTCTGTCTCCGGCCGCTTCGGTGCCTGGTTCGTGGCCTGGTCCCGGGCCCGGAAGCGGCGGTTGGCTTCCTCGGGGTCGGCGCCCACATTGGTAAAGATCTTGGCCCAGTTGGTGGTGCCCATTGCGTCGCCGATGCGATCGGGCGGGCCGCAGTAGGCGGTCTTGCCGCCGGGTGCCACCAGCAACAGCTGGTCACAGATGTCGAGGTAGGACAGCATGTGCGTCACCACGATCACCACCCGGCCGGCATCGGCCAGTTGGCGCAGCATCATCATCACCTGGTGGTCCAGCGCGGGGTCCAGGCCCGACGTCGGCTCGTCCAGGATCAGCAGCGATGGCCCGGTGAGCAGTTCGAGCGCTACCGAGGCGCGCTTGCGCTGCCCGCCGGACAGCTTGTCCACCCGGGTGTCGGCGTGCTTGGTCAGGTCGAGTTCGTCGAGTACCTGTGCGACGACCCTGGCGCGGTCGGCTTTGCCGGTGTCGGGCGGTAAACGCAGTTCCGCCGCGTAGCCCAGCGCCTGGTTGATGGTGAGCTGTCGATGCACGACGTCGTCTTGTGGGACCATGCCGATCCTGCTGCGCAGCGACGCATATTCGGCATGGATGTCGTGTCCCGCGAAAGTGACCCACCCGCCCGTGGGGCGGGCATATCCGGCGATCAGCCGCGCGAGCGTGGTCTTGCCCGCGCCCGACCCGCCGATGATCGCCGTCAGCGTCCCGGGTCTGGCGGTCAGTGAGATGTCGTCCAGCAGCTGTTTGCTGTCGACGCTGTACCTGACGCCGCGCACCTCCAGACCGCCGGTGCGGGTCGCGGCCTCAGCGCGCGGGACCAAGGTGCTGTTGGTGAAGACCAGGTCGACGTTGCCGACCGTCACCACGTCGCCCTCGGACAAGATCGCCGATCCGACGCGGGTGCCGTTGACGAACGTCCCGTTGACGCTGCAGTCCCGGATCTCGGTGCCCAGCGGCGTCAGCGCCAACGTCGCGTGCTCACGCGAGGCCAAGACGTCCGAGACGACGATGTCGCTCTCGGCCGCACGACCAACCGTGACGGCGCCGGCCGTTCTCGGGTGTCCAGGATTGCCGGCCGATCGCTGGGAAAGAAACTTGACCATCCGCGTTGCCAGGTTCGACGAGTCGCCGGCCCTGACGTCGATCAGGGTCGACTCGACCGCCGGCGCCGACTTCGGCGGAGCCTTGCGTCCGGCGTCGACCACCGTGCGCTCTACGGGCGGTGCAGACCGCCGCGGCGCCTCCTTGCGTAACCCGGGCGCCGGATGCCGGCGCTGGGGTGGCCGGCCCCCGGGCGGAGGTTCGGGTGTCACCGTCCAGGCCAGGGTCGGCGGCCCGGAGTGGGTCGTTGACCTGGACTGCGCCGGCCGCCGGGGGGTTCCCGGCCGGGAACCGAGCTCGAAGGTCAGCCGCGGTCCTTCCGGGTTGCCGACGTTGACGCTCTGTCCGTCGTGCACGTCGAACACCGGCATCCGGTAGCCGTTGACATAGGTCCCGTTCAGCGAGCCGTTGTCGATTGCCAGCCATCGGCCCTGATCAAAGCGCACAATCAGGTGCTCGCGGGAGATTCGCGGGTCGGCGATCCGAAAATGGGCCTGCGGGTCGCGTCCGATGATCACCTCCTGGCCTGCCGCAAACGACTGTCGAGATCCGTTGTGCCGGATGGTCAATGTGGGCGGGACGGGTCGATTCACCTATTCAGTATTTTTGGAGACGTGTGAGGCCAGCCTTGGACTGGCCTGTGAACTGGCTTTGTTTGGGCATTCGGCACTCACAGCTGGTTCATAGCTCGCATTGGTCAGATGCCCACCTACGTTCGGCACCATTCCAACGGGATACCGCCTCCGGATTGCCAGTTCGGACGGTTCGGCTTGCCGGTAAACAAGGGGAGGACGGTTGGTGGAAGAGGCCGATAAGTCGCCGACAGATACGCGGCGGCTGAGCGTCGGGCGACGGCTGTTGTCCAATCCGCGCCTGGCCGTTCGAGCGGGCTTCCAGTCGCTGCCGTCGGCAACCGTGGCGCACCTGTTTCGTCGGGTGCCGCCGGTCAGCTCGGCACCGAACGCGCAGTCTCCGGTCCGGGTCGGTGACGAGGTCAGCGGTCCGTGCATTGCGAGCGGTGTGCCGTTCGCCGGGTACACCATCCTGCGGCCGCTGGGCGCCGGCGCGATGGCCGAGGTGTACCTGGCGTTGCATCCCAGGTTGCCGCGTCGTGACGTGATCAAAGTCCTTGCCCCGGCCGTCACCGCGGACAGCGAGTTTCGGGAAAGGTTCAACCGGGAAGCCGATCTCGCCGCCACGCTGTGGCACCCTCACATCGTCGGAGTCCACGATCGTGGCGAATTCGACGGTCAGCTCTGGATTTCCATGGACTACGTCGAGGGCACCGACGCCGCCCGGCTGCTGAAGGAGCGCTACCCAGACGGCATGCCGGTCGATGTCGTCCGCGACATCGTCCAGGCCGTTGCCGGCGCCCTCGACTATGCGCACTCCCGCGGCCTGCTGCATCGCGACGTCAAACCCGCCAACATCCTGCTCGCTCACCCGGATACCGAGGAACGCCGAATCCTGTTGGCAGACTTCGGGGTAGCTCGTCATCTCGGCCATATCAGCGGAATTACCGAAACCAACGTCGCGGTCGGAACTGTCGCCTACGCGGCGCCCGAGCAGCTCACCGGCTCCAACATCGACGGACGTGCCGACCAATATGCCTTGGCCGCAACGGCTTTCCACCTGCTCGCGGGTGCGCCGCCGTTCCAGCACGGCAATCCCATAACGGTGATCAGCCAGCATCTGCACGTCGATCCGCCGCGGCTCAGCGATTACCGGCCGGACCTCGCACACCTCGACGACGTGTTCTTCCAGGCGCTGGCCAAGAATCCCGACGAAAGATTCGAGCGTTGCCGCGCGTTCTCCGCGGCGCTCAGCGGGCACGATGCCGGCGGGCCCAAGTCCGGGCAGCGTACTCGAGGCCCGGCCGGCCGCCGGTTTTCGTCCCGCATCCGGTGGTCGGCGGCAATGCTCTGTGCGGTGCTGATCGCCGTCGCGGCGACCTGGTCGATTCTGTACACCTTTCAGCAGGACGGTCCGCAGCCCGCCCCCGCGCTCGTGTCGAAACCGGCTGTCCCGGCCGCCGGCCCAACGAGTGCGGCCCGCGTGCTCAACGGCACCTACCGGTTGGACTACGACAAGTCGAAGAAGTCAACGAACGGGCTGCCGATTCGTCACGACACAGCAGCCACCGGCTGGTGGGCCTTCCGCTCGGCGTGTACCGCCAACGGCTGCGCGGCCACCGGGTCGCAGCTGGGCGAGGCCGGCCAAGCCGAGATGCTGCGCTTCGTGGCCGGCTACTGGCAGGGCGTGCCACAGCAGGTGCGGGTCGGCTGCCGTCAGCCCAACGCTTCGGGCAGCGCGACTCAGCAGGAGACGGTCGCGTGGTCGCTGGCGCCGCAGCCGGATGGCACGCTGCGGGGCACCGAAACCGAAACCGTGCTGTCCGCTGAGTGCGGGGCACAGGGTGCGGTGATCCGGATTCCGGTGGTGGCCACGCGGGTCGGTGACGTCCCGCCGGGTGTCGCCCTGGCCGATCCCGCGGCGGTGCTCAGTGCGCCCGCTACACCTCCCGGCAAGCCCGCGCCGCCAGTTCTCGGCGGCCTGTGCAGCGAGGTCGACAAGCTGGGCTACGACCAGACCACCAACCAGCAGGTGGTGTGCGAAGGCAACACCTGGGACAAAGCCCCGATCACCACCGGTGTCCACGCGGCCGGGACGTCGTGCGATCTGCCCGATGTCCCGGTGTTCGCCTTGTCCACGTCCAACGACGGCTACCTGCTGCAATGCGACCCGGTGACGCGGATGTGGACCCGGCACGGCTGACGTGGCGGCGTGAGTGTGCAACCACGGCGTTGAGTGTGCAGTGACGGCTTTCAACGTGAACTGAGGGCGGGATCTCGGCGATTTCCCCGCCCTAGATTCACCCGCGACGCCTCGGATTCACACTCAAAGCCCAGGATTCACCCCCGATGCCGGTGACTATGTCCCTCCGGCGGCATTGCGCGCCCTCGCAGCGCCCGGCTTGTCGGTGCCCGCCTCTACTCTGGTGACATGGCTTTCGCCACCGAACATCCGGTAATCGCACATTCGGAATACCGCCCACCTGCGCAGGCCGTGGAAGGGTTGGTGCGCACTGGCGCACGCTTCCAGGTCGTCAGCCAGCACGCCCCGGCCGGCGACCAGCCGACGGCCATCGACGAGCTGGAGCGGCGGATCAAAGCCGGCGAGCGTGACGTGGTACTGCTGGGCGCCACCGGCACCGGCAAGTCCGCGACCACCGCGTGGCTGATCGAACGCCTGCAACGGCCCACGCTGGTGATGGCGCCCAACAAGACGCTGGCCGCGCAGCTGGCCAACGAACTGCGAGAAATGTTGCCGCACAACGCGGTCGAGTACTTCGTCTCTTACTACGACTACTACCAGCCGGAGGCGTACATCGCGCAGACCGACACCTACATCGAGAAGGACAGCTCGATCAACGACGACGTGGAGCGGCTGCGGCACTCGGCGACGTCGGCCCTGCTGTCTCGGCGCGACGTGGTCGTGGTGGCCTCGGTGTCGTGCATCTACGGCCTGGGCACCCCGCAGTCCTATCTGGACCGCTCGGTGGAGCTGAAGGTCGGCACCGAGGTGCCGCGCGACGGGCTGCTCCGGCTGTTGGTGGACGTGCAATACACCCGCAACGACCTGTCGTTTACCCGCGGCTCGTTCCGAGTCCGCGGAGACACCGTGGAGATCATCCCGTCCTACGAAGAGCTGGCGGTTCGCATCGAGTTCTTCGGCGACGAGATCGAGGCGCTGTACTACCTGCACCCGCTGACCGGTGAGGTGATCCGACAGGTCGATACGCTGCGGATTTTCCCGGCCACCCACTACGTCGCCGGGCCGGAGCGAATGGCCCAAGCGATCTCCACCATCGAGGAGGAACTGGCCGAACGGCTCGCCGAACTGGAGAGCCAAGGCAAGCTGTTGGAGGCGCAGCGGCTACGGATGCGCACCAACTACGACATCGAGATGATGCGGCAGGTCGGGTTCTGCTCGGGCATCGAGAACTACTCCCGCCACATCGACGGCCGCGGGCCCGGCTCGCCGCCGGCCACGTTGCTCGACTACTTCCCGGAGGATTTCCTGCTCGTCATCGACGAGTCGCACGTCACCGTGCCTCAGATCGGCGGCATGTACGAGGGCGACATGTCCCGGAAACGCAACCTCGTCGAGTACGGCTTCCGCCTGCCGTCGGCCTGCGACAACCGCCCGCTGACCTGGGAGGAGTTCGCTGCCCGGATCGGGCAGACGGTGTACCTGTCGGCCACCCCGGGCCCGTACGAGCTCAGCCAGACCGGTGGCGAGTTCGTCGAGCAGGTCATTCGGCCTACCGGTCTGGTCGACCCGAAAGTCGTGGTCAAGCCGACCAAGGGGCAGATCGACGACCTCATCGGCGAGATTCGGAAACGCGCCGACGCCGACCAGCGGGTGCTGGTGACCACGCTGACCAAGAAGATGGCCGAGGACCTCACCGACTACCTCCTCGAGATGGGCATTCGGGTGCGCTACCTGCACTCGGAGGTGGACACGCTGCGCCGGGTCGAGTTGCTCAGGCAGCTGCGGCTGGGCGAGTACGACGTGCTGGTCGGCATCAATCTGCTGCGCGAAGGCCTGGACCTGCCCGAGGTGTCACTGGTCGCGATCCTCGACGCCGACAAGGAGGGTTTTCTGCGGTCCACCCGCAGCCTGATCCAGACCATCGGCCGCGCGGCCCGCAACGTGTCCGGCGAGGTGCACATGTACGCCGACACCATCACCGACTCGATGAAGGAAGCCATCGACGAGACCGAGCGCCGCCGCGCCAAGCAGATCGCCTACAACGAGGCCAACGGCATCGACCCGCAGCCGCTGCGCAAGAAGATCGCCGACATCCTCGACCAGGTCTATCGCGAGGCGGACGACACGGAAACGGTCGAGATCGGCTCCGGCCGCAGCATGTCGCGCGGCCGTCGCGCCCAGGGCGAGCCTGGCCGCGCCGTCAGCGCCGGCGTGTTCGAGGGCCGCGACACTTCGGCCATGCCGCGCGCCGAGCTGGCCGACCTGATCAAGGACCTCACCGCGCAGATGATGGCCGCCGCCCGGGATCTGCAGTTCGAGCTGGCCGCGCGGTTCCGCGACGAGATCGCGGACCTCAAGAAAGAACTGCGCGGGATGGACGCCGCCGGGCTCAAGTGACCGATACGACAACCGAGACGGGCAGCTGGCGTGAGCTGTTGGGCCGTTATTTGGGGACGTCCGTCGTGCTGGCCGGCGGCGTCGGGCTTTATGCCACCAACGAGTTCCTGACCATCAGCCTGCTGCCCAGCGCCATCCGTGAAATCGGCGGCAGCCGCCTGTACGCCTGGGTGGTCACCTTGTACCTGGTCGGCTCGGTGGTCGCGGCGACCATGGTCAAGTCGATGCTGGTCAGATTCGGCGCCCGGATGTCGTTTCTGCTGGGGCTGGCCGTTTTCGGCGTCGCCAGCGTGGTGTGCGCGGCGGCCCCGACCATGGAGGTCCTGATAGCCGGGCGGACCCTGCAGGGAGTCGCCGGCGGCCTGCTGGCCGGCCTCGGCTATGCGCTGATCAACTCCGCCCTGCCCCGATCGTTGTGGACCCGCGGCTCGGCGCTGGTTTCGGCGATGTGGGGCGTCGCGACCGTAGCCGGCCCAGCGATCGGCGGGGTGTTCGCGCAGTTCGGGCTGTGGCGCTGGGCGTTTGGCGCAATGGCGATTCTGACCGCGTTGATGTCGATCCTGGTGCCGACCGTGCTGGCGGCGAGCCGAAACGGCCCCGAGGACGACGCGCCCGCGACGCCGGCCAAGGTGCCGGTGTGGTCATTGCTGCTGATGGGTGCCGCCGCGCTGGCCGTCAGCGTCGCACAGCTGCCCCATGGCGTCCTGGCTTCCACCGGATTGCTGGCCGCCGGTGTGCTGCTGGTCGGAGTTTTCGTGATATTGGACTGGCGCAGCGACGCAGCGGTGTTGCCGCCCAGCGTGTTTGGTACCGGCCCGTTGAAATGGGTCTACCTGACGATGGCCGTGCAGATGATGGCGGTGATGATCGATACCTACGTGCCCCTGTTCGGCCAGCGGCTCGGACACCTGAACGCGGTTCTGGCCGGATTCTTGGGCGCAGCGCTGGCGGTCGGCTGGACGGTCAGCGAGATCGTCAGCGCCTCGCTGAACAACTCGCGACTCATCGGGTATGTGGTCTTGGCTGCGCCGCTGGTGATGGCGTCCGGTCTTGGGGTAGGTGCCGTCACTCAGCGTGCCGACGCGTCGATCGGAGTTGTCGTGGTCTGGGCGCTGGCATTGCTGGTGGCCGGGATAGGCATCGGGATGGCCTGGCCGCATCTGGCGGCGCGAGCCATGGAGTGCGTCGACGACCCGGCCGAAGGCGGCGCAGCGGCGGCCGCGATCAACACCGTGCAGCTGATTTCCGCGGCCTTCGGCGCCGGGCTGGCCGGTGTGGTGGTCAACCGGGCCGACGGCGCAGACCTGCTGGCCGCCCGGTGGTTGTTCACGGCCTTCACCCTGTTGGCGGCGGTCGGCTTCATCGCCTCCTACCGGGCGACTCGCGCCGACCGGCGCTCACCGCGTTGACTTGACCACCTGCGAGTAGTGGAATTGCCACCGCTCGACGATGCGGAACCCCAGGTAGCTGGGGAATTGGTACGCCGGCGCACGCCCGAACGCCTTACCTGGGGGCAGCGAAGCGCCGGTTTGATGATCGGGCAACGACTTGTCCCGGTTGGTGATGGTCCACACCGTCGAACACTTGTTGATCTTGGCCGTCGTCAGCCACACCGCGACATGGCCGTCCCACAGGGCGCCGACCTTCGGCCCGTAGTACCCGCGCTCCACGTCGATCAGCGATCGATACGCGGCGGGGCGGGCGGCCAGCAGCGCGCGGACCGGCCCGGGTCGCCAGGGGACCGTGTTGTCCACCAGGAGGCAGTCGCCAGGTGCCGCATGGGAACTGATGAGATCGGCGACCTCGCTGTAGTCCCAGCCCTCTTTCGCGTAGGGGCCACGTTGGGTGACAAGGTAATTCGGCAGCGCGGCAATCGCGAATAGCGCTACCAGGCAGGCGATGAGCCATCGCTTGCGGGCAACGGTGACGATGCAGACCGCCAGCACCACGGCCGCCGCAGGCGCGGTGAAAATCAGGTAGCGCGGGTAGTACATCGGTTCGACCGTGGCCGAGTAGATCAGCACGATGGCGTTGGGAATGACGATCCAGGCCGCGCAGGCCAGTAGCAGCCGACGGGTGTCGGCGGCGGGCCCAGGTGCGCCGGCCAGCCGCACCGCGACGGCGGCGACGACGATCACTCCGGCCAGGATGGCGAAGGGAACGCTGTGGTCGAAGTACTGCCGATGGACCACGTCGAGGAAAAGGTTGCGTTGCAGGCCGGCGATCCATCTCACTTGAAACGCCTGGCCATGGGCGAACAGCAGGAACGGTGTCATCGCACCGAGCGCCACCGCTGAGCTGGCCACCCATCCGATTAGGACAGACTTGCGCGCGCCTCTCGGTACGAACACCACTAGCATCGCGGCGTATACCGGCACCAGCAGCACCAGATAAACGCTGACCAGTATCGACAGCATCAATATCAGCCCGTAAACGAGCCACAGCCGTGGCCGGTTGCGGCGCGCCGCCGCGACAAACAGCACGGTCAACCAGGCGGCGGCGGCCACCGACAGGGCGGAGGAGCGGGCCTCGATACCGGCCCACGTCACCCGCGGCAAGATGGCGAAGACGACGCCCGCGCACAAGGCGATGAGGCGACTGTGCGGCGGAAACTGCTTGGCGAAGACCACCACGCCTGCCGCTGCGACCCCGATCGCCAGGCAGCTGGGAAACCGCGACCAGAATTCCGTCGGCGGGAAGATCGCGAACCAGCCGTGCATCAGCAGGTAGTAGAGGCCATGCACCGCGTCGATATGACCAAGAAGCTTCCAAAGCTCGGGCAGTGTCCGGCTCGCCGAGGCCGAGATCGTCGCGCCCTCGTCGTACCACAGCGACGGCCTGCCCGCCCAGCCTGCGCTGATCGCCACGGCCAGCAGGGCAATCGCCACGGGATCCAGCAGTCTGCCGCGAGCGGGTGCGCGCCCGGGCTCGGCCGCGACATCCGCCGCAGGTTCCTCCAGAGTCGGTGCAGACATGATGCTTGTCACTGTAATGAACCTGGTCAGCGGTCGGTCGCGGTGCGCTGGCCAGGGCCGCGGGCACCTGCAGACCCGCGACGCGTGCGTGACGCTGAGGTATTCGACACGGTTTAATCTCACCAACTGCGTGCGGCAGGCGATAATGTCTTGGCTTGGCGTAGCAACCGACATTGGGAGGGTAAATGGGCGCCTACAAGACCGTGGTGGTAGGAACCGACGGCTCGGATTCATCGATGCGTGCGGTGGATCGGGCAGCCACTATCGCCGGGGCGGACGCGAAGTTGATCATCGCGTCGGCGTATCTACCCCAGCATGAGGACGGGCGAGCCGCCGACGTACTCAAGCAAGAGAGCTACAAGATTTCGGGCACCGCCCCGATCTACGACATCCTGCACGACGCGCGGGAGCGGGCTCACAACGCGGGCGCGAAGAACGTGGAGGAGCGACCCGTCGTCGGGGCTCCGGTCGACGCGCTGGTGCACCTCGCCGAGGAGGAGAAGGCCGACCTGCTGGTCGTCGGTAACGTCGGGCTGAGCACCATCGCCGGCCGGCTGCTGGGATCGGTGCCGGCCAACGTCTCACGCCGGGCCAAGGTCGACGTGCTGATCGTCCACACCACGAACTAGCGTCTACCAGCCTCGCTCGCGGCATTCGCCGAGGTTGCGACGTTCGGCTACCAGCACCGCATCGTCGCCGTGGCCGGGATAGATGACGGTGGAGTCGTCGTACACGTCGAACACCCGAGTGAACGCTTTTTGACGCGCCCGTTCTTCACGCGGCGGCCTTCCGAATCGACTGTGGGGGTTGGCGTGAATCACTAGCATCCTGACTGTGGCGGGGCAGGACGCTGCGGACGGGACGCCGTTCGGTCGCTACCGGCTGGTGGAGTTGTTGGGTCGCGGCGGTATGGGCGAGGTGTGGCGCGCCCACGACACGGTCACAAACCGGACGGTGGCAATCAAATTGCTGGCGCCACACTTGGCGGGCGACACCACGTTCGTGCAACGCTTTCGTCGCGAAGCAGAAGCGGCGGCGCGGCTGAGCAGCCCGCACATCATTCCGATCCACGATTACGGGGAGATCGACGGCAGGCTTTTTGTCAACATGCGGCTTATCGACGGTCGGGACCTACAACAGGTTCTGGCCGACGGGCCGATGGACCCCGCGCGGGCGGTGCGGATTGTCGAGCAGGTGGCCAAGGCGTTGCAGGCCGCGCACCGGATCGGCCTGGTGCACCGCGACGTTAAGCCGTCCAACGTCTTGCTTGACGAAGACGATTTCGCTTACCTGATCGACTTCGGCATCGCCCGTGGCGCGGGTGACAGCAGATTGACGGGCACCGGCGCCATGATCGGTAGCTGGCACTACATGGCGCCGGAGCGGTTGCGGGACCGCGAGGCCGATGCCCGCGCCGACATCTATGCGTTGGCATGTGTGTTGTATGAGTGCCTGACCGGAAGCCCCCCGTTTCCTGGCGATTCGTTGGAAAGCCAAGTCGCGGCGCACTTGACCGACCCTCCGCCGCAACCATCGACCACACGACCGACGGTGCCTATGCGGTTCGACGAGGTGATTGCCAAGGGGATGGCCAAAGACCCCGGCAAGCGCTACGCGACCACCGTCGAATTAGCAAACGACGCCCGCGATGCGATCACCGAGCCCATCCCCCAAGCACCCGATCCGCCTCCCGCGCCCGCGCAACCCACCGACCCCACGACGCGGGACGACCTGGCATCCCAACCACCGTTTCAGGTCACCACAAGTGACCCAGAGCTGCAGGGCCCAGCGCCCGCCGTCGGTCAGGACGTCGACGACGTAAGTCAGTACCCGACGCGGCTGGCCTCAACGGGGCCGCCCCCACAGCCACCACCCAAGCCCCCGCCTTCGCCCCGCGACCGCACTGCCGAAGACGGTCCCGCCGCGCCACCGGTGCGGGCGTCCCAACAGCCGGTGCCGCCGCAGCAGGCCCGCGCAAGGCGCAACCGCACACCCTGGGTCATCGTCGGCGTCGCTGCCGCGGTCGTTTTTGTCGCTGCCGGCGTCGGCATTCCCGCCATCCTCAAGCACCCAACAGGTTCGACGCCGGAGCCGAGTCCGACATCGCAGACAGTCCCCACATCCCAGCTGGCCACTTCGTCGCGAAATCCTCATCCGCCGGTCGAGGTGCCGTTCACGGGCCTGGAGGAACCCTTCGGTGTGGCGGTGGATTCCGCTGGCAACGTCTACGTTTCCGATGTTCGGGGCAACCGGGTGGTGATGCTGCCGAACGGTTCGTCCGGTCAAGAAGTGCTGCCGTTCACTGGCCTTAAAGAGCCTGGCATTGTGGCGGTTGACAGCGCCGGCAACGTCTATGTCATAGATTCGGGTACCAAGCGGGTGCTGGAGCTGCGGAAGTTGCCGGGTGGGGGCAGGGATCAAATTGTGCTGCCGTTTACCGGCCTCAAAGACCCCATGGGGGTGGCGGTGGATTCCGTCGGCAACGTCTACGTCGCCGATGCGGACTATAAGGCGGTGCTGATGCTGCCGGCCGGCTCGTCCAGCCAGGAAGTGCTGGCGTTCACCGGCCTCGAAGTTCCCACGAGCGTGGCGGTGGACAACAAGGGAAGCGTCTACGTCGCCGACCAGACCGCCCACCGAGTGTTGAAGCTGGCGGAGGGCTCGTCCACCCAAGAAGTGCTGCCGTTCACCGGCATCGACACCCCCAGAGGTATGGCGGTGGACAAAACCGGAAACGTCTACGTGGCCGACATGTCCAAAGTGTTGAAACTGGCGGCGGGGTCGTCCACATCGACCGTGCTGCCCTTCACTTGGTTTCGTCCCATGGGTCTAGCGGTGGACGACGCAGGCAACGTCTACGTCGCCGACTCCGGCGACAACCGGGTGCTGAAGCTGCCGGTGCAGTAGCGCCTCGTCTCAACGCTCGGCAACCGCCGGGCAGGGTCCGGCGGCGAAACTCCGCAATTACCAGCCGCGTTCGCGCCACTCCGCAAGATGCGGTCGCTCATTGCCGAGATTGGTGTCGTCGCCATGGCCGGGATAGATGATGGTCTCGTCCCCGTATCGGGCGAAAACTCTGGCCTCGAGGTCTCCCATGAGTGATTCAAACTCGTCTGGACGTGTTGTCCGTCCAGGACCTCCTGGAAACAGGCAATCGCCGGTGAACAGCTGCGTGACCCCGCCGGTCGCGGGCCCGTCCAGGGCCAGCGCGATCGATCCGGGCGTGTGCCCGCGCAAGTGGATGACGTCGAAGTTCAGCTTGCCGATCTGCACCGTGTCGCCGTTGGCCAGCAAACGGTCGGGCTTGACCGGCAGTGGCTCGGCGTCGATCTCGTGCGCTGCCGTCGGCGCACCGGTGGCCGCGGCCACCGCCTCCAGCGCCTGCCAGTGATCGAAATGCTGATGGCTGGTCACGATCAGCGACAGTTTCGGCGCGTACTGCCGGATCAGGTCGAGCAGGACGTCGGCGTCGTTGGCGGCGTCGATCAGCAGCGTTTCGCCGGTCTCGGAACACGTCACCAGGTAGGCGTTGTTGTCCATCGTGCCCACCGACGCCTTCAGGATCGTTGCGCCGGGTAGCGTCCGGCGCGCCGCGGTACCAGGGTCGACGTGTCCGGTGTAGTTGTCGCTGAGGTTGTCCGCGGCAGTCATACCGGCCAGGTTACTGGTCCGCGGATACTTGTCGGTACGGCCACATAGCATGGGGGACGAGTTCTGTCTGAAAGCCAAATGGGTTGAAAGGGAGTGCGTGGCTGATCGCCTCATCGTCAAGGGTGCACGAGAGCACAACCTACGCAGTGTCGACCTGGACCTGCCTCGTGACGCGCTGATCGTCTTCACCGGCTTGTCCGGCTCCGGCAAGTCATCGCTGGCCTTCGACACCATCTTTGCCGAGGGTCAGCGACGCTATGTCGAGTCGCTGTCGGCGTACGCCCGCCAATTCCTGGGCCAGATGGACAAGCCGGACGTCGACTTCATCGAAGGTCTTTCCCCAGCGGTGTCCATCGACCAGAAGTCCACCAACCGCAACCCGCGGTCGACGGTCGGCACCATCACCGAGGTCTACGACTACCTGCGTCTGCTCTATGCGCGGGCGGGTTCGCCGCACTGCCCGGTGTGTGGTGAGCGGATCGCCCGGCAGACGCCCCAGCAAATCGTCGACCAGGTCCTGGCGATGCAGGAGGGCACCCGGTTCCTGGTGTTGGCGCCGGTGGTGCGCACCCGCAAGGGCGAGTTCGCCGACCTGTTCGACAAGCTGAACGCCCAGGGCTACAGCCGGGTCCGGGTCGACGGCGTGGTACATCCGCTGACCGATCCGCCCAAGCTCAAGAAGCAGGAGAAGCACGACATCGAGGTGGTGGTGGATCGTCTCACGGTCAAGGCCACCGCCAAGCAACGGCTCACCGACTCGGTAGAGACGGCGCTGCGCCTGGCCGACGGCATCCTGGTGCTGGAGTTTCCCGACGATCACGACGAGCACGGCCACCCGCGCGAACAGCGGTTCTCCGAGAAACTCGCCTGCCCCAACGGGCACCCCCTGGCGGTCGACGACCTGGAACCGCGGTCGTTCTCGTTCAACTCACCCTACGGCGCCTGCCCGGAGTGCACCGGGCTGGGGATCCGCAAGGAGGTCGACCCCGACCTGGTGGTGCCCGACCCGGAACGCACGCTGGCCGACGGCGCGGTGGCGCCGTGGTCCAACGGCCACACCGCCGAGTACTTCACCCGGATGATGGCCGGGCTCGGTGAGGAACTTGGCTTCGATGTCAACACCCCGTGGCGCAAGCTTCCGGCCAAGGCGCGCAAGGCAATTCTCGAGGGCTCCGACCATCAGGTGCATGTGCGCTACCGCAACCGCTATGGCCGGACGCGTTCGTACTACGCCGATTTCGAGGGCGTGCTGGCGTTCCTGCAGCGCAAGATGGAGCAGACCGAGTCCGAGCAGATGAAGGAGCGCTACGAGGGCTTCATGCGCGACGTGCCCTGCCCGGTCTGCGAGGGCACACGGCTCAAGCCGGAGATCTTGGCGGTGACGTTGGCGGCCGGCGAGCGCGGCGCCAAATCAATCGCCGAAGTCTGTGAGCTGTCGATCTCGGACTGCGCCGATTTTCTGAACGCGCTCACCCTCGGTCCGCGCGAGCAGGCGATCGCCGGGCAGGTACTCAAGGAAATCCAGTCGCGACTCGGCTTTTTGCTCGACGTCGGGCTGGAGTATCTGTCGCTGTCCCGCGCCGCGGCCACGCTGTCCGGCGGTGAGGCCCAACGTATCCGGCTGGCGACTCAGATCGGGTCCGGCCTGGTCGGGGTGCTCTACGTGCTCGACGAGCCGTCCATCGGGCTGCACCAGCGAGACAATCGTCGGCTCATCGAAACCCTCACGCGCTTAAGGGATTTGGGTAACACGCTGATCGTGGTCGAGCACGACGAGGACACCATCGCACACGCCGACTGGGTCGTCGACATCGGTCCGGGAGCCGGCGAGCACGGCGGCGCCATCGTGCACAGCGGAACCTACAGCGAGCTGCTGGCAAATGCGGAGTCCATCACCGGTGCCTACCTGTCGGGCAAGGAACGCATCGAGATACCCGCGATCCGGCGTCCCGCCGACCGGCGGCGCCAACTGACCGTCGTCGGTGCCCGCGAGCACAACCTGCGCGGAATCGACGTGTCCTTTCCGCTCGGTGTGCTGACCGCGGTGACCGGTGTGTCCGGTTCCGGAAAGTCCACCCTGGTCAACGACATCCTGGCGGCGGTGCTGGCCAACCGCCTCAACGGCGCCAGGCAAGTCCCCGGCCGGCACACCAGGGTCACCGGGCTGGACCACCTGGACAAGCTGGTGCGGGTGGACCAGTCGCCGATCGGTCGCACGCCGCGGTCCAACCCGGCCACCTACACCGGGGTTTTCGACAAGATCCGCACTCTGTTCGCCGCCACCACCGAGGCCAAAGTCCGTGGCTACCAACCGGGTCGGTTCTCGTTCAACGTCAAGGGCGGGCGCTGCGAGGCGTGTACCGGTGACGGCACCATCAAGATCGAGATGAACTTCCTGCCCGACGTGTACGTGCCCTGCGAGGTCTGTCACGGCGCCCGCTACAACCGGGAAACTCTGGAAGTGCACTACAAGGGCAAGACCATCTCGGACGTGCTGGACATGTCGATCGAGGAAGCCTCCGAGTTCTTCGAGCCGATCACCGGCATACACCGCTACCTGCGCACCCTGGTCGACGTCGGTCTCGGTTATGTGCGGCTCGGCCAGCCCGCGCCCACGCTGTCCGGCGGCGAGGCGCAGCGGGTGAAGCTGGCTGCCGAGTTGCAGAAGCGTTCCACCGGGCGCACCATCTACATCCTCGACGAGCCCACCACCGGCCTGCATTTCGACGACATCCGCAAGCTGCTGAACGTCATCAACGGCCTTGTCGACAAAGGCAATACGGTGATCGTCATCGAACACAACCTGGACGTGATCAAGACGTCGGACTGGATCGTCGACATGGGGCCGGAGGGCGGAGCCGAGGGCGGGACCGTCGTCGCTCAAGGCACACCGGAAGACATCGCCGCGGTGCCGGAAAGCTACACCGGGAAGTTTCTCGCCGAGGTGGTCGGGCGTAACGGGGAGGCGACGCGACGGTCGTCCAAGCGGCGCAAAGTCAGCGCGTGAATTGATTCTGCGGAGAGGGCGCACTCCTCTCGCAAAAGTCCGCCCTGAGCGCAGAGTGAATGTCGGCCGCGTCGAGTCTGCATTCATGGCAACGAGACTGCGCCGAGGGCGTAGTTTTCGCGAATTCCGGCGCCCTGGTTGCAGTTTCGATCAGGCCGTGACCCCCGACTTGGACAGCGGCGACGGGAAGCGCGGACTGACCCGCACGCCGTCCAGCCACTCAGTGAGCTCGTCGGCGCGTCGCTGCAGGGCGCGTCGCGCGTCACGGCCGGGCTCTTCGAGCAGTTGCAGCTGGACGCGGGCGTCGCCACCCTGATACCAGCCGCCCACCACGCGGCCGTTCCACCAGGCGGTAGGGCCGGCATTGCCGTTGCGGTCGAAAACCTGGTCCCGGTGCGCACCGAGATACCAGTCACGGTCGGACCAGCCCATTGTCGTCGCGTCGAGCCCCGGCAGCAGCGCGCACCACGGCTCAACGTCCGGCGCGGCTTCGAGATCGTCGGGCAGCGCGTAGCCGAGTCCGCCGTCCAGGTCTACCTGCACTGCGCCGATGTCGCTCAACGCCTTTCGGGCGGCGGTCAGGGTGGTGCCGAACCACCACTTCACATCTTCGACGGTGGCCGGGCCGAACGTCCGCAACCAACGGCGGGTCAGTTCCGCTTGGGCAGCCGATGCCGCCGTCGGCCGGTGCACCTGGCCCAGCCATTCTGCGGCGATGGCCCACCGCGGCCGGGACGTGGTCCATGTCCCGTCATTGGGCCCGCGCACGATGTGGCCGCGTGCCGAAAGCACCGTCAAGACCCGTGGCGCGATGGGAACCTCACCGCCCCAACGCTTTCCGGGCGCCGGATCGTAAGTCCCAGCCAGTTCAGGCAGCGCGGCCCGCAGCTCGGTGCTGCTGGCGGGTCCATTCTCCGCGAGGTGGCCGAGCACCGCGGCGCAGGCAAGCTCGAGCCAACGTTCGCCGTCCACCGCCACCCCGGCCTTGCGGACGTCGGCGGCCAGTCGGCGACTCTCGTTGGCGGCCACCCGGTCGCTGGCCGCCGCCAGCACGGGTCCCAGGTCAGCGGTGTTCACCAACCACAGCGTCCGTCGCATCGCCAGCTGCTTGACGGCAGAGCGCTGCTGGTACAGCGCGCTGTCCAGCTCGCCGGTACCGAACCCCGCCGAGCGCGCCCACAGCGACAGATACGGGGTGGCCGGGTCGGTGGCATGCAGCCCGACCAGCCCGGCAATGACGGTGCTGATCGGCGCCGAGCCGACCGGCGCCAGAAAATGCCTGCGCGCCAGCCGGTTTCGCCGCTCGTCGACACCGAATTTGCGCACCTAGAGCGTACGAACCAGCCGGTCCGCGAGCAGCCCGGCGAACTTGGCCGGGTCGTCGAGCGCGCCGCCCTCAGCGAGAAGTGCTGTGCCGTACAGTAATTCGGCTGTCTCGGCGAGACGCTGCCGTTCGGCTTCGTCACCAGCCTTCTTGTGTGCCCGTTGCAGGCCGGTGACGAGCGGATGGTTCGGGTTGAGCTCGAGAATCCGCTTGCCGACCGGAAGCTGCTGTCCGGAGGCCCGGTAGATACGCGCCAGTGCGGGCGTGATGCCGAACGCGTCGGTGATCAGGCAGGCCGGCGACTCGGTCAGCCGGTTCGACAACCGAACCTCTTTGACGTGTTCGTCCAGGGTTTCCTGCAGCCACGCCAGCAGGTCGGCGAATTCCTTTGCCTGCTCCTCGCGTTCGGTCTCGGACTTGTCCTCTTCGGAATCCAGGTCCACCTCGCCCTTCGCCACCGACTGCAGCGGCTTGCCGTCGAAATCGGGCACCATACCGGTCCAGACCTCGTCGACCGGGTCGGTCAGCAACAGCACCTCGTAGCCCTTGGCCTTGAAGGCTTCCAGGTGCGGGGAGTTGAGCAGTTGCTGCCGTGACTCGCCGGTGGCGTAGAAGATCTGCTCCTGTCCTTCCTTCATCCGCTCCACGTATTCGGCCAGCGTGGTCAGTTCCTCGTCGCTGTGCGTCGAGGCGAACGACGAGACGCGCAGCAGGGTGTCACGGTTGTCGACGTCGGACATCAGGCCTTCTTTGAGGACTCTGCCGAACTGCGACCAGAATGTGCGGTAGTCCTCCGGCCGATCGGACTGAATCTCCTTGATCGTGGAAAGCACCTTCTTGGTCAGCCGCCGACGGATCGCCTTGATCTGCCGGTCCTGCTGCAAGATTTCGCGAGAAACGTTGAGCGACATGTCCTGAGCGTCGACCACGCCCTTGACGAAGCGCAGGTAGATCGGCATGAGCTCCTCGCAGTCGCTCATGATGAAGACCCGCTTGACGTACAGCTGGATCCCGATCTTGTTGTCCTGGCTGAACAGATCGAACGGGGCGTGCGACGGGATGAACAGCAGGGCCTGGTACTCGAAGGTGCCCTCGGCCTTCATCGGGATGACCTCGAGGGGGTCGTCCCAGGCGTGCGCGATGTGCTTGTAGAACTCCTTGTACTCTTCCTCGGACACTTCGTCTTTGGACTTGGCCCACAACGCCTTCATCGAGTTGAGGGTCTGCGTCTCGATGGTGACCTGCTCTTCGCCGCCCTCCTCCTTCGGAGGCGTCCTGCGCTCCACGTCCATCCGGATGGGCCAGGCGATGAAGTCGGAGTACTTCTTGACCAGCTCGCGGATCTTCCACTCCGAGGTGTAGTCGTGCAGTTCGTCCTCGGTGTCCTCGGGCTTGAGGTGCAGCGTGACCGACGTTCCCTGGGGCGCGTCGTCGACGGACTCGATGGTGTAGGTGCCTTCGCCGGTCGACTCCCACCTGGTGGCCGTGCTCTCGCCGGCCTTGCGGGTGAGCAGCTCGACCTTGTCGGCCACCATGAACGTCGAGTAGAACCCGATCCCGAACTGGCCGATGAGCTCTTCCGACGCGGCCTCGTTTTTAGCGTCCCGAAGCTTCTGCCGCAGTTCGGCGGTCCCGGATTTGGCCAGCGTGCCGATCAGGTCGACGACCTCGTCGCGGGTCATCCCGATCCCGTTGTCGCGCACGGTGAGCGTTCTCGCGTTTTTGTCGACATCGATCTCGATGTGCAGATCGCTGGTGTCGACATCCAGGTCCTTGTTGCGGAACGCTTCCAGTCGCAGCTTGTCCAGCGCGTCGGAGGCGTTCGAGATCAACTCCCGCAGAAACGAGTCCTTGTTGGAATACACCGAGTGCACCATCAAATCCAGCAGCTGGCGCGCCTCCGCCTGGAACTCCAGCTGCTCTGCCTGCGCGTTCATATACCTCCGTTCGACTGGTCTGGCGATGTGCAGATCTCGGGACCGATTATCCACAGTGTGGGGGGCGCCATCAGGGGTGCCGCCGGCACGTCACTTTGGCACTTTGGCGGCGATGTCGGTGGCGATCTGGCTGGCCTGGTTGGTCAACTGGGAAGCGCAGGCGTTGACGTCGATGACCAGGTTGGACACCGCGCTTAGCACGCGCTGGCAGGTCGCGCCGCGATTGTCGGTCGAGTCGTGTGTGAGCGCGATCTTCGGCGGAGCGCCGGTGACCTCGTGGAATCGCCATGAGAGCGTTTGGCCGTCGCGGGTCGTCTGGGTGATGGTCTTGCCGGCGCACCCATTCCATTGGCTCTGCTGACCGTAGACGAATTGGGTCGCCTGCTCTGCGGAGGCAAAGTGCACGACGCCTTGGACGATGGTGATGCCGGGCTTGCCGGGCTTTTCCAACAGCTGGATCGCCGTGGCGGTGTAGCCGCTGCTCTTGTAGGTGGGGAGCTGGAGACCGATCAGCGCCCCGAGGCATTGTGGCTCCGATACCTTGTCCCCGGGGTCGGGATCGGGCAGGTCCGTTCGGCTCTTGAGGACTCCGATGCCGGACGTCGAGAAATATGCGTCGAGTTGCGCGGGGCTGAGCAGCAGCGAATCCAGCTGCGCAGGAGCAACTGTCGGAACGGTCCTGGTGGTGGTGGTGGTGATGGTTGTGGCCGCGGTCGTGGTGGACAGGGCCGGAGCCGTGGTTGGCTGGCTGTTCGGTTGCTCGCCTCCGGTATTGCGGACTGCCAGCCAGACGGCCGTGCCGGCCAGCACGGCGACGACCGCCGCCACGGCGCCGACGATCAGCCACGGTTTGCGTTGCGCTGGGCGGGGCGGCGCCCAAACCTGCGGCGGCAGCGGCAATTGCGGCGGCATCATCGGCGTCGGTCCGGTGGGCGGGGGAGCCGATTGCCAGGTGTGTTGGAGCAGCGTGTCCGCCCGTTGCTGGTCGGAGGCGCTCAAGGCGTCGTGGGCGGCCTTTGCCAGGGCGCCGGCGCTTTCGTAACGCTGGGTAGGATCTTTGGCCATCCCACGGGCGATCACATGGTCGAAACCCGTTGGCACCGAAGGGTTTTGCTGGCTGGGCCGGGGGACGGGCCGGGTCAGGTGCGCCGCCATCAGCGCGGGTAGGTTTTCGGAGGAATAGGGCGGAACGCCGGTCAGGCATTCGTAGAGCACGCACGTCAGCGCGTAAATGTCGGCGCGGTAGGTGATTTCGCCGTCGCCGAACCTTTCGGGCGCCATGTAGCACCAGCTGCCCACGGCGGTGCCGGTCTTGGTCATGTTCTGGTCGGTGAACGCCGCCGCGATGCCGAAGTCCGCCAGGTACGCGAAGTCTTCGCCGGTGAGCAGGATGTTCTCGGGTTTGATGTCGCGGTGGATCACCCCGGCGCGGTGCGCGGCGTCCAGTGCCGCGGCAACCTGTTCGACGATGGCCACCGCGCGAGGCGGCGCCAGTGGTCCTTCCCGACGGATCAGCGCCGCGACGTCATGGCCCTCGACGTAGCGCATGTCGATGAACAGCTGGCCGTCGATTTCGCCGTAGTCGTGGATCGGCACGATGTGCGGTTCTTGCAGACGACCGGCGGTATGGGCTTCGCGTTGCATGCGTCGGCGAAACACGTCGTCGGAGCTGACATGCTGCGACATCAGCTTCAGCGCGACGGTTCGGTCTTTGACCGTGTCGTAGGCTTCGTAGACCTCACCCATCCCGCCGCGGCCCAGCAGCCGCTGCAGGCGATACGGGCCGAACTGGGTGCCTACCCGTGAAATCGGCCCGGTGTCAGTCATTGCCCCGCATCGACTCCCGGATCTGCGCCAGTCGTTCGGCCGCGGCTCGCTGCCGCTTCTCATACTCGTCTTCGATGTTGCGGCCCTCCGGGCTCTGCGCGTCGAGTTCCGTTGCGCCCAGCGCGGTTCCGTACCGGGTTTCGATCTTCTCGCGGACGGCATCGAAGCTCGGCACTCCCGAGTCGTCGTACCCGTCCGACGTCGTCGCTTCGTCAGGCATGCAGACCAGGTTACTTGGGCTCCAGATCGAAGTACCGCACCATCTGCTGCCAGTACACCAGGGTCAGCGCCATCTGCACCGCCGTGGCGACGACCGCCGGAATCAGCCGTCGGCGGCGGGCGGCGACCATCGCGCCCAGCGCCACCGCGGACGTCAGCAAGCTAAGGGCCATGGCCGCGTCCCGGGGCCGACGGGTGATCCAGAGTTCCTCACCCAGCATCGCCCGGGTGGACCAGGCGCGTTCGTCCCGCGGCGGCCCGAAGATGACCGGATTAACTGCCAGCCAGAACGCGACCAGCGCACCATGACTCCACCGCCGCGTCCAGATCGGCACCAGCACCAGCGGTGTGCTGGCCCAGCGCGTCCAGGCGCTCCACGGGTTGCAGTGCCGAGCGAAAATCGCCCGGCGAAGCGCGGCGACCGGCAATGAGGGCATGTGACGTCTAGTGCGGCTTCGCCAGCGGGAAGGGCAGCGTCTCGCGGATGCTGCGACCCGTGATGAGCATCACCAGCCTGTCGACGCCCATCCCCAGCCCGCCGGTGGGCGCCATCGCGTACTCCATGGCCTGCAGGAAGTCCTCGTCGAGCTCCATGGCCTCCGGATCGCCGCCGGCGGCCAGCAGGGATTGTTCGTGCAGCCGGCGCCGCTGCTCGACCGGGTCGGTGAGTTCGCTGTAGGCGGTGCCGAGTTCGACGCCCCAGGCCACCAGATCCCATCGCTCGGCCAGGCCGGGCTTGCTGCGGTGCGGCCGGGTCAGCGGCGACACCGAAGCCGGAAAGTCGATGTAGAACGTCGGGTGCTCGGTCCGGTCCTCGACCAGGTGCTCGTAGAGCTCGAGGACCACCGCGCCGGCGTCCCACTGTCTGCGGTAGGGAATGTGCGCGGCGTCGGACAGCTTGCGCAGGGTGGTCAGGCTGGTTTCGGCGTCGATTTCCTCGCCGAGCGCCTCCGATACCGCTTCGTGCACGCTCTTCACCGGCCAGACACCGGAAATGTCCACGGGCTCGGCGCGCTCCGACCCGTCAGTGCGCAACCGCATCACCGTCTGCGAGCCATTGGCGGCTTCGGCGGCGTTCTGAATGAGTTCGCGACAGCCGTCGACCCACACCATGTAGTCGGCGTGCGCCTGGTAGGCCTCAAGCAAGGTGAATTCGGGGTTGTGGCTGAAGTCCACGCCCTCATTGCGGAAGGCCCGGCCCAGCTCGAACACCCGCTCCACACCGCCAACGCAGAGCCGCTTGAGGTAGAGCTCCGGCGCGATGCGCAAGAACAGGTTCATGTCGTAGGTGTTGATGTGTGTCACGAACGGCCGAGCCGCGGCACCGCCGTGAATCTGTTGCAGGATCGGCGTCTCGACTTCGATGAAACCCTTGGCGAACAACGTTTCTCGGATCGAACGCAACACGCTGCTGCGGGCCGTGACCAGTTCGCGGGATTCGGGATTGACCGCCAAGTCGACGTATCGGCTGCGTACCCGGGCCTCCGGGTCGGTGAGCCCCTTCCATTTGTTCGGCAAGGGCCGCAGGCATTTACCGATCATCCGCCAACGTCGCACGATCAACGAGCGGTTGCCGTTCTTGCTGAAGCCCATGTGGCCGGTCATCTCGACCAGGTCTCCCAGGTCGATGGCCGCGGTGAAATCGCGTGTGCGGCCGTGCTCCAAGCGTGAATTGTCCAGCAGCACCTGCATTTCACCGGACCAGTCACGCAAGTCGGCGAACAGCACGCCGCCGTAGTCGCGGATCCGCAATATGCGTCCGGCCACCGAGACGTCGTCCTTGTCGTCCGCGTCGATCGCCTGGGCGATGGTGTGACTCGGCGGACTTCCCACCGGGTAGGCGTCAATGCCGGTGCGCTGCAACGTCTTCAGCTTGGTGAGGCGCACCCGAACCTGTTCGGGCAACCGTGATTTCGGCTCTTCCTCGGTGACCACGCCGCGTTGTTCCTGCAGCCCGCTCACGTCGGGAGCGGATCCGTCGTGATGCAGCAGGCCGGATTCGGCCAGCCGCGCCGGCACCGCCGGGTGGTGACCGGTGTGCTCCTTGTTGCGCCGGCTGAACGGCAACACCAAATAACCCTCGGCGATCACCGAGGCCACCCCTACCCGCGGCATCAGCCGGGCATCGTCGTAGCAGGCGTACCGCGGTACCCACTCGGGCTGGTATTTCATGTTCGAGCGGTACAGCGCTTCCAGCTGCCAGAACCGCGAGAAGAACAGCAGCAAGCCCCGCCATAGTCGCGCCACCGGGCCGGCACCGAGTTGGGCACCCTGCTCGAACGCGGATCGAAACACCGCAAAGTTGAGTGAAATACGGGTGAGGCCAAGCTTTTCCGCGTTCAGGGCCAGCTCGCTGACCATCAGTTCGATGGTGCCGTTGGGGGACTGGGGTGAGCGACGCATCAAGTCCAGGGAGACGCCGGTATGTCCCCAGGGCACCAGTGACAGCATCGCGACCACGTGGTCGTCGCGATCCACCGCTTCCACCAGCAGGCAGTCCGAATCGGCCGGATCGCCGAGGCGGCCCAGCGCCATCGAAAAGCCCCGCTCGGTTTGGGTGTCGCGCCAGGCGTCCGCGCGGGCGATGGTGTCCGCCATCTCGTCGGGCGGGATGTCGCGGTGCCGCCGGAAGCGGACCGTCAGGCCGGCCCGGCGCGCCCGCGTCACGGCCTGGCGCACCCCGCGCATCTCCGGCCCGGACAGCTTGTAGTCCGAGGTCCGCAAGATCGCCTCGTCACCCAACTCCAGCGCGTTCAGACCGGCCTCGCGGTAAGCCTTGGCGCCTTCCGAGCTGGCGCCCATGACGCCCGGGGCCCAGCCGTAGGTCTGGCATAGGCCGAGGAAGGCGTCGATGGCTTGCGGCCAGGCCCTCGGATCGCCGATCGGGTCGCCGCTGGCCAGGCAGACACCCACCTCGACGCGATAGGTGACGGCGGCGCGGCCGCTTTGCGCGAACACCACCGACTTGTCCCGACGGGTCGCGAAGTACCCCAGTGAGTCGTTCTGGCCCCACAATTCGAGCAGCCCGCGGATGGCGGATTCGTCCTCACCGGTGAGCGCGTTTTCGGCGCGCTGGGACTGAAACAGCACGATTGCCGCCACGATCAGCGCCAATGCGCCGAACAACCCGAAGATCGCGTTGAGGAACACCGGTGGCTTGCCGGTGAACTGGTCGTGCGGTACGGCGGCGAAGCCGACCACCCGGTTGACCACATAGAGGAACCGATCCTCCGGCGCGAGCGTCCGGGGAAACATCTCGACCAGGCCCCAGGACAACAGGATCCCGATCATCCATCCGGCGACCAGCACCGCCCCGGCCTTGAACAGCGCGCCCCTGCGGACCTTGGCCCAAAACTCGCGATAGCTCAGGACCAGCAAAACGGCCGCGACGACGTGGAAAGCGCAGCCCAGGGATTCGCCGAAGTTCTCGGCAGGCGTGTTGCCGCCCTGGGCTAGATCGATGATGTTCAAGGCGGCGGAGAAGACCATGTTGCCGAGCAGCAGCAACCAGGCGATCCGTTTGCGGGCGGTCAGCGCGGCGGCCAGCAGCGCCAGCACGAATGACCAGGCAATGCTGGTGTCCGGGAAGTTGAACAAGTAGGCGTTGATGAACTCCCGCGGACGATGGATGAGCCACCGCAGCAGGGGGGACACGCTGGCGATCAGTGACACGGTGGCAATGACGCCGACGGTCCAGCCGGCCGCCGCCGGCACCCAATGGAGCCGGGAGGTCGGCTGACTAGCCCTCGTGCGGGTCGATGCGAGTGTCACAGACCGCGAGAATATTCCTTCAAACCGTGAAATCGCTGGCGAACGGCCAAGACTGGCCAAGCGTACCAACCTGCGCACCGGCATCCTGTGTCGAGCACCGGTTCGGTGGGCTCGCGGACCCGTCGTCAGCAACGCTGTCGGGGCCTGTGCTGCTAGACTGTCCTGCGCGACCATCCCGGCAAAGGCCAGGGAAGTTAAGTGGAGTCCCACTCCCACCGCATGCCAAGAGAAGATTCTGAGGTTGAGAGGCTTCGGCACGGCCATGCGGTCCGGTCACGGGCAGCTGTGGCGCCCGTCCTGCGCGTTGCGCAGGCGGCTTGAGCGTTCAAGCCGCGACCGGTCGGCATTGGGCCCTGCTTGTGCAGGGCTTTTTTGCTGATGGTGTGGTATTTCCGCCACTGGCTCCCGATGCGTTTCTGGCCGATCCCTGGCTCTGGTCACGACAAAAGACCAGAAGAACCCGAGCAGGGGAGGCCCCATCAGCACTGAGACCCGCGTCAACGAGCGCATCCGCGTACCTGAAGTCCGATTGATTGGCCCGGGAGGGGAGCAGGTAGGCATCGTGCGTATCGAAGACGCACTCCGCGTCGCCGCGGACGCCGACCTCGACCTTGTCGAAGTTGCCCCCAACGCCAGACCGCCGGTCTGCAAGATCATGGATTACGGCAAGTACAAGTACGAGGCGGCGCAGAAGGCGCGCGAATCCCGCAGGAACCAGCAGCAGACCGTCGTCAAGGAACAGAAGCTGCGGCCGAAGATCGACGACCACGACTACGAGACCAAAAAGGGCCACGTGGTCCGCTTCCTCGAGGCCGGGTCGAAGGTCAAGGTCACCATCATGTTCCGCGGACGCGAGCAGTCCCGGCCCGAGCTGGGCTATCGACTGCTGCAGCGGCTGGGGGCCGACGTGGCCGACTACGGCTTCGTGGAGACCTCGGCCAAGCAGGATGGACGCAACATGACGATGGTGCTGGCACCGCACCGGGGCGCCAAGACCCGCGCCCGGGCGCGGCACCCCGAGGGACCGGTGGCCGGACCCGGCGCCGGTGAGACGACACCGTCACCGAACTGAGTACCGCAGCGAAAACCGACAACCATTCCAGAACCTGACAAGCAGAGGAAACATGCCCAAGGCCAAGACCCACAGCGGGGCGTCGAAGCGGTTTCGGCGCACCGGCACCGGAAAGATCGTTCGCCAGAAAGCCAACCGCCGGCACCTGCTCGAGCACAAGCCGACCACGCGCACCCGGCGGCTTGACGGCCGCACCGCCGTCTCGGCCAACGACACCAAGCGGGTCAACGCCCTGCTGAACGGCTGACCAGCTGACCGGCGCTGCGCACAGCGTCATACCTTGCCCATCACGTCCGAACAGGTCCGGACGTTCGACCGAGAGTAGGAACATCCATGGCACGCGTGAAGCGGGCAGTCAACGCCCACAAGAAGAGGCGCAGCATCCTCAAGGCGTCCAAAGGCTATCGCGGCCAGCGATCCCGGCTCTACCGCAAAGCCAAAGAGCAGCAACTGCATTCGCTGAACTACTCCTACCGCGACCGTCGTGCGCGCAAGGGTGAGTTCCGCAAGCTATGGATCTCGCGGATCAACGCGGCCGCGCGCGCCAACGACATCACCTACAACCGGCTGATCCAGGGCCTCAAGGCCGCGGGCGTCGAGGTGGACCGCAAGAACCTCGCCGACATCGCCATCAGCGATCCTGCGGCGTTCACCGCGCTGGTGGATGTTGCCCGCGCGGCGCTTCCCGACGACGTCAATGCACCGTCCGGAGAGGCCGCCTAGTACCGGCCGTGTAGTGCTCACCGAACGCTCGGCCAGGGTGGTCGCGGCGGCCAAACTGCATCGCCATGTCGGTCGGCGACGTGCCGGACGGTTTCTCGCCGAGGGCCCCAACCTGGTTCGCGCCGCGGCGGCGCGCGGGTTGGTCCGCGACATTTTCGTCACCGAGTCCGCGGCCCAGCGGCACGCGTCGGTGTTGGCGGGCCAGGATTCGCCGGTGCATCTGGTGACCGAGCGGGCGGCGAAAGCGCTGTCCGACACCGTTACCCCGACCGGGTTGGTGGCCGTTTGCGACAAACCGCCGACCCGGTTCGCGGACGTGCTGGCCGGCCCACCTCGGCTGGTCGCGGTCGCCGTCGAGATCGGCGAACCCGGCAACGCCGGCACCCTCATCCGCGTCGCCGACGCCATGGGCGCCGGGGCGGTGGTGCTCGGCGGCCACGCCGTCGACCCTTATAACGGCAAGTGCTTGCGCGCGTCGGCCGGCAGCATCTTCTCGGTCCCCGTCGTAGTCGAGCCGGACCCACTCGCCGCGCTCACCGAGTTGCGCGCGGCGGGCCTGCAGGTGCTGGCCAGCACGGTAGACGGCGAAACGTGCCTCGACGACGCCCAGCCGCTACTGGCCAAGCCGACGGCATGGCTGTTCGGGCCCGAAGCACACGGGTTGTCGGCCGAAATTGCCGAGCAAGCAGACCACCGGGTACGCATCCCGATGTTCGGCGGCGCGGAGAGCCTGAACGTGGCCGCGGCCGCGGCCATCTGTCTGTATCAGAGCGCGCGGGCGCTACGCGGCCCTTCTGCGCCCTCGCGCTGATCGCAGGCCGGTAATCGACAGCGTGCCGTGTACGAGTGATCCGGCACGCTCGATGAGGAACTTGGCTGGATTGGCCAACGGGTGCGAACCCGGGGGCACGTAGTGCATCGGCAATCCGCGGCGGTCGGGTGGCGGCGCCACGAACCCGGGCGCCTCGATCAACGGCGCGTCGCTACGGATTCGTCCCTCGGCGCGGCGGTATGCGGCCAGCGCGCGCGGGTGCAGCCGGATCTCGTCGGGAACCGCCAGGAACGCCAGTTCGACCACCTTGCCGAACAGCCGCAGCAGGATTTCGTCGCCCGGCGTCCAGCGCATTCCCGCCTTCTCCCGCACCGCCGGTTCGAACAGGCCCGCCGCGATCCAGCGCTGTCCGGCGAACATCGGCTTGAACAGCTGGTCCCATAGCGGCGTGGGCAGCAGCACGAACTTCGGCTTGGGAATGCGCATATTGAAGATGTCCAGCGTCGCCTGGTTGATCTCCAGCTGCTCGCGGCCCACCCGCTCCCAGTAGTCCTGGAACTCTTCCCACGACTTGGGCACCGGCCGCATGCTCATCCCGTACATCCGGTACCACTGCACGTGCTCGTCGAACAGTTGGCGCTTCTCGGCCTCGGTCAGGCCGCCGCAGAAATACTCGGCCACCTTGATGACCAGCATGAAAAAGGTGGCGTGAGCCCAATAGAACGTCTCCGGGTTCAGCGCGTGATACCGGCGACCCGCGGCGTCGACGCCCTTGATGGTGCGGTGGTAGCCCTTGATCTGCTGACCGGTCTCGGCCGCGCGGTCGCCGTCGTAGACCACGCCCATGATCGGGTACACCGAGCGGGCCACCCGCTGCAGCGGCTCACGCAGCAGGATCGAATGCTCTTCGACGCCCGCGCCCAGCTCGGGATACATGTTCTGGATGGCGCCGATCCACATGCCCATCATTCCGGTGCGCAGGTCACCGAAGTACTTCCAGGTGAGCGAATCCGGTCCGAGTGGTTGCGCCGACAGCGCGGATGTGGCCTGGGGTGAGATCGACGTCGTTGTCATCGCTGGCCTCCTACTCCCGATGCCGCTCACGATAACTTTGACAACGTGCGTTGTCTATGATTTCGGCGCGTGGCGGACGCTCGTGTTGACCACCGCCCGGCGACGGGTGTGACGAGGCTCAGATCGCGGCCTGAGCAGGCTATACGCAGCGAGTTGCGACGCGGCCGTGCCGGTCGTCGTTGCCTGGTTCAGCGGCAACCGCCTACCCTTGGCGGTCGTGGGAGTCGGACCTGAGGATACGGATTCCGGCGGGTCTGAAAAGGTGGGCACTGCGCTGGCGTCACCGACGCCGCAACGACGCTCTCGGGCGGGCTGGTTGCGCGCCACCAATCACAGTCCCGGGGTCGTGGCGTTCGTCCGGCGGGCGCGACGGCTGTTGCCCGGTGATCCGGACTTCGGCGACCCACTGTCCACCGCGGGTGAAGGAGGCCCGCGAGCCGCGGCACGCGCAGCGGATCGGCTACTGGGCGATCGCGATGCCGCATCGCGGGAGGTGAGCCTGGGCGTGCTGCAGTTGTGGCAGGCGCTGACCGAGGCGGTGTCTCGCAAGCCGGCGAATCCGGAAGTCACGTTGGTTTTCACCGACTTGGTCGGGTTCTCGACGTGGTCGTTGGAGGCCGGCGACGACGCCGCGCTCACGCTGTTGCGTCAAGTTGCCCGGGCCGTCGAGACGCCACTGCTGGACGCGGGCGGACATATCGTCAAACGGCTGGGCGACGGCCTGATGGCGGTATTCCGGGATCCGCTGGTCGCCGTGCGGGCCGTATGTGCCGCCAACGAGGCGTTGAAGTCGGTGGAAGTGAACGGCTACACACCCCGAATGCGGGTAGGAATCCACACCGGCCGGCCGCAACGGCTCGGTTCGGACTGGCTCGGTATTGACGTGAACATCGCCGCCCGCGTCATGGAACGGGCCACCAAAGGTGGCATCATGGTCTCCAGCGCGACCCTGGACCTGATACCCCAAAGCGAATTGGACGAGCTGGGCATCGTCGCCAAGCGCGCGCGTAAGCCGCCGTTCGCACACAAAGCCGCCGGTGTTCCGGCGGACCTGGCGATATACCGCCTCAAAACTCGTAGGGAGTTCTTAACCTCAGATGATCCTGCCGAAACAAACGCAGAGGCATAGTTGTACGCGATGATCTACGGCATCTTCACCAGGCTTGCCCGGGTGCGGTTCACCGTCGGTTATATGGCAATTCTGGTCGCGGTCAGCACCGTAATCCTCATGGTCGACCCGGCGACGCATGACCGCATCATTCAGCGGGCCAGCACCAACTTGCACAATCTGTCGCACGGACACCTCAGTACGTTGCTGAACAGCGCGCTTGTCGTCGAGGCTGGTCCGCTGTACTTCTGGATGCCATTTCTGGCGTGTCTGCTTGCGCTGGCCGAACTGCATCTGCACACCATCCGGCTGATGGTGGCGTTCGTCGTCGGCCATATCGGCGCGACGCTCGTGGTGCTCGCAGCTCTGGCGGCGGCGGTGGAGCTTGGCTGGGTGCCGTGGTCCATCACCCGCACCAGCGATGTCGGAATGAGCTACGGCGCACTGGCGGTGCTGGGCGCGCTGACGGCCGCGATTTCGCCGCGCTGGCGGCCGGCGTGGGTGGGCTGGTGGATCGCGGCGGCCTTGACCGCCGGGGTCGTCGGCGGTGAATTCACCAACGCCGGCCATGCGGTCGCACTGATCTTGGGCGTGCTGGTGGCATCGCGGTTCCGTCGTCCAGGGCATTGGACGTGGATGCGGCTGCTGATGCTGGCCAACGCCTCGGGGTTCGGCTTCTTGATGCTGGCCCACCACTGGGGGTCGATGGCTGCCGTGCTGGGATGCGGCGTGGCGGGCTCGCTGGTGGCGTACACGATCGCCCGACGGGCCAGGCTCCGTCGCCCGGCGCTGGCTGCGCCGGTGCCCGCCGCGCTGACCGGTCCGTAGCAGCGCGCCGAACGGCAACACCGAATCGCCTATGATCGGGCGAATCCAACCGGCACATCTTTGCCCCGTCAATGTCGATGCGGGTCGTCCGGAACAGCCTCGTCAGCCAAGGAGAAGTCCGCCGCGTGTGGGATCAACCCGTCGATTTGTCGCCCGAGGCGTTGGCCGAGGCGGTCAACGCCGCGCAGCTGGCGATCGCGCGCGCCGGCGACCTGGACGCGCTGGCCCGGGTCAAGACCGACCATCTTGGTGACCGCTCGCGGTTGGCGCTGGCGCGGCAGGCACTGGCGACCCTGCCGAAGGAGCAGCGCGCCGACGCCGGCAAGCGTGTCAACATCGCCCGCGCCGAGGCCCAGCACAGTTATGACGAACGGCTGGCTGCCCTGCGGGCGGAACGTGACGCGGCGGTACTGATCGCCGAAGGTATCGACGTCACGCTGCCGTCGACGCGGCAACCGGCCGGCGCCCGGCATCCGATCACCATCTTGGCCGAGCACATCGCCGACACCTTCGTCGCCATGGGATGGGAACTGGCCGAGGGGCCGGAGGTCGAGACCGAGCAGTTCAACTTCGACGCGCTGAACTTTCCTCCCGACCACCCGGCACGCAGCGAACAGGACACCTTCTACATCGCACCCGAGGGCTCTCGGCAGGTGCTGCGCACCCATACCTCGCCAGTGCAGGTGCGCACCCTGCTCGAACGCGAGCTGCCGGTCTACATTGTCTCGATCGGCCGCACCTTCCGTACCGACGAACTTGATGCCACTCACACCCCGGTCTTCCATCAAGTCGAAGGTTTGGCGGTGGACCGCGGCCTGTCCATGGCGCATCTGCGCGGCACGCTGGACGCGCTGGCCCGGGCCGAGTTCGGGCCGTTGGCGCGCACCCGGATCCGCCCGCACTTCTTCCCGTTCACCGAACCGTCCGCCGAGGTCGACGTGTGGTTCGCCAACAAGAAGGGCGGCGCCGACTGGGTCGAGTGGGGCGGCTGCGGGATGGTCCATCCAAACGTGTTGCGGGCCGCGGGAATCGACCCGGAGGCTTATTCCGGGTTCGCGTTCGGGATGGGCCTGGAACGCACCCTGCAGTTCCGCAACGGCATTCCCGACATGCGCGACATGGTCGAGGGCGACGTCCGGTTCTCGTTGCCGTTCGGGGTGGGCGCCTGATGCGCGTCCCGTACAGCTGGCTGCGCGAGGTGGTCTGCGTCGGAGCGCCGGACTGGGATGTGGCCCCCGGCGATCTCGAGGAGACGCTGGTGCGTATCGGCCACGAAGTGGAGGAGGTGATCAGCCTCGGCCCGGTCGACGGCCCGTTGACCGTGGGCCGGGTCACCGCCATCGAGGAACTCACCGAGTTCAAAAAGCCGATCCGGGCCTGCCGGGTCGACGTGGGCGAGCAAGCTGACCGCGAAATCGTCTGCGGTGCAACGAATTTTGCCGTCGACGATCTGGTTGTGGTGGCATTACCCGGTACCACCCTGCCCGGGGGATTTGCCATCGCGGCGCGCAGGACCTACGGCCGCAACTCCGACGGGATGATCTGTTCAGCCGCCGAACTCGGTTTGGGCGCCGATCATTCCGGAATCTTGGTGCTGCCGGCCGGGACCGCGGTGCCCGGAGCAGACGGTGCGGCGGTGCTCGGACTCGACGATGTCGTCTTTCACCTGGCCATCACGCCCGACCGCGGCTACTGCATGTCGGTGCGCGGCCTGGCCCGCGAGATCGCATGCGCCTATGACCTGGATTTCGTCGACCCCGCCGTGGTGGAGCCGTTGCCGGTCGAGGGGGAGGCGTGGCCGTTGACGGTGCAGCCCGAGACTGGTGTCCACCGCTTCGCACTGCGCCCGGTCACCGGAATCGACCCCGCCGCCGTCACGCCGTGGTGGCTGCAGCGCCGGCTGCTGCTGTGCGGCATCCGCGCGGCGTCTCCTGCGGTAGATGTCACCAACTACGTGATGCTCGAGCTGGGCCATCCCATGCACGCGCACGACAGCAAGCGCATCACCGGGAGTCTCGGCGTGCGGTTCGCCCGGCCCGGCGAGACCGTCGTCACCCTCGACGACATCGAACGCAAGCTCGATCCGGCCGACGTCCTGATCGTCGACGACGTCGCGACCGCGGCGATCGGCGGCGTGATGGGTGCGGCCAGCACCGAGGTGCGCGCCGACTCCACCGATGTCCTGCTGGAGGCCGCGGTCTGGGATCCGGCGGCGGTGTCGCGCACCCAGCGGCGGCTGCATCTACCCAGCGAGGCCGCCCGCCGGTACGAGCGCGCGGTGGACCCGGCCATCTCGGTGGCCGTTCTGGACCGGTGTGCGAGATTGCTCGCCGAGATCGCCGGGGGCACAATTTCGCCGACGTTGACTGATTGGCGCGGCGAGCCCCCGCGGTCCGAGTGGGCCGGGCCGGCTATCAGGATGGCCGCGGACCTGCCGGACCGCATCGCCGGTGTGGCGTATCCGGTGGGCACTGTGGCACGCCGACTCACCCAGATCGGCGCCGAAGTGGCCGAAAGCGCCTCTGCCCGTGGCTTTTTGACGGTGACGCCGCCAAGCTGGCGTCCCGACTTGCGACAGCCCGCCGACCTGGTCGAAGAGGTGCTGCGGCTGGAGGGCCTGGAAGTCGTCCCGTCGGTGCTGCCGCAGGCACCCGCGGGCCGCGGACTCACGGCGGTGCAGAAACGCCGACGAGCGATCGGCAAGTCGCTGGCGTTGTCCGGCTACGTGGAGATCCTGCCGACACCGTTTTTGCCGGCCGGCGTGTTCGATCAGTGGGGTCTGCCCGCCGACGACCCACGACGCAACACGGTCAACGTGGTCAATCCGCTCGAGGCCGACCGTCCGCAGCTGGCCACCACGCTGCTGCCGGCCCTGCTGGAAGCGTTGGGGCGCAACGTATCTCGCGGCATCGTCGACGTCGCGCTGTTCAGCATCGCGCAGGTGGTCCGGCGCACCGAGCAGACTCGCGGCGTCGAGCTCGTCCCAGTGGACCGCCGTCCCACCGACGCCGAGATCGCCATGTTGGATGCCTCGTTACCCCGCCAGCCGCAGCACGTCGCCGCCGTGTTGACCGGATTGCGTGAACCCCGGGGTCCCTGGGGCGCCGGTCGCCGCGTCGAAGCCGCCGATGCTTTCGAGGCGGTGCGAATCATCGCGCGCGCCAGTGGGGTCCAGGTGAACCTTCGGCCGGCACAACACCTGCCCTGGCACCCCGGCCGGTGCGCCGAAGTGCTGGTAGGCGAACTGTTGGTCGGCCATGCGGGGCAGTTGCATCCCGCGGTGATCGAGCGGTCCGGTCTGCCGAAGGGCACCTGCGCGGTGGAGCTGGACCTGGATGCGATCCCCATTGTGGAGGCGCTGCCGGCGCCCACGGTGTCACCGTTCCCCGCGGTGTTCCAAGACCTCAGCCTGGTCGTGGCGTCGGATGTGCCAGCCCAGACCGTCGCAGACGCGGTGCGCGAAGGCGCCGGCGAACTGCTGGAAGACATTCAGTTGTTCGACGTCTTCACCGGGCCGCAGATCGGCGAGGATCGCAAGTCGCTGACGTTCGCGCTGCGGTTCCGGGCGCCGGACCGCACGCTCACCGAAGACGACGCCAGCGCGGCGCGCGATGCCGCCGTGCGCTGCGCCGCCGAGCGGGCCGGTGCGGTGCTGCGGACCTAGCGTTGCTCTGCGGGTCCGTCGGCCCGGTGACATTGCGCCGAGCGTGCAATGACGGCGGAAAATCGGCCGTGTTCCCGCCCTGAGAGCACGTTCGGCGAATGCCGGTTCCCCGTCCCGGGAGCGGTATCGGAATGAATTTGCAAATATATGCATAATCATGCAGAATCGGGCGAATGGCCGACGCGATACGAGTGGCAGTTGCCGGTGCCACCGGATACGCCGGGGGCGAAATCCTGCGCTTACTGCTCGGACACCCGGCATATGCCGGTGGTCGGCTGACAATCGGTGGGCTGACGGCCGCGACCAGTGCCGGCAGCACCCTTGGTGAGCACCATCCACACCTGACGCCGCTGGCGCAGCGCGTCGTCGACCCCACCGAGCTGGCGGCACTCGATGGGCATGACGTTGTTTTCCTGGGCCTACCGCATGGGCATTCGGCCGCCCTCGCCGAGCAGTTGAGCCCGGAAACGCTGATCATCGACTGCGGCGCGGACTTTCGGCTCACCGATGCGAACGCCTGGGAGCGGTTCTACGGATCGCCGCACGCCGGCAGCTGGCCCTACGGACTACCCGAGCTACCCGGCGCGCGTGAGCGGCTGCGCGGCGCGCGGCGCATCGCGGTGCCCGGCTGCTATCCCACCGCGGCACTGCTGGCGCTGCTGCCCGCGGTGGCCGAGGGTCTCGTCGAACCCGCGGTTACGGTGGTCGCGGTCAGCGGAACCTCCGGCGCCGGTCGCGCGGCCAAGACCGACCTGCTCGGATCGGAGGTGATCGGCTCGGCGCGGGCCTACAACATCGCGGGCGCACATCGGCACACCCCCGAGATCGCGCAGGGACTACGGGTCGTCACCGACCGCGACGTCACGGTGTCGTTCACCCCGGTGCTCATCCCCGCCTCTCGCGGAATTCTGGCCACCTGCACCGCACGCACCTCCTCGCCGCTGTCACAGTTGCGGGCGGCATACGAAAAGGCCTATGACGCTGAGCCTTTCATCTATCTGATGCCGGATGGCCAGCTGCCCCGGACCGGGGCCGTGATCGGCAGCAATGCCGCGCACATCGCCGTCGCGGTGGACGAAGCCGCCGAGACTTTCGTGGCGATCGCGGCGATAGACAACCTGGTCAAAGGCACGGCCGGCGCCGCGATCCAGTCGATGAACCTGGCCGTGGGCTGGCCGGAGACCGAGGGCCTCACAACTGTCGGTGTGGCGCCGTGACCGAAACGTTAGGTGCCGCAAGGCTGGTGCGCACGCAAGGTGTGACCGCCCCGGCGGGTTTCCGGGCCGCCGGCATCGCCGCCGGGATCAAGGCATCGGGGGCCCGCGACCTGGCGCTGGTGTTCAACGAGGGGCCCGACTATGCGGCCGCCGGCGTGTTCACCCGCAACAAGGTCAAAGCCGCGCCGGTGCTGTGGAGCCAGCAGGTGCTCAGCACCGGTCGGCTGCGCGCGGTGATCCTCAACTCCGGGGGCGCAAACGCGTGTACCGGGCCCGCCGGTTTCCAGGACACGCATGCCACTGCGGAGGCACTAGCCGCCGCGCTGTCGGACTGGGGAACGGAAACCGGTGCCGTCGAGGTCGCGGTCTGCTCAACCGGGCTGATCGGCGACCGGCTGCCGATGGACAAAGTGCTCGCCGGCGTCGGTGAGATCGTGCACGAGATGGCCGGCGGGCTGGGCGGGGGTGACGACGCTGCCCACGCCATCATGACCACCGACACGGTGGCCAAACAGGTTGCGCTGCACCATCCGGACAACTGGACGGTCGGCGGCATGGCCAAGGGGGCCGGCATGCTGGCGCCGTCGTTGGCCACCATGTTGTGCGTCCTCACCACCGATGTGGTCGCTGATCATGCGGCACTCGACCAAGCGTTGCGTCGCGCCACCGCTCGCACGTTCGACCGGCTCGACATCGACGGCAGCTGCTCCACCAACGACACCGTGCTGCTGCTCGCCTCGGGTGCCAGCGAAATCGCCCCGCCCCAAGCCGATTTGGACGCGGCGGTGCTGCGCGTCTGCGACGATCTGTGCGCGCAACTGCAAGCCGACGCCGAAGGCGTCACCAAGCGCATCACCGTGACGGTGACCGGAGCCGCCAGCGACGACGACGCACTGACCGCCGCCCGCCTGGTCGCCCGCGACAACCTGGTCAAGACCGCTGCATTCGGGTCCGATCCGAACTGGGGTCGCGTCCTGGCGGCCGTCGGCATGGCACCGGTCACTCTCGACCCCGATCGAATCACGGTGTCGTTCAACGGCTCCGCCGTGTGCATCGACGGCGTCGGCGTTCCCGGCGCGCGCGAGGTGGATCTGTCCGGCCCGGATATCGACATCGTCGTCGACCTGCATGTCGGTGACGGTCAAGCCGCCATCCGGACCACCGACCTGTCGCATGGCTACGTCGAAGAGAATTCGGCCTACAGCACATGACCCGCGCTGTGCCAACCCAGATCAAAGCCCAGGTGCTGGCAGAGGCCCTGCCGTGGCTGAAGCAGTTGCACGGCAAGATCGTGGTGGTCAAATACGGCGGCAACGCGATGACCGATGACACCCTGCGCGCGGCGTTCGCCGCCGACATGGCGTTTTTGCGCAACTGCGGCATCCATCCCGTCGTCGTACACGGCGGCGGGCCGCAGATCACCTCAATGCTGCGCCGGCTCGGCATCGAAGGTGACTTCAAGGGCGGATTCCGGGTCACCACACCGGAAGTGCTCGACGTAGCCCGAATGGTGTTGTTCGGTCAGGTGGGCCGCGAGTTGGTCAACCTGATCAACGCCCACGGACCCTACGCCGTCGGGATCACCGGCGAGGACGCGCAGCTGTTCACCGCGGTGCGGCGCAGCGTGACCGTCGACGGGGTGGACACCGACATCGGACTGGTCGGCGACGTGGCCCAGGTGAACGCCGCCGCGGTGCTGGATTTGATTGCCGCGCGCCGTATTCCGGTGGTATCGACCCTGGCGCCGGACGCCGACGGCGTGGTGCACAACATCAACGCGGACACCGCCGCGGCGGCGCTGGCCGAAGCCCTGGGAGCCGAAAAACTGTTGATGCTCACCGATATCGAAGGTCTCTACACCAACTGGCCGGACCGGGAATCGCTGGTCAGCGAAATCGACACGGCCACACTGGCGCAACTGCTGCCCACACTGGAGACGGGCATGATCCCGAAAATCGAAGCGTGTCTGCGAGCCGTCAACGGCGGCGTTCCCAGCGCCCACGTCATCGACGGTCGAGTAAAACACTGCGTGCTGGTGGAACTGTTCACCGACGCCGGCACCGGCACCAAGGTGGTAAGCACATGACCCATACGCAAAGCGTTCAACAGCGCTGGCAGGCCGTGATGATGAACAACTACGGCACCCCGCCGGTCGCACTGGCCAGTGGCGAGGGCGCGGTGGTCACCGATGTGGACGGCAAGACCTACCTCGACTTGCTCGGCGGCATAGCGGTCAACGTCCTGGGGCACCGCCACCCAGCGGTGATCGAGGCGGTGACGCAACAGCTCTCCACGCTGGGCCACACTTCCAACCTGTACGCCACCGAACCCGGTATCGCGCTGGCCGAGGAGCTGGTCGCGTTGCTGGGCGCCGGCTCGCAAGCCCGGGTGTTCTTCTGCAACTCCGGCACCGAGGCAAACGAGGTGGCGTTCAAGCTGTCGCGGCTCACCGGACGAACGAAACTCGTTGCGGCACAAGAAGCTTTCCATGGCCGCACCATGGGCTCGCTGGCACTGACCGGTCAGCCCAGCAAGCAAGCGCCGTTCGAACCCCTACCCGGGGACGTCACGCACGTCGGCTACGGCGACGTTGACGCGCTGGCGGCGGCGGTCGGGGATGACACCGCCGCGGTGTTCCTCGAGCCGATCATGGGGGAAAGCGGTGTGATCGTGCCGCCCGACGGCTATCTCGCCGCCGCCCGCGAGATCACCGCACGCCACGGCGCCTTGCTGATCCTCGACGAGGTGCAAACCGGAATGGGCCGCACCGGAGCGTTTTTCGCCCACCAGCACGACGGCATCGTCCCGGATGTGGTGACGCTGGCCAAAGGGCTCGGCGGCGGGCTGCCCATCGGGGCGTGCCTGGCGGTCGGGCCGGCCGCCGACTTGCTCACGCCCGGCCTGCACGGCAGCACCTTCGGCGGCAACCCGGTGTGCGCCGCCGCTGCCCTGGCCGTGCTGCGGGTGCTGGCTGCCGAAGACCTGGTCCGGCGCGCCGAGGTGCTGGGCAAACTGCTCAGAGACGGTATCGAGTCCCTTGGGCACCCGCTGATCGACCACGTGCGCGGCCGGGGGCTGCTGATCGGGGTGGTGCTGACCGCGCCGCAGGCCAAGGACGCCGAGGCCGCTGCCCGCGATGCCGGGTTCCTGGTCAACGCGGCCGCTCCCGACGTGATCAGGTTGGCGCCGCCGCTGGTCATCACCGAGGCCCACGTCGAGGCCTTCCTCGGCGCCCTGCCAGGCATCCTCGACCGCGCCGGAGCACCCTCATGACTAGGCATTTTCTTCGCGACGACGACCTCGCGCCGGAAGAACAGGCCGAAGTCCTCGAGCTCGCCGCCGAACTCAAGAAGGACCCACTCAGCCGTCGTCCGCTGGAGGGCCCGCGCGGTGTCGCGGTGATCTTCGACAAGAACTCCACCCGAACTCGGTTTTCGTTCGAGGTGGGCATCGCGCAACTCGGTGGGCACGCCGTCGTGGTCGACGGCCGCAGCACCCAACTCGGTCGTGACGAGACGCTGCAGGACACCGCAAAAGTGTTGTCCCGCTACGTCGAAGCCATCGTCTGGCGAACCTTCGGGCAGGACCGGTTGACGGCGATGGCGTCGGCCGCGACCGTGCCCGTGGTCAATGCGCTCTCCGACGAATTCCATCCCTGCCAGGTGCTGGCCGACCTGCAGACCATTGCCGAACGCAAGGGTGCGCTGCCCGGGCTGCGGTTGTCCTACTTCGGCGACGGCGCCAATAACATGGCCCACTCGCTGATGCTGGGCGGCGCCACCGCCGGCCTGCATGTCACCGTTGCCGCTCCGGACGGCTTCCTGCCCGACGCCGGCGTGCTCGGCGCGGCCGAGCAATTGGCAAAGACGACCGGAGGCTCGGTCACGCTCACCGCCGACGCCGACGCTGCCGCCGCGGGCGCTGACGTGCTCGTCACGGACACCTGGACATCGATGGGACAGGAGAACGACGGCCTGGACCGCGTCAAGCCGTTCCGGCCGTTTCAGGTCAATAGCCGGCTGCTCGGGCTGGCCGACCCGGAAGCCATTGTGCTGCACTGCCTTCCGGCCCACCGCGGCGACGAGATCACCGACGAGGTGATGGACGGGCCGGCCAGCGCGGTGTGGGACGAGGCGGAAAACCGGCTGCACGCCCAAAAGGCGCTGCTGGTATGGCTGTTGGAGCGGTCCCGATGACCCGGTCGAAGGCCGCACCCGAGCCGACCCGCGCGGGTCGGCAGGCGCGCATCGTGGCCATCCTGTCGTCGGTGCCGGTGCGCAGCCAGAACGAACTGGCGACGCTGCTCGCCGACGAAGGCATCGAGGTCACCCAGGCGACGCTGTCGCGCGACCTCGAGGAGCTGGGCGCGGTGAAATTGCGCGGCGCCGACGGCGGCAGTGGCGTGTACATCGTGCCCGAGGACGGCAGCCCGGTCCGCGGCGTTTCCGGGGGCACCGATCGGATGTCGCGGCTGCTCAGCGAGTTACTGGTATCCACCGACGCCAGCGGCAATCTGGCGGTGTTGCGCACCCCGCCGGGTGCCGCGCACTACCTGGCCAGCGCCATCGACCGCGCGGCCCTGCCCCAAGTCGTCGGCACCGTCGCCGGTGATGACACCATCCTTGTGATTGCCCGAGAGCCGATGACCGGTGCGGAACTCGCTGGCATGTTCGAGGACATTCGGTAAGGAGATCGGTCATGTCAGAGCGAGTCATCCTGGCGTACTCCGGCGGTCTGGACACCTCGGTGGCAATCAGCTGGATAGGCAAGGAGACCGGCCGCGAGGTCGTGGCGGTGGCGATCGACCTCGGCCAGGGCGGTGAGGATATGGAGGTGATACGTCAGCGGGCCCTGGACTGCGGCGCCGTCGAGGCCGTCGTCGTCGATGCCCGCGACGAGTTCGCCGAGGGATACTGCCTGCCGACCATCCTCAACAACGCGCTCTACATGGACCGCTACCCGCTGGTGTCGGCGATCAGCCGGCCGCTGATCGTCAAGCACCTGGTCGCGGCCGCCCGCGAGCACGGCGGCGGCATCGTCGCGCACGGCTGCACCGGCAAAGGTAACGACCAGGTCCGGTTCGAGGTCGGATTCGCCTCGCTGGCACCGGATCTCGAGGTGCTGGCGCCGGTCCGCGACTACGCCTGGACCCGGGAGAAGGCCATCGCATTCGCCGAGGAGAACGCGATTCCGATCAATGTCACGAAGCGCTCGCCGTTCTCGATCGACCAGAACGTCTGGGGCCGCGCGGTGGAAACCGGCTTCCTCGAGCACCTGTGGAATGCGCCGACCAAGGACATCTACGCCTACACCGAAGACCCCACGCTGAATTGGAGCACGCCCGACGAGGTGATCGTCGGGTTCGAACAGGGCGTTCCGGTATCGATCGACGGCACGCGGGTGTCGGTGTTGCAGGCCATCGAGGAGCTCAATCGCCGCGCCGGAGCCCAGGGTGTCGGGCGCCTCGACGTCGTCGAGGACCGGCTGGTCGGCATCAAGAGCCGCGAGATCTACGAGGCGCCCGGGGCGATGGTGCTCATCACCGCCCATACCGAGCTCGAACACGTCACCCTGGAGCGCGAGCTGGGCCGGTTCAAACGGCAGACCGACCAGCGCTGGGCCGAGCTGGTGTACGACGGCTTGTGGTACTCGCCGCTGAAGGCCGCGCTGGAGAGCTTCGTCGCCAAGACGCAGGAGCACGTCTCCGGCGAGGTCCGGCTGGTGTTGCATGGCGGCCACATCGCGGTCAACGGCCGGCGCAGCGCCGAGTCACTGTACGACTTCAACCTGGCCACCTACGACGAGGGCGACAGCTTCGACCAGTCGATGTCGAAGGGCTTCGTGTACGTGCACGGCCTGTCTTCGAAGATCGCCGCCCGACGGGACCTGCGGTGATCCGGCGAACAGACGCAAAAGCACCCGACACGCCGGGCGAAGAGGAGCTTTTGTGTCTGCTCACGGGGAAAAGGTGAGCACTCGGGAGGGGTCGCTGTGGGGCGGGCGGTTCGCCGACGGCCCGGCCGACGCGCTGGCCGCGCTGAGCAAATCCACTCACTTCGACTGGGTGCTGGCGCCCTACGACATCACCGCGTCCCGGGCGCACACCGTGGTGCTCTACCGGGCCGGGTTGCTCACCGAAGAACAGCGCGACGGGCTCTTGGCCGGCCTGGACAGCCTCGCGGAGGACGTCGCTGACGGCAGCTTCGGCCCGCTGGTCAGCGACGAGGACGTGCACGCCGCGCTGGAGCGTGGGCTGATCGACCGGGTGGGACCGGACCTGGGCGGCCGTTTGCGGGCCGGCCGGTCGCGAAACGACCAGGTGGCCACGCTGTTCCGGATGTGGCTGCGCGACGCGGTGCGCCGGGTAGCGGCCGGTGTGCTGGACGTGGTGAACGCGCTGACCGCTCAGGCCGCCGCACACCCGACCGCCATCATGCCCGGCAAAACCCATCTGCAGTCCGCTCAGCCCGTCCTGCTGGCTCACCATCTGCTTGCCCACGCCCACCCGTTGCTGCGCGACGTCGACAGGATCGTCGACTTCGACAGCCGAGCGGCGGTGTCACCGTACGGCTCGGGGGCACTGGCCGGTTCGTCGCTGGGTTTGGATCCTGACGCGATCGCCGCCGATCTGGGTTTTGCCAGTGCCGCCGACAATTCCATCGACGCAACGGCCGCGCGGGACTTCGCCGCCGAGGCCTCGTTCGTGTTCGCCATGACCGGCGTCGACCTGTCGCGACTCGCCGAGGACATCATCCTGTGGAGCTCTACGGAGTTCGGATATGTGACGTTGCACGATTCGTGGTCGACCGGTAGCTCGATAATGCCGCAGAAGAAGAATCCCGACATCGCTGAGCTGGCGCGCGGCAAATCCGGCCGGCTGATCGGAAACCTGGCCGGGTTGCTGGCGACGCTGAAGGCCCAGCCCCTGGCCTACAACCGCGACCTGCAGGAGGACAAGGAACCGGTATTCGATGCGGTAACCCAGCTGGAGTTGCTGTTGCCGGCGATGGCTGGGCTGGTGGCCAGCCTGACGTTCAACGTCGAGCGGATGGCGGAGCTGGCACCAGCCGGCTATACGCTGGCCACCGATATCGCTGAATGGCTTGTCCGCCAAGGTGTTCCGTTTCGGGCCGCGCATGAGGCCGCTGGCGCGGCCGTGCGCGCCGCCGAGCAGCGCGGCGTCGGACTCGAGGAGCTGACCGACGACGAATTGGCGGCCATCAGCCCCGAACTGACGGCGCAGGTCCGTGACGTGCTGACGGTCGAGGGCTCGGTGTCGTCCCGCGACGCCCGCGGTGGCACCGCGCCGAGTCGAGTTGCTGACCAGCTGGAGGTGGTCCGGACCAGGTGTGCGGCGCTCAGGGAGCGGCTACGCCGCTAGCGTTTGCCGAACTTTGCCGGGTGGTTGCCAGCCGACTAAACTTCAAGCTTCAGCGATCGGGTGAACCTTCATGCCTAAATGTTCGTGACCAAGGGGTGGGACCAATGAGCGTGATCGCAGGCGTGTTCGGAGCCTTGCCACCGAATCGCTATTCCCAGAAAGAGCTCACCGACTTCTTCGCCGCCATCCCGGATTTCGAGGGCTACGAAGACATCGTCCGGCAGCTGCACGCAAGCGCCAAAGTCAACGCTCGCCACCTGGTCCTGCCGCTGGAGCGGTATCCGCGACTGACCGACTTCGGCGAGGCCAACCGGATTTTCATCGAAAAGGCGGTCGATCTCGGCTGCGAGGCGCTGACCGGCGCGCTTGACGATGCGGGCCTGCGACCGCAGGACCTCGACGTGCTCATCACCACGACCGTCACCGGCGTGGCGGTCCCGTCGCTGGATGCCCGCATCGCCGGACGGCTTGGGCTGCGCCCCGACGTGCGGCGGCTCCCGCTGTTCGGCCTGGGCTGCGTGGCCGGTGCGGCGGGTGTGGCGCGCATGCACGACTATCTGCGCGGTGCGCCCGACGGCGTCGCCGCCCTGATCTCGGTCGAGCTCTGCTCGCTCACCTACCCGGGGTACAAGCCGTCGTTGGCGGGTCTGGTCGGCAGCGCTCTGTTCGCCGACGGGGCGGCCGCGGTGATCGCCGTCGGGGACCGTCGCGCCGAGCAGGTGGACGCCGGCGGTCCGGAGGTGCTCGATTCGTGTAGCCACCTCTACCCGGACTCGCTCCGCACCATGGGTTACGACATCGGCACCACCGGGTTCGAGCTGGTGCTGTCGAAAGACGTGGCAACTGTCGTGCGGCAATACATCCGCGATGACGTCGATACTTTTCTGGCCGCGCACGGCCTGAGCACCACCGACATCGGCGCATGGGTAAGCCATCCGGGCGGACCCAAGATCATTGAGGCGATCAACGAGAGCCTCGAGCTGCCCCCGCAGGCCCTGGAGCTGACCTGGCGCTCGCTGGGCGAAATCGGCAACCTGTCGTCGGCTTCGGTGTTGCACGTGCTGCGTGACACCCTCGCCAAACCACCCCCGAGCGAAAGCCCAGGATTGATGATTGCGATGGGGCCCGGATTCTGTTCGGAACTCGTGTTGCTGCGCTGGCACTGATGCGCGCCGGTGAGCTCTCCCGCGTTCCGTAACCGTGCATTTGAAACAGGTAACGGCAATGGGGCGACTCGAGAATTCTGGGGGGTTTGCGGAAGGCGTGGTCCGTCAAGAAGACCTCATCCGGGCGCTGCGTAAGTCCCTCAAGGAAAACGAGCGGCTGAAGCGGGAGAACCGCGAATATCTGGCGTCATTGGCCGGAGGACCCACCGAACCCGTTGCAGTGGTGGGGATGGCGTGCCGGTATCCGGGTGGGGTGGATTCGCCGGAGGCATTGTGGGACATGGTGGCTGCGGGCCGCGATGTCGTGTCGGGCTTTCCCGCGGACCGTGGCTGGGACCTGACCGGATTATTCGACCCGGATCCGGACGCGACGGGCAAGTCGTACTGCCGCGGCGGCGGATTCCTGTCCAACGTCGCCGACTTCGACGCCACGTTCTTCGGTGTCGCGCCCAGTGAGGCGCTGGCGATGGATCCGCAGCAGCGATTGTTGCTCGAAGTTTCATGGGAAGCGTTGGAGCGCGCGGGAATTGATCCGTTCACGCTGCGAGGTTCGGCCACCGGCGTGTTCGCCGGGGTGTTCCACGGCTCGTATGGCGGCCAGGGGCGGGTTCCCGGCAATCTCGAGCGGTACGGATTGCGCGGTTCGACGTTGAGCGTGGCGTCGGGACGGGTGGCTTACACGTTGGGTCTCGAAGGTCCGGCGGTGTCGGTGGATACGGCATGTTCGTCGTCGTTGGTGGCATTGCATTTGGCGGCGCAATCCTTGCGATCGGGCGAATGTGACCTGGCGCTGACCGGTGGGGTGACGGTGATGGCCGCCCCGGCGATGTTCATCGAGTTCAGCCGGCAACGAGCACTGGCCCCCGACGGGCGCTGCAAGGCGTACGCCGGCGCGGCCGACGGCACCGGATTCTCAGAGGGCGTCGGCGTTTTGGTGCTGGAGCGGCTAGCCGACGCACAGCGGTCAGGACATCGAGTATTGGCGGTGATCCGCGGATCGGCGGTCAATCAGGACGGCGCTTCCAACGGCCTGGCAACACCCAACGGGCCCTCGCAGCAACGCGTTATCCGGGCGGCGCTGGCCAACGCGCGACTGAGCACCGTCGATGTGGACCTGGTCGAGGGGCACGGCACCGGCACCACCCTCGGCGATCCGATTGAGGCGCAGGCGCTGTTGGCCACTTATGGGCAGGAGCGGCCGGCTGATCGCCCGTTGTGGCTGGGGTCGATCAAGTCAAACATGGGCCACACGTCGGCCGCGGCGGGCGTGGGGGGAGTCATCAAAGTGGTGCAGGCGATGCGCCACGGGGTGCTGCCACAGACACTGCACGTGGATGTGCCTACACCGCACGTGGATTGGTCGGCGGGAGCGGTGTCGTTGTTGACCGCGTCGCAGCCCTGGCCGGAGCTGAATCGGCCGCGCCGGGCCGGGGTGTCGTCGTTCGGAATCAGCGGGACGAACGCGCACGTGATCGTGGAGCAAGCACCCGTACCGGATCCGGCACTGGAATCACCTGTGCAGAAACGTGATCCGCGCAGCGCCATCCCGTGGCTGTTGTCAGCCCGCTCGGAGGAGGCGCTGGCGGGCCAAGTCACACGGCTGCTGGCGCACCTAGCGGCGCAGCCCGATCTGGCTGCGGTCGACGTCGGGTGGTCGTTGGTTTCGGCACGGTCGAAGTTTGACCATCGCGCCGTGGTGGTCGGCGCTGACCGTGACCAGCTGACGACGAGGCTGACCGGCTTGGCTGCCGGCGATCCGGGTCCCGGTGTGGTTGTGGGTCGTGCCCGCCCGGTAGGCAAAACGGTGTTCGTCTTCCCCGGCCAGGGCTCGCAATGGGTCGGGATGGGAGCCGAATTACTCGATACTTCAAAAGTATTCGCAGACCAGCTGCAGCGGTGCGATAAGGCACTCAGTGAGCACGTCGACTGGTCCCTGATCGAAGTCATCCAAGGAACCGCCGGCGCGCCGGAGTTGGATCGGGTGGATGTCGTGCAGCCCGTCCTGTGGGCGGTGATGGTGTCGCTGGCCGAGTTGTGGCGCTCGGTGGGAGTGGTTCCGGACGCGGTGATCGGCCACTCCCAGGGCGAGATCGCGGCAGCGTACGTCGCAGGCGCGTTGTCATTGGAGGACGCCGCTCGCGTGGTGGCGCTGCGCAGCCGATTGTTGGTGCAGTTGGCCGGAGCCGGTGGCATGGTGTCGTTGGCCTGCGGGCTTCCCAGAGCCCAGAGCCTGGTGGCACAGGGCGGCGATCGACTGAGTATTGCTGCGGTCAACGGTGTTTCGTCTGTCGTGGTTTCCGGGGCGGTGGACGCGCTGGGCGAGCTGATCCGAAGTTGCGAGGCCGCGAATGTTCGCGCCCGCAGGATCGATGTCGACTACGCGTCACATTCGCAGCACGTGGACGCGATACATGAGCCCCTCGTGGCGGCGCTGAGCGGCATCGAACCGCGCTCGTGCGCAATCGCATTCTTCTCGACGGTCACCGGAGAGCTCATGGACACCGTCGGCTTGACCGCCGAGTATTGGTACCAAAGCATCCGGCGCACCGTGCAATTCGAGCGGGCGGTGCGCGGGGCGCACGAAGCGGGATATCGGGTGTTCATCGAATCCAGCCCCCATCCAGTGCTGGTCACCGGCATAGAAGAAACGCTTCCCGCGGATGAAGCTACGACCGTGCCGTCGCTGGGCCGTGATGACGGTGGACTGGAACGCTTTTGGCTGTCGGCGGGCCAGGCACATGTCGCGGGTGTGCCCGTGGAGTGGCGGGCGGCTTTCGCCGACAGCAGTCCGAGGCAGGTGGATTTGCCGACGTATGCGTTTCAGCGGCAGCGATTCTGGCTACCGGCCATGGGCGTCGATGGCAGCGATCTGGCCGGCTTGGGGATGTCGGGTGCCCGCCACGGCCTGCTGGGCGCGGTGGTGCAGCGGCCCGATACGGGCGGCGTGGTGCTGACCGGCCGGCTGTCGGTCGCCGCGCAGCCCTGGTTGGCGGATCACGCGGTGGCCGGGGTGGTGTTGTTCCCTGGCGCGGGGTTCGTGGAGCTGGCCTTGCGGGCCGGCGATGAGGTCGGCTGTTCGGTCGTGGAGGAGCTGACGCTGTCCACGCCGCTGCTGTTGCCGTCGACGGACGCTGTTCAGGTGCAGGTGATAGTGGGGGCCCCGGAAGGGTCTGACGCTTCTGGCCGCCATGGCATCGCGGTGTATTCGCGTGCAGCGCAGCCTGGTTCGGACTGGGTGTTGCACGCCGAGGGTGCGTTGGGCATCGGAGTGATGCGGCCGGCCGCCGATTTGTCGGTGTGGCCGCCGGTGGGTGCCACCGCGATGGACGCGACAGACTGCTATGGGCTGCTGGCTGGGCGAGGTTATCAGTACGGCCCGGCGTTTCAAGGGTTGCAGTCCATTTGGCGGCTGGGAACAGCGGTCTTCGCCGAAGTCGCCGTACCGGAGCTCGCCGGAGACGCCGGCGGCTTCGGGATTCATCCGGTGCTCCTCGATGCGGCGTTGCACGCCATGGGTGTGGCCGGCGAGCAGCAGCGGACGATGTTGCCGTTCTCCTGGCAGGGAGTGTGTTTGCATGCTTCCGGAGCGACTCGGCTGCGGGTGCGTATAGCGCCGGTGGCCACTGGTGCGGTGACGATGGAGTTGGCCGACGGATCCGGGTTGCCGGTGTTGTCGGTGCGCGAATTGGTGGTTCGTCCGGTTTCGGCGGATCTGTTATCGGCCGCGAACGCTCATACCGGTGGTGGGTTGTTCGAGGTGCTGTGGTCGCCGGTGTCGTTGGGCGACAACGGTATCGGGCCTGTGGTGGTGTGGGAGTCGTCGTCTCGGGCACAGGAGACCCTGGCGTCCGTCTATGGGGCCACCCATGAGGCGTTGGGAGTGCTGCAGTCGTGGCTGGGCGGTGACGAGTCGGGCGTGCTGGCGGTCGTAACTCACGGCGCGGTGGGGTTGACCGGCGAGGGTGTTGCGGACTTGGCGGGTGCCGCGGTGTGGGGGTTGACGCGTTCCGCGCAGGCCGAGCATCCGGGTCGGGTGGTGTTGGTGGACTCGGATGGCTCGGTCGATATCGCATCGGTGTTGGCCTGTGGTGAGCCGCAATTGGTGGTGCGTTCGGGTGTGGTGTATGGGGCACGGTTGGCTCGGGCGGCGGCGGGTTCGGTGTTGGAGCTGCCCGCTGGCGGCTGGCGGGTCGTTGCCGGTGGCGGAGGCACGTTGACGGATCTGGTGGTGGCCTCGCTGGCGCGGGATCGGCTGGCGCCTGGGCAGGTGCGGGTATCGGTGGCTGCTGTGGGGGTCAATTTCCGGGATGTGTTGGTGGCGTTGGGCATGTATCCCGGTGGCGGCGAGCTGGGCGTCGAAGGCGCTGGGGTAGTGGTGGAGGTTGGACCGGGGGTTTCTGGGCTGGCTGCGGGGGATGCGGTGATGGGTTTGTTGGGGGTGGTGGGCTCAGAGGCGGTGGTCGACGCGCGGTTGGTGACGGTGGTGCCGTCGGCGTGGTCGTTGGTGCGGGCCGCTGGGGTGCCGGTGGTGTTTTTGACGGCTTGGTATGGGTTGTCGGTGTTGGCTGGATTGCGTGCTGGGCAGCGGGTGTTGATTCATGCCGGTACCGGTGGGGTGGGGATGGCCGCGGTGCAGTTGGCTCGGCATTGGGGCGCGGAGGTGTTTGTCACCGCCAGTCGTGGCAAGTGGGACACGTTGCGGGCGATGGGTTTTGACGATGCTCATATCGGTGATTCGCGCACGGTGGACTTCGAACAGAAGTTTTTGTCGGTCACCGAAGGCGCCGGGATGGATGTGGTGCTCAACTCGCTGGCCGGTGAGTTCTTGGATGCCTCGCTGCGGTTGTTGCCTCGGGGTGGGCGGTTCATCGAGATGGGCAAGACCGATCTGCGCGACCCGCAGGCGGTGGCCGCGCAGCATCCCGGTGTGTGGTATCGGGCTTTCGACCTGATGGAAGCGGGCCCGGACGGGACGGCGCAGATGTTGGCGCAGCTGATGGATCTGTTCGAAGCGGGTGTATTGGAGCCGTTGCCGGTCAAGACTTTTGACGTGCGCTGCGCCGCGTCGGCCTACCGATATGTGTCTCAAGCGCGTCAGATCGGCAAGGTGGTGCTCACGGTTCCCGGTGGGCCCGCCGGCACGGTGCTGGCGGGTTCGGGTGGAGATCTGGCGGGAGGCACGGTGGTTATCACCGGCGGCACGGGGATGGCCGGCTCGGCGATCGCCGAGCATGTGGTCACCCGTTACGGGGTGGGCCACGTGGTGTTGGTCAGCCGCAGCGGCGTCGATGCTCCCGGGGCGGCGGAGTTGACCGACCGCTTGCAGGGCTTCGGCGCTCGCGTCTCGGTGGTGGACTGCGATGTGGCCGACCGCGACGCGCTAGCAAGGCTTTTGGATGAGCTCGATCCGCAGTATCCGCTCAAGGGGGTCTTTCATGCCGCCGGTGTGCTCGATGACGGGCTGATCGCGTCCTTGACCCCGCAGCGGGTGGATACGGTGTTGCGGGCCAAGGTCGATGGCGCCTGGAATTTGCATGAGCTGACCCGGGATCACGAGTTGTCGGCGTTTGTGTTGTTTTCCTCGATGGCCGGCATCGTGGGCACTGCCGGGCAGGGTAATTATGCGGCGGCGAATAGCTTCCTGGATGCGCTCGCTACCCACCGGCGGGCCCAGGGCCTGCCCGGCTTGTCGGTGGCCTGGGGTCTGTGGGAACAAGCCAGCGCCATGACGCGCCACCTCGGTGAGCACGACAAGGCCCGCATCAGCCGGGCCGGACTAGCACCGCTATCCACCACAACAGCGCTGCAACTATTCGACGACGCCGTGCTCACCGAGCACCCCGTCGTCATCGCCACCCAGCTCAACACCACCGCCCTCACCGAAAACACAGCGCTGCCGCCACTTTGGAGCCAGTTGGTCACCCGACCCACCCGACGGGTGGTCGACGAGACCCACGCTACGGTGGCGTCGACGACCAGCCTTGCGGCACGGCTCGTCGGCCTGACGGCTGAGCAACGACACCGCGAACTCGTCGACCTGGTCCGAAGCAACGCAGCGATGGTGCTGGGTCGCCGCGACGCTGCAGACGTCAACGCGGACAGCGTGTTTCAGGATCTCGGGTTCGACTCTCTGACGGCCGTGGAACTACGCAACCGGCTCAAAAACGCCACCGGGCTGACCCTGTCACCCACGCTCATCTTCGACTACCCCACTCCAAGCGCCCTCGCCGAACACCTCGACCCGAGGCTATCGGTCACCACCGGCGGCGCGCCGGATCTGATGACCCGCTTCAACGACATCACCGGCCAACTACAAACGCTGCTCAACCATCCCGACTGGAAATCCGAAGACAGAACCCACCTCACCACCCGCATGCAAACCTTGCTGTCAATGCTCAGTGCCCACCTGGACCCCTCCGGCTTAGACATGGACGATGACATCAACAGCGCTACGGAAAGCCAGCTTTTCGCCATTCTCGACGAAGAACTCGGCTCCTGAAGACTGACGGCAAGGAGTAACAGTGTCGGGCACCAGCAAGCATGTCGACTACCTGAAGCGCCTCGCGGCCGACCTGCGGCGCACCCGGCGGCGTTTGTCGGAATTGGAGGCCAAGCAGGCCGAGCCGGTGGCGGTGGTGGGAATGGCATGTCGCTACCCGGGCGGCGTGGATTCGCCAGAAGCGCTGTGGGACATGGTGGTTGCGGGTCGCGATGCCGTCTCGGACTTCCCGTCGGACCGTGGGTGGGATGTGGCGGGGCTATTCGACCCGGACCCCGACGTTCCGGGCAAGATGTACGTGCGGCAAGGATCGTTTCTCTCTGACGCAGGCGATTTCGACGCTGGATTCTTCGGGATCGGTCCCAGCGAGGCGCTGGCGATGGATCCTCAGCAACGGTTGATGCTCGAGTTGTCGTGGGAAGCCTTGGAGCGCGCCGGGATTGACCCGTTGCGCTTGCGGGGGTCGGCGACGGGCGTGTTCACCGGTGTGATCCACGCCGGATACGGGGGTGAGGTCAAAGGCGAGCTGGAGGGTTATGGGCTCACCGGTTCGACGTTGAGCGTCGCCTCCGGTCGGGTGTCCTACGTGCTCGGACTGGAAGGTCCCGCGGTGTCGGTGGACACCGCCTGCTCGTCGTCGTTGGTGGCACTGCATCTGGCGGCACAATCGTTGCGGTCCGGGGAATGTGACCTGGCTTTGGTCGGCGGAGTGACGGTAATGGCAACTCCCGCCGCATTTGTCGAGTTCAGTAGGCAGCGGGCGCTGGCCGCCGACGGTCGGTGCAAGGTGTACTCGGGCAGCGCCGACGGCACCGCATGGTCGGAAGGTGCGGGAGTCCTGGCAGTGGAGCGGCTGGCCGACGCACGACGATCTGGCCGCCCGGTGTTGGCACTGGTACGGGGTTCTGCGGTGAATCAGGATGGCGCCTCCAATGGACTGACCGCGCCGAATGGGCCATCCCAGCAGCGGGTGATCCGGGCGGCGCTGAGCAGCGCCGGGCTGACACCGGGCGACGTCGATGTGGTCGAAGGGCACGGGACCGGTACCACGTTGGGCGATCCGATTGAGGCGCAGGCTCTGCTGGCGACCTACGGGCAGGACCGGCCGGCGGATCGCCCGCTGTGGTTGGGGTCCATCAAGTCCAACATCGGCCATACCTCGGCCGCGGCTGGAGTGGCCGGGGTGATCAAGCTGGTGCAGGCGATGCGGCACGAGGTGATGCCGCAGACGCTGCACGTGGATGTGCCTACGCCGCATGTGGATTGGACAGCGGGAGCGGTGTCGCTGTTGACCGAGCCGCGACCTTGGCCTAACGAGGATGGACCGCGCCGGGCCGGGGTGTCGTCATTCGGCATCAGCGGAACCAACGCACATGTCATTCTGGAGCAACCTCCGATCCCGACACCCGCGGCAGAAAGTTCCGAAAGCACTGCGGCCGAACGTGATAGCGCCGACACACTGACGGCCTGGGTATTGTCGGCCCGCTCGGCCGCGGCGTTGACCGGCCAAGCCCGACGATTGCTGGCACATGTGACCGCCGCCCCAGATCTCAATCCGGTCGATGTGGGTTGGTCGCTGGTGACCACCCGGTCGACCTTTGAGCACCGGGCCGTGGTGGTTGGCGCCGACCGCGAGCAGCTGATGACGGAGTTGGCCTGGCTGGCCGCCGGCGGACCTGATGCCGGGGTGGTAGCGGGCCGTGCTCGCTCGGCTGTCAAGACAGCATTCGTATTTCCCGGCCAGGGTTGTCAGCGACTGGGCATGGGTCAACAACTTTATGAGCGTTTTCCGATGTTCGCCAAGGCCTTTGACGAGGCGGTCGCGGCGTTGGATGCGCATCTGCGGCTGCCGCTTCGGGAAGTGATGTGGGGTAGCGACGCCGCGCTCCTGGAAAGCACGGAGTTCGCGCAGCCCGCGTTGTTCGCCGTCGAGGTGGCGTTGGCGGCATTGTTGCAGGACTGGGGTGTGGTACCGGACGCGGTGACGGGTCATTCCGTGGGCGAGATCGCCGCGGCGCATGTCGCCGGTGTGTTGTCTCTTGCGGATGCCGCCGAAGTGGTGGTCGGTCGCGGTCGGTTGATGGGGGCGTTGCCTGCTGGCGGAGTGATGGCCGCGGTCGCCGCCGGCGAGGCGGAAGTGGTGCCGCTGCTGACCGATGGGGTCAGCCTGGCAGCGGTGAACGGCCCGGACGCGGTGGTTATTTCGGGTACTGATGCGGCGGTGACCGCGGTAGCAGACCAACTGATGCAGCGCGGTCGGCGGGTGCATCGGTTGGCTGTCTCGCATGCGTTTCATTCGGAATTGATGGAGCCCATGCTGGACCAGTTCACCCAACTGCTCCAAGGCATTTCGGCCGCACCACCGCGAATTGATCTGGTATCCAACCTGACTGGGAAGCTGGCCGGTCCCGGGTACGGGTCGCCCGAATACTGGGTTGAGCATGTTCGCCAGCCGGTGCGCTTTGCCGACGGCGTACAGACCGCCGAATCGTTCGGAGCCGAACTTTTCATCGAGGTAGGCCCGAGCGGCCTGACCGCCGCGGTGGACCAGTCATTGACCGTCGAAGGGGCAGTGTCTCTGGCGACGCTGGCCAAACGGCGCCCGGAAGCTGAGTCGTTGCTGGCCGCCCTCGGGCAGTTGTTTGTCGGCGGGGTGGACGTCGACTGGCGGATGGTGCTCGGCGGCGGGCGGCGGGTCGATCTGCCGACGTACGCCTTTCAGCGGCAGCGTTTTTGGCTGCCCTACCGGTCCGTGTGGTCGACGGATGTCAGTGCCGCCGGCTTGGCTCACACGGGTCATCCGTTGTTGAGCGCGGTGGTGGAGCGGCCGGATTCCGGCGGGGTGGTGCTGACCGGCTCGTTGTCGGTGATCGCTCAGCCGTGGCTGGCCGATCACGCCGTCGACGGCATGGTGCTTTTTCCCGGGGCCGGATTCATAGAGCTGGTGCTGCGAGCCGGCGACGAGGTCGGTGGGTCGGTAATCGACGAGCTGACGCTGCTGGCTCCGTTGGTATTGCCGACCGAAGGCGAGGTGCAGGTCCAGGTCATCGTGGACGCCCCCGATGAGGTGGGTTCTCAAGAGGTACGCGTGTATTCGCGCGGCGGGCGCGCCCAGTCCGTGTGGTCGCTGAACGCGCAAGGCGCCCTGCGAGCCGGGTTGCCGGAGCCGGCCCAGGATCTGTCCGTCTGGCCGCCGGTCGGCGCGACCGCGGTGCAGGTCTCCGACGCTTATGAGCGGCTGGCGGCACGCGGCTACGAATACGGGCCCACCTTCCAGGGCCTGCACTCGCTGTGGCGTCGCGGTTCGGAACTTTTCGCCGAAGTCAGGGTCGGTGAAGGCGTGCCAGTCGGGGAATTCGGGGTCCATCCCGCGGTGCTGGACGCGGCATTGCACGCGATGGGGTTGGGCGAGGAGCAGCGCCAAACCATGCTCCCGTTTACGTGGCGTGGGGTGAGCCTGCACGCTGCCGGCGCCTCGCACGTTCGAGCTCGCATCACGCCCGTCGCAACCGGCGCGGTATCGCTGGAGTTGGCCGACGGCACCGGTCTACCGGTGTTGTCGGTGCGGGAGCTGGTGATTCGTCCCATTCCGGCGGGCGCCCTGTCGGCCGCTGCGGCGGCTGCCGCCGGTGGCCGCGGCGGCGGGTTGTTCGAGGTCGCGTGGCAGCCGATTGCTCTGAGCAGCAACGACAACGGCGCACGGGTGTGGCAGCCAAGCGTCCATAACGGCGATGTGGTCGGCGGGGTGCACGCGGCCACACATGAAGCGCTACAAAAGTTGCAGTCGTGCCTTGCCGAGGAGGCCGACGGACCATTGGTCGTGCTGACGCACGGAGCGGTGGGGTTGCCCGGTGAAGACATCACCGATTTGGCGGGCGCGGCGGTGTGGGGATTGGTGCGTTCGGCGCAAGCCGAGCATCCGGGCCGAATGGTGTTGGTGGACTCCGACGGCTCGGCGGATGTCGGCGCCGTAATCGATTGTGACGAGCCGCAATTGCTGATTCGTTCCGGTGTGGCGCATGCAGCCCGGCTGACCCCAGCCGGCGCGGATGCGGTGCTGGAATTGCCGACAGGTGCGTGGCGGCTGACGCCCGGTGGCCGTGGCACCTTGGAGGACCTGGTGGTGCGGTCAGACGCACGGGTGGAGCTGCGTGCGGGGCACGTGCGGGTGTCGGTGGCCGCCGCCGGAGTCAACTTTCGCGATGTGTTGGTGGCCTTGGGCATGTACCCCGGCGGCGGCGACGTCGGCGCGGAAGGCGCCGGGGTGGTCGTCGAGGTTGGACCCGAGGTGCGGGGCCTGGCGGTCGGCGATGCGGTGATGGGCCTGTTGGGGGTGGTGGGTTCAGAGGCGGTGGTCGACGCACGGTTGGTGACCGCTGTGCCGACTGGATGGTCGTGGGTGCAGGCGGCCGGCGTGCCGGTGGTGTTCTTGACCGCGTGGTACGGGCTGTCGGTGCTGGCCGGAGTATCGGCCGGGCAGCGGGTGTTGATCCATGCCGGCACCGGCGGGGTCGGGATGGCCGCGGTGCAGTTGGCTCGGCATTGGGGTGCCGAGGTGTTTGTCACCGCCAGTCGCGGTAAGTGGGATACGTTGCGGGCGATGGGCTTTGACGACGCCCATATCGGCGATTCCCGGTCGTTGGAGTTTGAGCAGCGGTTCTTGGCCGCCACCGATGGGGCCGGGGTAGACGTGGTGCTCAACTCGCTGGCCGGTGAGTTCTTGGACGCGTCATTGCGGTTGCTGACGCGGGGCGGCCATTTCATCGAAATGGGTAAGACCGATCTGCGTGACCCGCAGACGGTTGCGGCCGAGCATCCGGGCGTGCGGTACCGGGCGTTCGATCTGATGGAGGCCGGCGCGGATCGCATCGCAACTATGCTCGCCGAGCTGATGGGCTTGTTCGCCGAAGGCGTGCTGGAGCCGTTGCCGGTGAAGGCTTTTGACGTGCGCAGCGCGGCGGCCGCATACCGCTATGTCTCCCAGGCGCGCCAGATCGGCAAGGTGGTGCTGACCATTCCCGACGGTCCCGGGGATGCAATGCTGGCGGGGTCGGGCGGCGGTCTGGCCGGAGCCAGCGTGGTCATCACCGGGGGTACCGGGATGGCCGGCTCGGCGGTGGCGGCGCATCTGGTGGCCCGTTACGGTGTGGCCCATGTGGTGCTGGCCAGCCGCAGTGGCGCCGAAGCCGAGGGTGTCGCGGAGCTGACCGACCGCTTGCAGGCTGCCGGCGCGCAAGTGTCGGTGGTGGCTTGTGATGTGGCCGACCGCGATGCGGTAGCAAAACTTTTGGACGAACTCGACCCGCAATACCCGCTCAAGGGCGTCTTTCACGCTGCCGGGGTCCTCGATGACGGGATGATATCCACGCTGACGCCGCAGCGGGTGGACATGGTGTTGCGGGCCAAGGTCGATGGGGCCTGGAATCTGCATGAGCTGACCCGAGATCGCGATTTGTCGGCGTTTGTCCTGTTTTCGTCCATAGCGGGCATCGTAGGCGCGCCGGGGCAGGGCAACTACGCGGCGGCCAACAGCTTCCTCGACGCGCTGGCCGCCCACCGGCGAACGCAAGGCCTGGCAGGCTTGTCGGTGGCCTGGGGGCTATGGGAACAGGCCAGCGCCATGACCGGGCACTTGGCCGACCATGACAAGGCCAGAATGAGCCGATCGGGACTCGCGCCGTTGTCGACGCCCGATGCACTGCAACTGTTCGACGAAGCGATACTGGCCGACCGCCCGATGCTGGTAGCCGCCCACCTGGACGGGGCGGCCCTCGGCGCCGGCGGCGCAGTGCCGCCGATACTGCGTGACATGGTTACCCGTCCGAGGCGGCGACTGATCTCCGATAATCAGAGCGCGACATCCCACTTCGGGTTGGCCGAACGGCTGCAAGGGTTGACTCCCGAGCAGCGTCATCAACATTTGGTGGAGCTGATATGTACCAACGCGGCAACGGTTTTGGGTCGTTCCGCTGCCGAGGTTGGTGCCGACATGGCGTTCCAAGATTTGGGCTTCGACTCATTGACTGCCGTCGAACTGCGGAACCGGCTCAAAAGCGCGACGGGACTGACCCTTTCCCCCACCGCGATCTTCGACCACCCGACGCTGAGTGGCCTTGCCGAACACGTGGACCAAGAGCTGGGCTCCGTGCAGATCACCACGGGTCTTGCCACCGACGAAACGGATAACTTGGCTCGTTTCAACGACATCGCCCAGGAGCTGCACGCGCTTGTCAACCAAGCCGACTGGACCGAGGACGACAAGGCACGTGTGGCCGCACGGATGAAAACCATCCTGGCTGACCTGACCACCGCAGAGACCAAAGCCGCCGAGACCGAACTCTTGGCCATGCTCGACGAAGATTTCCCCGTATGACCGCAGTGAGTTGTCTTGCCACCGAATGACATAGCGATCATCGGACTCGCGTGCAGGTTCCCCGGCGCCGCCAACCCGCACGACTTCTGGTGCCTGCTGCGTGACGGGCTCGAAGTGTCCGACAGGGCGCTCGACGACGTCGCCGGATTCGATGCCGACTTCTTCAATATCTCGCCCCGCGAGGCCTGCGCACTGGACCCGCGCCAGCGGCTTGCGCTCGAATTGTCTTGGGAATTATTCGAAGACGCGTGCGTAGTGCCGGACACCCTGTCCGGCGAACGCGTCGCCGTGTACGTCGGCGCGACCAATGACGACTACTCCTACCTCACAGTTCGCGACGCGCCGGACAACCTCGATCACCACTCGTATGCCGGCATCAGCCGCGGAATGATCGCCAACCGAATCTCGTATACCTTTGGTTTACGCGGCAACAGCATGACCGTTGACTCCGGCCAGTCGTCGTCCCTGGTCGCCGTGCACCTCGCGTGCGAAAGCCTGCGCGCCGGCGAGTCTCCGTTGGCGATAGCCGGTGGGGTCAATCTCAACCTGGCTGACGAAACGGCACTGCTGGAAACGGAATTCGGGGCGGTGTCCAGTTCGGGCCACACGTATGCGTTCGACGCACGCGCGGACGGATACGTGCGCAGCGAAGGCGGTGGTCTGGTACTGCTGAAGCCGTTACGCGCCGCCCTTGACGACGGCAACCGGGTCCACGCAGTCATCCGCGGCAGTGCCGTCGGCAACGCCGGGCGCAGCACGGCCGGGCTGACGGTGCCGTCCGCCTCGGCGCAAGTCGACGTCATAACCCGCGCCCTGTCGACCGCCGGTCTAGAACCCAGCCAGATCCACTACGTCGAGGCGCACGGAACCGGCACCGAAGTCGGCGACCCCATCGAGGCCAAGGCACTCGGAGACGTTTTCGGCCGGCGTCGCCACCGTCCAGTCAGTGTCGGGTCGGTCAAGACCAACATCGGACACGCCGGAAGTGCATCGGGAATCGCAGGCCTCATCAAGACGGTGCTGGCACTCGAAAATGCTTCGGTACCAGCAAGTCTCAACTTTGCCAGGCCAAGCCCCGACGTCGATCTCGAAGACCTTGGACTGCAGATCAACACGACGCTGACGCCCTGGCCGGTGGGCGACGAACCCAGACGTGCAGGGGTGTCGTCGTTCGGAATGGGCGGGACCAATGCGCACGTGATCTTGGAGCAAGCGCCGGTGTTGGAAAGCGTTGCGGTGCAGCGCGACGACGGTGACATTGTGGTTCCGTGGGTGCTGTCTGCGCGTTCGCGGCAGGCCCTGGCGAATCAGGCGGAGCGGTTGCTGGGGTGGGTTGGTGCTGATGAGGCACTGCATCCGGCCGATGTCGCATGGTCGTTGGTGACGACGCGGTCGGTGTTCGAGCATCGGGCCGTCGTGGTGGGCGCCGGACGCACGGCGTTGCCGGGCGGACTAGCAGGTTTGGCGGCCGGTGAGCCCGCTGCGGGTGTGGTGGTGGGCCGCGTCCACTCGGCCGGCAAGACGGCGTTCGTGTTTCCCGGGCAGGGCTCCCAATGGTTGGGCATGGGATCGGCGTTGTATGGCCGGTTTCCGGTGTTCGCCAAGGCTTTCGACGAGGCCGCAGAGGCGCTGGACGGTCACCTGCGGTTGCCGCTGCGGCAAGTGATGTGGGGCAACGACGCCACGCTGCTGCAGAGCACGGAGTTTGCCCAACCGGCATTGTTTGCGGTGGAAGTGGCGTTGGCCGCATTGTTGCGGCACTGCGGTGTCGAGCCTGACGTCGTGATGGGCCACTCGGTCGGCGAGATCAGCGCGGCCTGTGTCGCCGAAGTGCTGTCGCTGGCCGATGCGGCGATGCTGGTCGCGGCGCGGGGCCGGTTGATGGCCGAGCTGCCGGAGGGTGGGGTGATGGTCGCGGCGGCCGCCGGTGAGGAGGAGGTGGCGCCGCTGCTCGGTGCGGGCGTAAGTATCGCGGCGGTCAATGGCCCTGATGCGGTGGTGCTTTCGGGTGAGGAGACCGCGGTGAACGCGGTCGCGGAGCGGTTGGCCGGGATGGGCCGGCGCACGCATCGATTGGCCGTGTCGCACGCGTTTCACTCACCCTTGATGGAACCCATGCTCGAGAAATTCGGTCGGGTCGCGGCCGAGGTGTCTGCTGCCGAGCCGCGGATCAATTTGGTGGCCAACGTGTCTGGGCGGCTGGCCGGCGCGGGATACGGGTCTCCCGAGTATTGGGTTGAGCACGTGCGCCGGCCCGTGCGCTTCGCCGACGGTGTGCGGGTCGCCGAATCGCTGGGTGCCGGGGTATTTGTCGAGGTCGGTCCGGGGGCCGGGCTGCCCGCTGCGATAGAGCAATCGTTGACCGCCGAGCAGCCGGTGCTGGTGGCGACCATGGCCAAGGACCGCCCAGAGATTGATTCATTGCTGATCGCACTGGGGCGATCGTTTACCAGCGGCCTGGCCGTGGATTGGCAGGCGATCTTGGCCGGTCTCGGCGCTCAGGTCGTCGGTCTGCCGACGTATGGATTTGCCCGGCAACGGTTTTGGCTGGGTAGGTCCGACGGCGAAGCTCTCACGGTGGCGAGTCCGTCGGCGGACCTGTCGATGCGATTGCAGGGGTTGGATCCCAAACAGCAGCATCGTCAGCTGGTGGAGCTGGTGTGCTCGCACTCGGCAATTGTGTTGGCGCACCCGAGCGGTCAGGACATCGACGCCGAACGAGCCTTCCAGGACCTGGGATTCGACTCGATGACCGGTGTCGAGCTGCGCAACCGCCTCATCGCCGATACCGGTGTGGCATTGCCGCGCACCTTGATTTTCGACTATCCCACCCCGACGGACTTGGCGGAACATCTCGGCCAATTACTGCTGCACGGTCGCCCAGAATCCGATGAAGAGAAGATCTGGTTGTCTCTGAGAACGATTCCGCTCAGCGAGCTGCGCAGGACGGGGTTACTCGACAAGCTGCTACACCTGGCCCGACGCACCGAGGCGTCCGATCCCGATCTCACCGTCACCGACGCCGTCATCGACTCACTGACACCTGATGACTTGATAGCAATGGCTCTCAACTCGGACGACGACAAAGCCGACGATCGGTGACCAGCCGCGCTCAGTGAACTGGCACTGAGTCGCTGATCTCCACGGTCATGCCCGGATGCGGCGACAGCGCGGCGAAGTTGACCGCCCGGATGCGCTGAGCTGGCAGCGTCAGCTTGGTCCGGGCAACCAACCGGGCCAACATCACGGTCATCTCGGTCGTGGCCATGAGCGATCCGATGCACCGATGCATGCCCCCGCTGAACGGGATGAACTCGTGTGGCGCCGGCTTGCGATACTCCGGGGAATCCGGATCCCACCGCTGGGGGCGGAATTCCGTTGGCGCCGGCCATACTTCGGGGAGCCGATGAGTGACGTATGCGCTGAACACCAGCAACCGGCCGGCAGGGATGCGATGCCCGTCGTAAGACAGGTCACGCATCACCCGGCGAGCCGAGATAACACCGGGGGAGTACAACCGAAGAGTCTCATGCACAACGCCATTGAGGTAGGTCAGCGCATCGAGGTCCGCGGCAGTCGGTGCTCTGTCACCGAGGACACGGTGCAATTCGGCGGCCGCGGCGTCCCAGGCGCCTGGCAGAGTCAACAGGGTATAGGCCGCCCAGGCCAGCGCGGCACTGGTGGTCTCGTATCCGGCGGTGATCATCGAAATGATTTGATCGCGAATCTCGTTGTCGCCCAGGGCATAGCCTTCTTCGCCACGGCCGTTGATCAACATGGTCAACATGTGGTCGTCGGGCCGGGGCGCTGATCGGGCGTCGGCGATCTGGGCGTCGACGAAATCGTTGATGCGCGCGCGGGCGGCCATGGCCCGCCGCCATGCCGGCGCGTTGAGCCGCCGCTGCACGTGCATCACTTGGGGTAGTTGATGAGTCATGTCCAGCAGCGGCTGAAGCTGTTGCCCCAGAAAATCCGAGTGGGCGGCCAGCCGCTGGCCGAACAGCGATTCGGCGGTGCTGCGCCGCACCGCGGAACGGAACTGTTGGTAGAGGTCCAACTGCTGCCCGTGTCGCCATGTATCGATGACGGCGTCGATATTGGACACCATGGTCTGCACGTAGTGCTGAATTTCGCGGTGCCGCAACCCAGGCGCCACCACGCTGCGACGCCGCCGATGGTCGTCCCCATCACTGACGATCAGCGCGGTCGGACCGTCGACGATCGCCAGGCTCTCAAACGTCTCCCGCCAGCTGAATGCATCGGCATTGGCGAACACGAACTTGTTCGCCTCTGCGCCCAGCAGATAGGTGTAGCCATGGCGTCCGACTCCGGAATTGATCACCGGACCACGGCGCCGGTGCAGCGCCAGCAACGCCTCGCCGGGCCAATAGCGCACCGTCCTATACGGTTGTTCCGCCATGGCTCCTCCTCGCGCGGTTGGAAACTTCGACGACGGCCGTAGCTCGACGCTGCTGGCAGGGTAACGTGCTAAGCCCATCACTCGAGCGATTCCGAAAGCTCTAGCCAGCGGCCCTCCGTCGCGGCGACCTCGTCTTCCAGGGCGCGCAACTCTTGGGTCAGCTTGCTGATGCCGAGATGGTCGGCCTGGTCATGCTCGGCCAATTCACTGTGCTTGGCGGCAATCCGGTCGGCGAGCCGAGCCAATTGGCGGTCGATTGACGTCAGTTCCTTTTCCGCGGCGCGTCGCTGCGCACCGGTCATAACCTGCGGCTCGGCCGCCGAAGGTGCCGGCTCTGTCGTGCGGCCGGTGGTGGCCGCCAGTCGCAGGTATTCGTCGATGCCACCCGGCAGGTGCCGCAATCGGCCGTCCAGAATCGCGTACTGCTGGTCGGTGACGCGTTCGAGCAGATACCGGTCGTGAGATACGACGATCAGGGTGCCCGCCCAGGAGTCGAGCAAATCCTCTGTGGCGGTGAGCATGTCGGTGTCCACATCGTTGGTCGGCTCGTCAAGCAACAGCACATTCGGTTCCGACAATAGCGTGAGCATCAGCTGCAGCCGGCGCTTTTGACCGCCGGAAAGGTCACCGACGCGAGCCGACAACTGGCCGCGGGCAAAGCCGAGACGTTCCAGCAATTGTGTCGGGGTGACCTCGCGGCCGTCGACCTGGTAGTCGCTGCGCAGCCGGCCCAGCACGTCGGCGATGCGGTCGCCGGCGAGCGCGGCCAGGTCGTCGCCTTGCTGGTCGAGTACCGCCAACCGAACGGTCTTGCCTCGCTTGACCCGGCCGGTGTCGGGTTGGACGGTTCCGGCAATCAACCCGAGCAGGGTGGACTTGCCCGCGCCGTTGGCCCCGACGATGCCGGTGCGTTCACCCGGGGCGATCCGCCATTCCACATCCCGCAACACCGGTCGGCCGTCGAAGGAGACCGTCACGTCGAGCAGATCGATGACGTCCTTTCCCAACCGGGCGGTAGCCAGCTTGGCCAGCTCCACGGTGTTGCGCAGCGGCGGCACGTCGGCGATCAACTGATTGGCGGCCTCGATTCGGAACTTGGGCTTCGAGGTGCGCGCCGGCGGGCCACGGCGTAACCACGCCAGCTCCTTGCGCATCAGGTTCTGCCGCTTGGCTTCAGCTGCGGCGGCCAGCCGGTCCCGCTCGACGCGCTGCAGCACATACGCGGCGTATCCGCCCTCGAACGGTTCGACGATCCCGTCGTGCACTTCCCAGGTCGTGGTGGCGACTTCGTCGAGGAACCAGCGATCGTGGGTGACCAGCAGTAGCCCGCCGGCGTTGCGGGCCCAGCGTTGGTTCAGATGGCCCGCGAGCCAGGTGATGCCTTCGATATCGAGGTGGTTGGTGGGCTCGTCGAGCGCGATCACATCCCATTCCCCGATGAGCAGTTGAGCCAGCTGGACTCGTCGTCGCTGACCACCGCTGAGCGTTGAAATCATTGCGTCCCAGCCGATGTCGGACACCAGGCCATTGACCACATCGCGGACGCGGGCCTCGCCGGCCCAGCGGTGCTCAGGCCGATCGCCGACCAGCGTCCAGCCGACGGTGTGGCCGGGATCCAGCGTGTCCGCCTGGCTCAGGGCGCTGACCCTTAAGCCGCTGCGCCGGGTGACCCGGCCGGAGTCCGGCCGCAGCTGGCCGGTGAGCAGCCGCAGCAGGCTGGATTTCCCGTCGCCGTTGCGTCCCACGATGCCGACGCGGGCGCCGTCGTTGACGCCGAGCGTGACCGATTCGAATACCACCTGCGTCGGATATTCCAGGTGTACGGCTTCGGCTCCGAGCAGGTGTGCCATCGCACCCAAATTACCGGCCGCCGAGGGGGACGGTCGTTGGGGCGGGCGCCTCGAACGCTATTAAGCCAGACCCCAAGGTCGACACTGAAGAGGTCGCCCGCCGTCGGTCATTCTGCCGGAACACGTTGCCCGCCGTGGCCGCATGATGCCCGGACCCACAACTCCGCGACCCTGCCGAAAAGTTTGAGTCGGTAGAGGCTGCTATACTCGAACACATGTTCGATGAGTCGGGTTCTGGTCGGTCGCAGGCGGAGCTGTTCGCGGTCTTTGATGAGATCTTTGAGGGCGCGACGCTGCGCACCCCGACGCCGGAATCGACAGCGTGGGTGCAGCGGGCGAGCGCGGCGGTGCGCGCGGAGAATCGGGCCGCTGCGGCGCAGTTGGTGGCGATCGGGGAGTTGTTCGCTTACCGGTTGGCGCAGTCCTCGGAGACCGACGATTGGGCGATCGACACCATGGAGGCGGTGGCCGCCGAGGTGGGGGCGGGGTTGCGGATCAGCCAAGGGTTGGCGGCCAGCCGGCTGCGCTATGCGCGGGCGATGCGTGAGCAACTGCCCAAGGTGGCCGAGGTGTTCATCGCCGGGGATATTGGTTTTCGGGCGTTTCAGACCATTGTGTATCGCACCGATCTGATCACCGACCCCGACGTGCTGGCCCGGGTGGATGCGCTGGTGGCCGCCAACGTCACGAAGTGGCCGTCGATGACTAATGCGCGGTTGTCGGGCAAGGTGGATGCCATCGTGGCCGCCGTGGATGCCGATGCGGTGCGCCGCCGCAAAGACGAGCAGGCCGATCGGCAGGTGTGGATCGGCGACGACCACGACGGGATCTCGCGCCTCGAGGGCAGCCTGTACAGCACCGATGCCCACGCCCTGGATCAGCGCTTGAGCGCGTTGGCGACCACGGTGTGTGCCCACGATCCGCGCACCCACGCCCAGCGCCGCGCCGATGCGCTGGGGGCGTTGGCGGCCGGGGCGGATCGGCTGGGCTGTCGCTGCCGGCGCCCGGACTGCGCCGCCGGAGGGCGCCGCCCGGCTTCCCCGGTGACCATCCACCTCATCGCCCCACCACCCACCCCCGACGGCGGCACTGCCACCACCACCTCGGGGTGGGAGGTCGGTGCCGACGGGCTGATCACCCCCGAACTCCTCCAGGAATTGGCCGCCACCGCCAAGCTGGTGCCACTGATCCATCCCGGGGACGCCCCACCCGAACCCGGGTATGTGCCCTCGGCGGCGTTGGCCGATTTCGTGCGGTGCCGGGATCTGACCTGTCGCTGGCCGGGCTGTGATGTGCCGGCCATGCGCTGCGATATCGACCACACCATTCCGCACGCCGCGGGCGGGCCCACCCACGCGGGCAACCTCAAGTGCTACTGCCGCACCCACCATTTGGTGAAAACTTTTTGGGGCTGGACCGAAAAACAACTGCCCGACGGCACGCTCATCCTGACCTCGCCCTCGGGGCAGACCCATGTCACCACCCCGGGTAGTGCGTTGCTGTTCCCCAGCCTGTGCCACGCCGTGGGTGGGATGCCCGCCGTCGAAACCGACGCCGCGCCGCCTGAGCCCTGCCCCGACCGCTCCGCGATGATGCCCAAACGCCGCCGCACCCGCGCCAAAGAACGCGCCTACCGCATCGCCACCGAACGCGCCCACAACCACGCCGCCCGGCAAGCCGAAGCTGAAGCCGCCGGACCCGCCCCACCCGAGGAACCACCACCCTTCTAACGGGCGGGCAATTACGCCGAGGCCACCGCGACGCGCAAACCGCCGTTCATCGCATAGCGCGTCTCGGAGAACATTGCGGAAGTCTCAGCCGGGCAGCCTCGGAAATGCCCTGAGAGCAAAACCGCGGGTCGCGCAGATGTGCCATGATGACCACGCTGTCAAGGACTGCGGAGAGCACCAGGAGCAGTAGTGGATCTCAATTTGTCGGTGGTCACACGACCCGTCGAGCGTCTGGTTGCTACGGCACAGAACGGTTTGGAAGTCCTGCGGTTGGGCGGCTTGGAAACTGGCAGCGTCCCGTCGCCATGCCAGATCGTCGAGAGCGTACCCATGTACAAGCTCAGACGGTACTTCCCGCCGGACAGCCGGCCCGGGCAACAAAAAGTAGGCCCACCGGTGCTCATGGTGCACCCGATGATGATGTCGGCCGACATGTGGGACGTCACCCGTCAGGACGGCGCAGTCGGGATTCTGCACGCCAACGGGCTGGATCCCTGGGTCATAGACTTCGGCTCACCCGACAAGGTCGAGGGCGGCATGCGCCGCAATCTGGCCGACCACATCGTGGCGCTCAGCCAGGCGATTGGCACGGTCCGGGACGCCACCGGCCAAGACATTCACTTGGTCGGATATTCGCAAGGCGGAATGTGGTGCTATCAGGTCGCGGCGTATCGCCGTTCCAAACACATCGCCAGCATCGTCACGTTTGGCTCGCCGGTGGACACGCTGGCCGCGTTGCCCATGGGATTGCCAGCGAACATGGCTCCCGCCATTGCAGATTTCATGGCCGATCATGTTTTCAACCGCTTGAGCATCCCAAGCTGGATGGCGCGCACCGGTTTTCAGATGTTGGACCCGCTCAAGACGGCCAAGGCCAGGGTCGACTTCGTTCGTCAACTGCACGATCGCGAGGCGCTGCTGCCGCGCGAACAGCAGCGCAGGTTCTTGGAGCGCGAAGGCTGGATCGCCTGGTCTGGACCGGCGATCTCCGAGCTGCTCAAGCAGTTCATCGCCCACAACCGGATGATGACGGGTGGCTTCGCCATCAACGGGCAGATGGTGACGCTCACCGACATCACCTGCCCGGTACTGGCCTTCGTCGGCGAGGTCGACGACATCGGTCAGCCGGCGTCAGTGCGCGGCATCCGGCGCGCCGCCCCCAACGCTGAAGTGTTCGAATACTCAATCCGCACAGGACATTTCGGTCTCGTCGTGGGAACCAAGGCGGCCAAGGAAAGCTGGCCGACGGTTGCACAGTGGGTGCGGTGGGTCTCCGGCGGCGGCGACAAGCCGGCAAACATCGACCTGATGGCCGACCAGCCGCAGGAGCACAACAACGAGAGCGGGGTGGCATTCAGCTCCCGGCTCGCACACGGCTTGGGTGAGGTTTCCGAGGCCGCTCTGGCGTTGGCGCGTGGTACGGCCGAGGCGGTCGTCGCGGCCAACAAGTCGATGCGAACCCTGGCGGTGGAGACGGCCCGGACGTTGCCGCGGCTGGCCCGGCTGGGACAGCTCAACGACCACACCCGTGTCTCACTGGGACGCATCATCGACGAGCAGGCACACGACGCCCCGCAGGGCGAATTCCTGTTGTTCGACGGGCGCGTGCACACCTACGAGGCGGTCAACCGGCGGATCAACAACGTGGTTCGCGGCCTGATCGAGGTCGGGGTGCGGCAGGGCGACCGGGTCGGCGTGCTGATGGAGACTCGGCCCAGTGCGCTGGTCGCGATCGCCGCGCTGTCGCGGCTGGGAGCCGTCGCGGTGGTGATGCGGCCCGACGCCGACCTCGCCGCAATGATCCGGCTGGGGGGAGTCACCGAGGTCATGACCGACCCCACCAACCTCGACGCCGCCCGTCAACAACCCGGGCAGGTGCTGGTGCTGGGTGGTGGAGAGTCGCGCGATCTGGACCTTCCCAAGGACGCGGACGTCATCGACATGGAAAAGATCGACCCCGACGCCGTCGAACTTCCCGCGTGGTATCGGCCAAACCCGGGGCTGGCTCGTGACCTGGCGGCCATCGCCTTCACCTCGGCCAGCGGCGAGCTGGTCGCCAAGCAGATCACCAACTACCGCTGGGCAGTGTCTGCCTTCGGAACGGCTTCGACCGCCTCGCTGGACCGCAAGGACACTGTGTACTGCCTCACACCGCTGCACCACGAATCGGCGCTGTTGGTCAACCTGGGTGGCGCCGTCGTCGGCGGTACCCGCATCGCCCTGTCGCGGGGCCTGCAGCCGGACCGGTTCGTCCAGGAAGTACGGCAGTACGGCGTCACGGTCGTCTCGTACACGTGGGCCATGCTGCGAGAGGTCGTCGACGATCCGGCGTTCGTCTTGCAGGGCAATCATCCGGTGCGCCTGTTCATCGGCTCGGGGATGCCGACCGGCCTATGGGAGCGGGTGGTCGAGGCGTTCGCGCCCGCTCACGTCGTCGAATTCTTCGCCACCACAGACGGACAGGCGGTGCTGGCCAACGTTTCCGGCGCCAAGGTCGGCAGCAAGGGGCGCCCACTGCCGGGTGCAGGCCGCGTCGAGCTCGCCGCATACGACGCCGAACATGACCTGATCCTGGAGGATGACCGCGGCTTCGTTCAGGTCGCCGACGTCAACCAGGTCGGTGTCCTACTTGCCCAATCCAACGGGCCGATCGACCCGACCGCATCGGTGAAACGCGGCGTGTTCGCACCCGCAGACACCTGGATATCCACCGAGTACCTGTTCCGCCGGGACGAGGACGGCGACTACTGGCTGGCGGGCAGGCGCGGTTCGGTGATCCACAGCAAGCGCGGGATTGTCTATCCCGAGCTGGTCACCGACGCGCTGGGCTGCATCAATGGCGTCGACCTCGCGGCGACCTACAGCGTGGTGGTGCGGACCCAACAGGTGGCGGTTGCGGCGGTGGCGCTGCTGCCGGGGGCGACCATCACGGCCGCCGGATTGACCGAAGCCGTCGCCAACATGCCCGTCGGGCTCGGGCCCGACATCGTCCACGTCGTGCCGGAACTGCCGCTGAGCCTGACCACCTACCGTCCCGACGTCAGTGCGCTGCGGGCGGCCGGAATTCCCAAACCGGGACGCCAGACGTGGTACTTCGACGCAGGCGGCAAAGAGTTCCGGCGGTTGACTCCGGCGGCGCGCTCAGAGCTGTTGGGGGAGCATCGGCGAAGCGATGCTTGACGATTCGCTGCTGAGCATCCTGGTGTGCCCCGCCGACCGGGGTCCGCTCGTGTTGATCGACGACGAACTTCTGTACAACCCGCGGCTGCGGCGCGCCTACCGCATCGAGGACGGCATTCCGGTGCTGCTCATCGACGAGGCCCGCGACGTCGACGACGACGAGCATGCCCGGCTCATGGCGCGAGGCCGTCCGGTAGATCCCCGGTGAGATAGCGCTGCAAGTTCGGCGCGATGGTGTGCACGATCTGCTCGGCCGGCAGCGACGCAAACGGCTCGATCTTCACGATGTAGCGCGCCATCACCACGCCCATCAACTGGGATGCGACGAACTGCGTGCGGATCTTGCCGGTCCCGGGCGGATTGTCAACGCGTGAGCCCACTTCCACGCTGATGACCTCCTGCAGGAAGGAACGCGCCAGACCGACGTCGGAGCCCGAGATCAGCGAGCGCAACGTCGCGATCAGCCCGGCGCCCAGTTCGGAGTCCCACAGCGGCAGCAACAACGACGGCAGCTTGTAGCCGAGTTCGTCGACCGGGGTTTCCCGCATCGGCAGGATCACTTCCATCGGATCGATCGGAAGGTGGATCGCGGCCGCGAAAAGCTGCTGCTTGGTCCCGAAGTAGTGGTGCACCAGCGCGGCGTCGACACCGGCCTTGGCGGCCACGGCTCGTATCGAGGTTCGGTCGATGCCGTTGTGCGCGAACAGTTCCCGCGCGCTGACGAGGATACGTTCGCGGGTGTCGGAGTTACCGGCCGGGCGCCCCGGGCGTCGACGAGTTGCTTTGGTAGTCAACGCGTTACGGGGTCCGTCTGCGTAGCGTCGCGGCCGCCAGGCACAGCGCTGCGAGGGCAAACGCCAGCACCACGACGATGTCGCGCACGGCGGTGTAGGTCAGTTCGGGGTGTGCGCCGACCTGTTGCAGAGCCTCCAGCGCGTAGCTGGCCGGCATAGCGTTGCTGATCCATTCCAGCCAGTGTGGCATCAGCGCGCGCGGGACGATGATGCCGGCCAGCAGCAGTTGCGGCACCATCACCAGCGGGATGAATTGCACGGCCTGAAACTCGGTGCGGGCGAAGGCGCTGCACAGCAGCCCGAGCCCCACGCCAAGGATCGCGTTCACGATCGCTATCACGAAAACCCACAGGGGGCTCCCCGCGGTGGTGAAGCCCAGCAGCCAGAAGGAGACGAGGCAAGCCACCGTGGCTTGTGCGGCCGCAGCAATCGAGAACGCGGTGCCGTAGGCCAGCAGCAGGTCAGGCCTGCGCAACGGCGTGGTCAGAATGCGCTCCAAGGTTCCCGAGGCCCGTTCGCGCTGCATGGTTATCGACGTGATGATGAACATCACGAACAGCGGGAAGAGACCCAGCAGGATCAGGCAGGCATTGTTGAACGGCGTCGGCGCGCCGGGCCGGTGCGGGGCGTTCTCGAACATGAAGTACATCAGCGTGATGACCAGGACAGGCACCAGCAGGATCATCGCGACGCTGCGGTGATCGCCGGCCAGCTGACGCAGGATCCGCGTCGTGGTGGCCGTATACGGCTTCAGTTGCGCCGCAAGCCCTACCCGGCTTGGAGCTCGGTGCTGCGTCGGATGATGGATAGAAACGCTTCCTCCAGTGACGTGCATCCTGTGTCCTCTCGTAGCTGGGTCGGGGTGGTGTGGGCGACGAGGTGGCCCTCGCGCATCAGCAGCAGGTCGCCGCAGTGGTCGGCTTCGTCCATCACGTGGCTGGACACCAGCAGGGTGGTGCCGCCCTCGGCGAGGTCGCGGAACTGCTTCCAAAGGTCTACGCGCAGCACGGGATCCAGGCCCACGGTGGGTTCGTCCAGCACCAGCAGCTCGGGCTGGCAGACCAGGGCGCAGGCCAGCGACACCCGGGTGCGCTGACCGCCGGACAGATTGCGGCACAACGCCGTTCGATGGTCGGTCAGGCCCACCCGATCGATGGCCGCGTCGGCGGCGTCGGCGTTGAACCCGTACAGCGATGCGAAGTAGCGGACGTTGTCGACGATCCGCAGGTCGGGGTAGATGGTCGGGTCCTGCGGAAGGTAGCCGACCCGGTGGCGCAGCTCCGCGGTCCCGGCCGGGCGACCGAGCACGGTGACCGTGCCGGAGGCGATGATCTGAGTGCCGACGATGCTGCGGATCAGGGTGCTCTTGCCGCAGCCAGAAGGCCCGAGCAGACCGGTGATGGTGCCACGGGCGATGTCGACCGAGAAGTCGTGCAGCGCGGGGCGTTTCCCGCGGATCACCCTCAGGTGCTCGATGCTGACGGCCGGACCATTGCCATTCGTAAATAATTCATCAGATGATGAAGTCATCATGCGATGAATAATTGCCCCTTGGCCGAGCGTTGTCAAGGGGCGGGCAGAATCTGACCGGTGAACGCCGCGCAACTCGACGTCGACCCGGTGGCCGCCGCGCATCGACTGCTGGGCGCCACCCTCATCGGGCGAGGCGTACGCGCCACCGTCGTCGAAGTCGAGGCCTATGGCGGGGTTCCCGACGGTCCCTGGCCGGACCGCGCGGCTCACTCGTACCGCGGTCCCAACGGCCGCAACGCCGTGATGTTCGGGCCGCCCGGGCGGTTGTACACCTACCGCAGCCACGGCATCCATGTCTGCGCCAACGTCGCCTGCGGGCCCGACGGCACCGCAGCCGCGGTGCTGCTGCGGGCGTGCGCCATCGAGGACGGCCTGGACATTGCCCGTTCCCGCCGCGGAGAGCTGATTCGTACCGCAGGGCTGGCCCGGGGCCCGGGCAACCTCTGCTCGGCCTTGGGAATCACCATGGCGGACAACGGGATTGACCTGTTCGACCCCGACAGCCCGGTAACGCTCGAGCTCAACGAGCCGGTTGCCGCGGTGGCGGGCCCGCGCGTCGGGGTCAGCCAGGCCGCGGACCGGCCGTGGCGGTTATGGCTCGCGGGTCGGCCCGAGGTGTCGGCGTACCGGCGAAGTCCGCGAGCGCCCGCCCCGGGCGCCAGCGACTAGAGTTCTGCGCGATGTCTGAGTCAACCGGGATCGTCGACGAGCTGAGCTGGCGCGGCTTGATCGCGCAGTCCACCGACCTCGAGGCGCTGGCCGAGCAAGCGCAGCGGGGGCCGATGACGGTCTACGCCGGCTTCGATCCCAGCGGGCCGAGTCTGCACGTCGGGAATCTGCTGGCCCTGCTGTCGCTGCGGCGGTTTCAACGCGCCGGTCACCGTCCCATCGTGCTTGCGGGCGGTGCCACCGGCCTGATCGGTGACCCGCGCGAGGTCGGCGAGCGCAGCCTCAACGAGGCGGACATTGTCGCCGAATGGACCGAGCGGATCCGTGGACAGATGGAACGCTTCTTCGACTTCGACGACTCACCGACCGGAGCGGTCGTCGTCAACAACGTCGAGTGGACCCGCGCCATGTCCACCATCGACTTCCTGCGCGACGTCGGTAAGCACTTCTCGGTCAATGTGATGCTGGATCGCGACACCATCCGGCGGCGCCTGGACGGCGAGGGAATCTCCTACACCGAATTCAGCTACATGCTGCTGCAGGCCAATGACTACGTGGAATTGCACCGGCGGCACGGCTGCACGCTACAGATCGGCGGTTCGGACCAGTGGGGCAACATCATCGCCGGTGTGCGCCTGGTCCGCCAGAAACTCGGCGCGACCGTGCATGCACTCACCGTTCCGCTGGTGACCGCAGCCGACGGCACCAAGTTGGGTAAATCGACCGGCGGCGGCAGCATGTGGCTGGACCCGCAGATGACCAGCCCGTACGCCTGGTACCAGTACTTCGTCAACACCGCCGACGCCGACGTGATCCGCTTTCTGCGCTGGTTCACGTTTCTGTCCGCCGACGAGGTGGCCGAGCTGGAGCAGGCCACCGCCGAACGCCCGCAGCAGCGTGCGGCCCAGCGCCGGCTCGCGGCCGAGCTCACCGCGCTGGTGCACGGGGAGGCCGCCACCGCAGCCGTCGAGCACGCCAGCCGGGCCCTGTTCGGCCAGGGCGAGCTGGCGCGCCTCGACGAGGCGACATTGAGCGCGGCACTGCGCGAGACGCCGGTCGCCGAACTCAAGCCCGGCAGTCCCGACGGAATCGTCGACCTCCTGGTGGCCAGCGGCCTGTCCGAAAGCCGGAAAGCGGCGCGACGCACCATCGGCGAAGGCGGTGTCTCGGTCAACAATGTCCGGGTCCAAAGCGACGATTGGGCCCCGCAACCGTCGGACTTCCTGCACGGCCGCTGGTTGGTGTTGCGGCGCGGCAAGCGCAATATCGCCGGGGTAGAACGGGTCGACTGAGCTGCCCGTAACCTTGACGAAGTGGGTGACGACAGGCGTGGTGAGCGACGGCCGCGGGCGGGAGGCTGGTCTGGTCCCGGTCGGGCGCGGCCGGTCCAGCCCCAAAGCGGCCCAGCCGACGGCGATCGCTCCGTCGAGGAGGGGCCGCCGTTACCGCCGGGGGTGGATGCCAGGCAACTGGCACCCGAAATCAGGCGCGAACTGAGCACCTTGGGCCGTGCCACCGCCGAAGTGGTGGCCTGCCATCTCGTCGCTGCCGGTGAGCTGATCGACGAGGACCCGCACGCCGCCCTGAGCCACGCACGGGCGGCGCGGGCCAGGGCCACCAGGATCGCGGCGGTCCGCGAAGCCGTCGGGATCGCGGCCTACCACTGCGGCGACTGGGCACAGGCGCTGGCCGAATTGCGCGCCGCCCGAAGAATGGGCAGCAAGTCGTCATTGCTGGCGCTGATCGCCGATTGTGAACGCGGGCTCGGGCGTCCGCAACGCGCCATCGAACTGGCCCGTGGACCCGAGGCGGCCGAACTCGATGGGGACGACGCCGACGAGTTGCGCATCGTCGCCGCCGGCGCCCGCGCGGACCTGGGGCAGCTCGAGCAGGCGCTGACAGTGTTGTCCACGCCGCAGCTGGATCCGGCCCGCACCGGCTCGACGGCTGCGCGGCTGTTCTACGCGTACGCCGACACGCTGCTGGCGCTTGACCGCAAAGACGAAGCGCTGCAATGGTTTCTGCGCGCGGCCAGCGCCGATATCGATGGCGTCACCGACGCCGAACTACGGGTCAGCGAGCTCGGGTGACAAGCCTTGCGCAGCAATACGATTGCCTGCTGATCGACCTCGACGGCACGGTGTTTCGCGGCCGTCGGCCCACCGATGGCGCGGTGCAGTCGTTGGCCGAGGTGCACAGCCGCAAGCTGTTTGTCACCAACAACGCGTCGCGCAGTGCCGAAGAGGTCGCCGCGCACCTGGGTGAACTCGGGTTCACTGCCTCCGGCGACGACGTCGTCACCAGTGCGCAAAGCGCCGCCCACCTGCTGGCGGGGCAGCTGGCACCGGGTTCGCGGGTGCTGGTGGTGGGCACCGAGGCATTGGCCGACGAGATCACCGCCGTCGGTCTGTGCCCGGTGCGCCGATGGGACGACGAGCCGGTCGCCGTCGTGCAGGGCCTGTCCACCAGCATCGGCTGGCCGGAGCTGGCCGAGGCGGCGCTGGCGATCCGCGGTGGTGCCACGTGGGTAGCCGCCAACGTCGACCCGACCCTGCCCACCGAACGTGGACTGCTGCCCGGGAACGGGTCCTTGGTGGCCGCCCTGCGCACCGCCACCGGTTCGGAGCCGCAGGTGGCGGGCAAGCCTGGGCCGCAACTGATGACCGATGCGGTGAGCCGCGGCGATTTCCGCGCGCCGTTGGTGATCGGGGACAGACTGGACACCGACATCGAGGGGGCCAACGCCGCCGGCCTGCCCAGCCTGATGGTGCTGACCGGGGTCAACAATGCGCGCGACGCCGTCTTCGCCGAACCCGTGCACCGGCCCACCTATATCGGTCACGACCTGCGTTGCCTGCACCAGGACGCCGAGCTGCTGGCGATCGGACCGCAGCAGGACTGGCACGTCGACGTCGGCGACCACGCGGTCACCGTCAGCACCGGCGGCGACCAGGACGGTGACGGCTTGTCGATTGTGCGTGCCGTCGCCCACGCGGTGTGGGAAGCGGACCGATCGGTGCAGATCGAGGCTGGCGATGATCGCGCCCGCGACGCGCTGCGCCGTTGGTCCCTGGTGCGCGCCGACTAGCCGATGACTAGCGTATTAACGCAATGACTATCGATCCCGATCAAATCCGCGCCGAAATCGAGGCGCTGATGGCTCAGCTACCCGATCCCGGCCATCCGGCCGACGACGAGAATAAGCCGACTCTCGAACAGCTCGAGGAGATAGCGCGCCGGCTTTCCGAGGCGCACGACGTGCTGCTGCGGGCGCTGGAGTCGGCGGAGAAGGGCTGAGTGGGCAAATGCCTCGGCGTGCCCGCGTCGATGCCGAATTGGTCCGGCGCGGCCTGGCGCGATCCCGCCAACAGGCCGCGGAACTGATCGGCGCCGGCAAGGTGAGCATCGACGGCCTGCCAGCGGTCAAGCCGGCCACCGCCGTCGCCGTCACGGCGACGTTGACGGTCGCGGACGATGGCGAACGTGTCTGGGTGTCGCGCGGAGCGCACAAGCTTATCGGCGCGTTGGACGCTTTCGGCATTGCCGTCGACGGTCGGCGCTGTCTGGACGCCGGCGCGTCCACTGGCGGATTCACCGAGGTGCTGCTGGACCGCGGTGCCACCGAGGTCGTCGCCGTCGACGTCGGGTACGGGCAGCTGGCGTGGTCGCTGCGCAGCGATCCGCGGGTGACCGTGGTCGAGCGCACCAACGTCCGCGACCTGACGCCTGAGACGATCGGCGGGCAGGTTGACCTGGTGGTGGCGGACCTGTCGTTCATCTCCCTGGCCACGGTGTTGCCCGCGCTGGCTGGATGCGCTTTGCCTACCGCCGATATCGTTCCCATGGTGAAGCCGCAGTTTGAGGTGGGCAAGGGCCAAGTCGGTTCCGGCGGGGTGGTCTACGACGCGCAATTGCGAGCCGGCTCGATGCTGGCCGTGGCGCGCCGCGCCGGCGAGCTGGGTTGGCACACCGTCGGTGCGACGGCCAGTCCGCTACCGGGTCCGTCGGGCAATGTCGAATACTTCCTGTGGCTGCGCGCCCAAACCGATCGCGCGCTGGTTGGCGACGGGCTCGCGGACGCCGTTCGGCTGGCTGTCGAGGAGGGCCCGCGATGAGCGACCGCACCGTCCTGCTGATCGTGCACACCGGACGCGACGAAGCCACCGACACCGCACGACGCGTCGAGAAAGTGTTGGGCGACAAGGGAATTGGCTTGCGCTTGCTATCCGCCGAGGCGGTCGACCGGGGATCGTTGCACCTGGCTCCCGACGATATGCGCGCACTGGGCGTCGACATCCAGGTGGTCGACGCCGATTCGCACGCCGCCGAGGGCTGCGAGCTGGTGATCGTGCTTGGCGGCGACGGCACCTTCTTGCGCGCGGCCGAGCTCGCCCGCAATGCGGGCATACCGGTGCTGGGCGTTAATTTGGGCCGGATCGGCTTTTTGGCCGAGGCCGAGGCCGAGGCCATCGATCAGGTGCTCGAGCACGTCGTCGCCCGCGACTACCGGGTCGAAGAGCGGCTGACGCTCGATGTCGTGGTGCGCCACGAGGGCCGGGTCATCGAGCAGGGCTGGGCGCTCAACGAGGCCAGCCTGGAAAAGGGTCCACGGTGGGGCGTGCTCGGAGTGGTCGTGGAGATCGACGGCCGTCCGGTGTCGACGTTCGGCTGCGACGGGGTGCTGATATCCACGCCGACCGGATCGACCGCCTACGCGTTCTCCGCGGGCGGACCGGTGCTGTGGCCCGACCTGGAAGCGATTCTGGTGGTACCCAACAACGCTCACGCGCTGTTCGGCCGGCCGATGGTCACCAGCCCCGACGCCTGCATCGCGATCGAGACCGAGGCGAGCGGCCACGACGCCCTGGTGTTCTGCGACGGCCGGCGGGAAATGGTGATACCGGCCGGCGGGCGGCTCGAGGTGACCCGCTGCGCCACCCCGGTCAAATGGGCGCGCCTGGACAGCGCGCCGTTCACCGACCGCCTGGTGCGCAAGTTCCGGTTGCCGGTGACCGGCTGGCGCGGGAAGTAAATGCTGACCGAGATCCGCATCGAGTCGCTGGGCGCGATCAGCGTCGCGACGGCCGAGTTCGATCGCGGTCTGACCGTGCTGACCGGCGAGACGGGCACCGGCAAGACCATGGTGGTGACCGGGCTGCACCTGCTCGGCGGTGCGCGCGCGGACGCCACCCGGGTGCGCTCCGGCGCAGACCGGGCTGTCGTCGAAGGTCGTTTCACCACAACCGATCTCGACGACGCCGTGACGGCACGACTGGATGCGATTCTGGACTCGTCGGGCGGCGAGCGAGACGAGGACGGCAGCGTGATCGCGCTGCGCTCGGTCAGCCGCGACGGGCCTTCCCGGGCGTATCTGGGCGGCCGTAGTGTGCCGGCCAAGTCGTTGAGCGGTTTCACCACCGAGCTGCTGACGCTGCACGGACAGAACGACCAGCTGCGGTTGATGCGGCCCGAGGAGCAACGCGGTGCGTTGGACCGTTTCGCCGGCGCCGGCGCGGCGGTGGAGCGCTACCGCAAGGTGCGTGAGGCATGGCTGACGGCGCGACGCGACCTCAGCGACCGTCGTAGCCGCGCAAGGGAACTCGCCCAAGAGGCGGACCGGCTGAAGTTTGCGCTCAACGAGATCGACACCGTCGACCCGCAGGCCGGTGAAGACGAGGCGTTGGTCGCCGACATCATCCGGCTCTCCGAACTGGACACGCTGCGCGAGGCCGCAAATGTTGCGCGCGCCGCGCTCTCCGACGACGAGTTCGGGGCGACCGACAGGCTGGGGCGCGCAAGGGCAGCACTCGAATCGACCGATGACTCGGCGTTGCGTGCGCTGGCCGATCAAATCGGCGAGGCGCTCACGGTGGTCGTCGAGGCGAACCGCGAACTCGGCGACTATCTGGAAGCGCTGCCAGCCGACGCCAGCGCGCTCGAGTCAAAGCTGGCCCGTCAAGCCGAATTGCGCTCATTGACCCGCAAATACGCCGCCGACGCCGACGGGGTGCTGCGGTGGGCGGCCGAAGCGCGGGAACGGCTGGCGAAACTCGACGTCACCGAGGAGGGGTTGGCGGCCCTGGAACGTCGCGTCGACGAGCTGTCAGGTGAATTAGCCCGAGCCGCAGACGATCTCAGCAAGATGCGCCGCAAGGCCGCCAGGCGGCTGGCCAAAGAGGTGACCGCAGAGCTATCCGCGTTGGCGATGGGCGACGCCGAGTTCACCATCGCCATCACCACCGATACCTGCGGCCACGACGACGCGGCCGCGCTTGCGCTGCCCGCCGGCGAAGTGGCGCGGGCCGGCGGCGACGGGGTGGACCAGGTCGAGTTCGGCTTCGCCGCACACCGCGGCATGACGGTGCTGCCACTGGCCAAGAGCGCGTCCGGCGGCGAGCTGTCGCGGGTGATGCTCGCGTTGGAAGTGGTGCTGGCTGCGTCGGCGACCGGTACCACGATGGTGTTCGACGAGGTCGACGCCGGCGTGGGCGGCCGGGCGGCGGTGCAGATCGGGCGGCGGCTGGCGCGGCTGGCCCGCACCCACCAGGTCATCGTGGTTACGCACCTGCCTCAGGTCGCCGCATACGCCGACGTGCACCTGGTGGTGCATGCGGGGCCCAAGGGCGCCAGCGGCGTGCAGCGGGTGACCGACGACGAGCGGGTGGCTGAGCTGGCCCGGATGATGGCCGGGCTCGGCGAGTCCGACAGCGGCCGCGCACACGCCCGCGAGCTGCTCGACACCGCCCAGAGCGATCTCGCTTAGAGCCCTTCCCGCGAGCGCGCGCAAATGTACGCCAAATACCGCCAAAACGTGTACATTTGCGCACCCTCGTCGCAATCGAATTGTGACAGATGTGACACTAGATAACTTATGAGGCAGATGTTACGGCGCGCCTCCCGGCCAGCGCCCCGCTTCACGGACAGAATCGCACCCCATGAGGATGTCCACGCTTCTGACTCGCAACCCCACTCGTCCAGGTATCGTCGGTACCGCGCGGGTGGATAAGAACATCGACCGATTGCTGCGTAGGGTCTGCCCCGGTGACATCGTGGTCCTCGACATCCTGGACCTAGACCGCATTACCGCCGATGCGCTCGTCGAGGCCGACATCGCGGCCGTCGTCAACGCATCGCCGTCCGTTTCCGGCCGCTACCCCAACATGGGGCCGGAGGTGCTGGTCAACAACGGGGTCACCCTGATCGACGAAACCGGGCCGGACGTCTTCAAGAAGGTCAAGGACGGCGCCAAGATCCGCCTGCACGAGGGCGGGGTGTACGCCGGTGACCGCCGCCTGGTCCGCGGTACCGAGCGCACCGACCACGACATCGCCGACCTGATGCGGGAGGCCAAGAGCGGACTGGCCGCGCATCTGGAGGCGTTCGCCGGCAACACGATTGAGTTCATCAAGAGCGAGAGCCCGTTGCTGATCGACGGTATCGGCATCCCGGACATCGATGTCGATCTGCGCCGCCGGCACGTGGTGATCGTCGGCGACGAGCCCACCGCCGCCGACGACCTGCGAGCCCTCAAGCCGTTCATCAAGGAATACCAACCGGTGCTGCTCGGCGTGGGAACCGGTGCGGACGTGTTGCGCAAGGCCGGTTATCGCCCGCAGATCATCGTCGGCGACCCCGATCAGATCAGCACCGACGCACTGAAATCCGGCGCGCAGGTGGTGCTGCCCGCCGACGCCGACGGGCACGCCCCCGGCCTCGAGCGAATCCAGGACCTCGGTGTCGGTGCGATGACTTTCCCCGCCGCGGGCTCGGCAGTTGACCTGGCGTTACTGCTGGCCGACCATCACGGCGCCGCGCTGCTCGTCACCGCGGGTCACACCGCCAACATCGAGACGTTCTTCGACCGCACCCGCACCCAGAGCAACCCGTCGACCTTCCTGACCAGACTGCGGGTGGGCGAGAAGCTGGTGGATGCCAGGGCCGTCGCCACCCTATACCGCAACCACATGTCGGGCGGAGCGATCGCACTGCTGGCGCTGACGATGCTGATCGCGGTCATCGTCGCCCTGTGGGTGTCGCGTACCGACGCCACCGTGCTGCATTGGCTGGTCGACTACTGGAACCGCTTCTCCTTCTGGGTGCAGCACTTGGTGTCTTAGTCAGGACGGTGCGTTCATGATCTCGTTACGCCAACATGCGATCTCGCTGGCCGCGGTTTTCCTGGCGCTGGCCGTCGGGGTGGTGCTGGGCTCAGGCTTCCTGTCGGACACCCTGTTGTCCAGCCTGCGTGACGAGAAGCGCGACCTGCACACCCAAATCAACGGACTCAACGACCAAAAGAACGCCTTAACTCAAAAACTCAGTGCGGCAAACAATTTCGATCGCCAGGTGGCCAGCCGGATTATGCGCGACGCCCTGGCGGGCAAGTCGGTAGTCCTATTTCGCACGCCGGACGCCAAAGACGACGACGTCGCTGCGGTGTCGAGGAACATTGCCACGGCGGGCGGTACGGTGGTCGGCACGGTGTCGCTGACCCAAGAATTCGTCGAAGCGAACTCGGCGGAAAAACTGCTCACCGTGGTGAACTCGGCGATCCTGCCGGCCGGTACCCAGCTGAGTACGAAGCTGGTGGACCAGGGTTCGCAGGCCGGAGACCTGCTGGGCATCGCGCTACTGCTCAATGCCAACCCGGGTGCACCCGGTGTGGACGAGACGCAGCGGGCGACGGTGCTGGCCGCGCTGCGTGACACCGGTTTCATCACATACCAGCCCAGCGACCACTTCGGGGCGGCACATGCGGCAATCGTCATCACCGGAGGCGGCCTTCCGCCGGATGCCGGCAATCAGGGAGCCAGCGTGGCCCGGTTCGCCGCAGCACTGGCGCCACACGGCTCCGGCACCCTGCTCGCCGGGCGGGACGGATCGGCGAGCGGGACTGCCGCGGTCGCGGTGACCCGCGCTGACGGCGCCATGGCCGGGACGGTAAGCACCGTCGACGACGTCGACTCCGAGGCCGGGCGGATCACCGCGATCCTGGGCCTGCACGAGCTGATCAATGGTGGGCACAGCGGGCAGTACGGCACCGGTCGTGCGGCCACCTCGATCACCGTGCCGAGCTAGGGCCGTCGCCGGGCGTGTTCGCCGCGGCGCGGCGCGGCGGATGTTAGGGTGGGATTCCGTGGTCGGCAGGCCCGGCTGGTATGTCCCCAGCTAACCCAAGCCCTGCCCGTCTTCACGGAGGTCGCCTGTGCGAAAGCACCCGCAAACCGCCACCAAGCACCTCTTCGTCAGCGGTGGGGTAGCCTCCTCGCTCGGCAAGGGCCTGACGGCCAGCAGCCTCGGTCAGTTGCTGACTGCCCGCGGTTTGCATGTGACGATGCAAAAGCTCGACCCGTACCTCAATGTCGACCCGGGCACCATGAACCCGTTCCAGCACGGAGAGGTGTTCGTCACCGAGGACGGCGCGGAGACCGACCTCGACGTCGGTCACTACGAGCGGTTCCTCGATCGCGATCTGTCCGGCTCGGCGAATGTCACTACCGGACAAGTGTATTCGACGGTGATCGCCAAGGAGCGGCGCGGCGAGTACCTCGGCGACACCGTGCAGGTCATCCCGCACATCACCGACGAGATCAAGCGACGCATCCTGGCGATGGCCGAACCCGATGCCGACGGCAACCGGCCCGACGTTGTGATCACCGAAATCGGTGGCACCGTGGGCGATATCGAGTCGCAGCCGTTTCTGGAGGCGGCCCGCCAGGTGCGGCACGACCTTGGCCGGGAGAACGTCTTTTTCCTGCATGTCTCGCTGGTGCCCTACCTGGCTCCGTCCGGGGAGTTAAAGACCAAGCCGACCCAGCACTCGGTGGCGGCGCTGCGCAGCATCGGTATCACCCCGGATGCGCTCATCCTGCGCAGCGACCGAAACGTTCCAGAAGCGCTGAAGGACAAGATTGCGCTCATGTGCGATGTCGACATCGACGGCGTCATCTCTACCCCGGACGCACCGTCGATCTACGACATCCCCAAGGTGCTGCACCGCGAAGAACTGGACGCATATGTGGTGCGTCGACTCAACCTGCCATTCCGTGACGTTGACTGGACCGAGTGGGACGACCTGCTGCGACGAGTTCACGAGCCGCACGACAGCGTGCGAATTGCGTTGGTAGGCAAATACGTCGAGCTTTCCGATGCGTACCTGTCGGTCACCGAAGCGTTGCGTGCCGGCGGGTTCAAACACCACGCGAAAGTGGAGATGCGCTGGGTGGCCTCCGACGACTGCCAGACCGCCAACGGTGCCGCGGCGGCGCTCGCCGACGTACACGGCGTGCTCATCCCCGGTGGATTCGGAATCCGGGGCATCGAGGGCAAGATCGGCGCCATCCAGTACGCCCGAACCCATGGGCTGCCCGTGCTGGGCCTGTGCCTGGGCCTGCAGTGCATCGTCATCGAGGCGGCCCGCTCGATCGGTCTCACCCAAGCCAACTCGGCCGAATTCGAGCCGGCCACACCGGATCCCGTGATCTCGACGATGGCCGACCAGACGCAGATCGTGGCAGGCGAGGCGGATCTGGGCGGCACCATGCGGCTGGGCTCCTATCCGGCGGTGCTGGAGCCGGATTCGATTGTGGCGCAAGCATATGGGACAACCCAGGTGTCCGAGCGGCACCGGCATCGCTACGAGGTCAACAATGCCTACCGCGACCGGATCGCCGAAGGCGGCCTGAGGATTTCGGGCACCTCACCCGACGGGCATCTGGTCGAGTTCGTCGAATACTCGCCGGACGTGCATCCGTTCATCGTCGGCACCCAGGCGCACCCGGAGCTCAAGAGCCGGCCCACCCGGCCACACCCGCTGTTCGTCGCGTTCGTCGCGGCGGCCATCGACTACAAGAACGCCGAACTACTACCCGTCGATATTCCCGAGGTCCCCGAGCAAGCGTCGAACGGCAACCAGCAACGAGACGGCGTCGCACAGCCGGTACCCGCGACCCGTGGCTGAGCACGTCTTCGAGACGACGTCGTCCGAAACCCTGCACACCGGAAAGATTTTCGCGCTACGGCGGGACCAGGTTCGGATGCCTGGCGGAAAAATCGTCACCAGGGAAGTCGTCGAGCACTTCGGTGCGGTGGCCGTGGTGGCACTGGACGACGACGGCAACATCCCGATGATCTACCAGTACCGCCACGCGTTCGGTCGCCGGCTGTGGGAGCTGCCGGCCGGGTTGCTCGACGTACACGGCGAGGCGCCGCATCTCACCGCAGCCCGCGAGCTCCAGGAGGAAGCGGGCTTAGCGGCCGGCGACTGGCGGGTGCTTGTCGATCTCGACTCGACGCCCGGGTTCAGCGACGAGTCGGTGCGGGTCTACTTGGCCACCGGGCTCACCCAAGTCGACCAGCCCGAAGCGCACGACGAAGAAGCCGACATGACGTTGCAGTGGTATCCGCTTGCCGAGGCCGCGCGTAAGGTGCTCGCCGGCGAAATCGTCAATGCCATTGCGGTTGCGGGGATTTTGGCGGCGCATGCGGTGACGACCGGGTTCGCCGAGGCGCGCCCGCTGGACAGCCCCTGGACCGACAAGCCGACCACGTTCGCGGCCCGACAGGCCGCGCGGTGACGACAGGCACCGCGCCGGCGCTCGAATCGCAGGTGCAGGGTTACCTCGACCACTTGGCGATCGAGCGAGGTGTGGCGGACAACACGCTGAGCTCGTATCGCCGGGACCTGCGTCGCTACTCGAAACACTTGGCGGACCGCGGGATTCACGACCTGGCCAGGGTGGGCGAAACCGACGTCAGCGAATTCTTGGTGGCTTTGCGCCGTGGCGATCCCGAATCCGGGACGGCGGCGCTGTCGGCAGTGTCGGCGGCGCGGGCCCTGGTCGCGGTGCGGGGGCTGCATCGGTTCGCCGCCGCCGAAGGACTGGCCGAACTGGACGTGGCGCGCGAAGTCCGGCCGCCGACCCCGGGCCGCCGGCTACCCAAGAGCCTGACCATCGATGAAGTGCTGGCCCTGCTGGAAGCCGCGGGCGGGGACAGCCCGGCCGACGGCCCGCTGACGTTGCGCAACAGAGCGCTGCTCGAGCTGCTGTATTCCACCGGAGCGCGGATATCCGAAGCCGTCGGACTCGACGTCGACGACATCGACACCGAGGCCAGATCGGTGCTGCTGCACGGTAAGGGCGGCAAACAGCGGTTGGTGCCGGTGGGCCGTCCGGCCGTGCAAGCGCTCGACGCGTATCTGGTTCGGGGACGCCCGGACTTGGCGCGCCGCGGACGTGGGACGCCGGCGATCTTCCTCAATGCGCGCGGGGGCCGGTTGTCGCGGCAGAGCGCCTGGCAGGTTCTGCAGGACGCCGCTGAGCATGCGGGGATCACCGCGGGGGTCTCGCCGCACATGCTGCGTCACTCCTTTGCCACCCACCTGCTGGAGGGCGGCGCGGACGTGCGCGTGGTGCAGGAGCTACTCGGACATGCGTCGGTGACGACCACGCAGATCTACACCCTGGTGACTGTGCACGCGCTGCGCGAAGTATGGGCCGGCGCCCACCCGCGGGCTCGGTAGTCATGGCGTCTGCTCGCCGGGCGCTCGACGGGATTCAGCCTAGGTACTTCGACTCGAGGACTAGGTCGGAGACCAGGCTCTGGTACTCGATATGCGTCTTGTGCTCGATGGTCTGCCACTGCTTGCCCTGCTGCTGACGCATGTACTCGCGGTACTTGGGCGCACCGGGCACCCGGACATTGTCCGCCACCACAATCGACCCTGCATGCAACCACCCGCGGTCGACAATGCTGAGCAAATCGGCCAGATAAGCGTCTTTGTCGTGGTCGAGAAACACGAAATCCAGTGCGCCAGCAGAGAATCCGTACTCGTTGGCCAGCACGTCCAAGGTTCGCCCGCCGTCCCCGATGGTGCCGACCACACATGTCACCCGGTCCGCAACCCCGGCATGTTCCCAGATCCGGCGGGCATTGGCCGCGTTGGCCTCGGCAAGTTCGACCGAAAACACCTTGGCATTCGGCGCGGCGCGGGCGATCCGAAGGGCGCCATAGCCGCAGTAGGTGCCCAACTCGAGCGCAAGCCTGGGGTCTGCCTTGCGTACCGCGGCGTCGAGCAATAGCCCCTTTTCGTCGCCGACATTGATGAGCATCGATTCTTCGTAGGCGAACTTGTCCAGGGTGGCCAAGACGTCGTCGACGTCGCCGGCCGTGGCGTTCTGCAGGACATAGTCGACCGCCGCTGCTTCACGTCCGTCACCGATCTGACCCGTGACATTGATATTGCGGACTCCGGGCGCCATCCGCCATACCGACCAGCGGAGCAGGGGGATTCGTCGTTTCAGGTTCATGGACACCAACGATAGGCGTTCCGGCGTTTGTCAAGTCCTGTGGATCGGCGAATACATGCGCGACGCGTCGACCCGTAAAGAGGTGTGGTGATTTCGTTGCGCGCCATGATGATGCGTGGCGGTACGTCCAAAGGGATCTATCTGCTCACGTCGGACCTAAGGGAAACCGGCTGGCATCCGGATGTGTTGCTGCCCGCGATCATGGGGTCGCCGGATCGCCGTCAGATCGATGGACTCGGCGGCGGCAGCTCGACCACGAGCAAGGTGGCAATCGTCGGCCCGTCGAGCCGCCCAGATTGCGATGTCGACTATCTGTTCGCTCAGGTTGATATCGCGACATCGCGGGTGGACTGGACGCCGACGTGTGGGAACCTACTGAACGGGGTCGGGCCGTTCGCGATCGAACGCAATCTCGTCCCGACCGTGCACGGGCACACCACGATGCGGGTACATCTGGTCAATACTGGTGCGACGGTTGATATTTCGGTTCCCACCCCCGGCGGACGGATTGGCTACCAGGGCGACTGGGAGATCAGTGGCGTGCCCGGGCGGGCCGCGCCGATCGACGCGGTGTTCGGCGGCTTCTGTGGCGGCCGGACCGGAGCGTTGTTCCCCACCGGAAGCCCGGTCGATCACATTGGGGGAGTGCGGATTACGGCCATCGACGCTGCGGTGTGCGCGGTGATCGCCGAGGCCGGCGACTTCGGGCTCGGCGGTGACGAACCACCGCAGCAGCTCGACAGCAATCGAGCCTTGCTGGATCGGCTGGACTATGTGCGGTTGCACGCGGCGTTGGCGATGGGCTTGGGCGACGCGCGCGGCTGCGTCTCGCCGAAGGTTATCCTGGTGTCGAAATCGGTTCGCGGGCATATCCGCTCACGGTATTTCGTGCCTGACAGCTGCCACCCCGCACACGCGATTTCCGGGGCCATCTGTTTGGCGACGGCAGCCACCGTCGACCAGACGGTTGTCGCCAGGCTGCTCGAAAAGCCGTTCCAGGCAGGCGCATTCGCGATCGAACATCCCGCGGGCTTGATGAGCATCGAAATCCGACGTCCCGGTGGAGGTCGCGGGATTCAGGCGGCGGCTCGCAGCACCGCACGAAAGTTGTTCGACGGCTACGTGTTCGCCGATATGAGCCGGAAGGCGGGTTGAATGCGGGCGGGGCTGTGCTTGTTGCTGACGGCCGCGCTGGGGTGGCTGCTCGCGGCGCTGAGCGTGCCGTCGGGATGGCTGATCGCCGCGTTGGCGAGCGCGGGCGGGGTGGCAGTGCTGACCGGCCGCCAGCTGATCCCAAGCCGCAGCCTGCTGCGGCCTGCGCAAGGCTGCCTTGGTTTGCTGGCCACCGCGCCGCTAGCGCAGGAAGCCGTCCCGACGATGGTTCGTCACTTGGGAATCTCCGCGGCGTGTTCGGGCGCCACGCTGATCGTGTGCTTGTTGTGCACGCTGGTTTTGCTTCGGGTAGCAAAGACGCTATCGCCGGCGACCGCACTATTGTCCACTCTGGCCGGCGGTGCCAGCGGCATCTCGACCATGGCACCCGAGTTGGCAGTGGACCACCGCTATGTGGCGCTCTCGCAATACTTGCGGCTGGTGGTGGTCACGTCCACGCTTCCCGTCGTGCTCGCGCTTGCCGGAACGCCGCCCGTGGAGCCGCCAACCGCCGAGGGTGGTGTCTCGGTGTTCTCATCGGCGTCGGCAGCCGCCGTCATCGCCGGCGCCGGGTATGCGGCGCTGAAACTGAGATGGCCGGCACCGTTTCTGCTGGGCCCCATGCTGGCCGGGCTGCCGATCGCGGCTCAAGGCCACCTGGCCCTCGGGTTGCCACCGCTGGTCAACACCGTCGCGTACGTGGTGATCGGCTGGCAAGCCGGCGGCGCGTTCACCCGGGCGGCGGTTCGGCGGTTTGTCCGGCTGATGCCGCTGACCTGCACGTTCATCACCACGACGATCGGGGCATGTCTGGGCTTGGCGGTGGTGTTGTCGTCCTGGACCGGGCTGTCGTTTGCGCAGGCATATCTGGCGACCACGCCCGGTGGCATCTATGCCGTTCTGGCCGCCGCGACGGACTCGGAAGCCGGACCGATCGTGGTGACCATGCAGGTATTTCGGCTGCTGGTCATGTATCTGGTCGCCGTCATCGGTACCAGGCTGCTGCGGGTCGGCGCCGACTCCACTCCTCGAGAGTATTCGCTGGTTGATTTGCCTGCGGGTCGCCCGGCGTAGGCAAGCGGACCCGTTAGACTTTCCTGCGATGTTCACCTCCCGAACACGTCCCCGGGCATGACGGACCACCCCGACAGCGCTCCCGAGATCGGCCTCACCGGACGGCCACCGCGGGCGATCCCGGAGCCCGGGCCGCGCACGTCGCACGGCCCGGCCAAGGTCGTGGCGATGTGTAACCAGAAGGGCGGCGTCGGGAAGACCACCTCGACGATCAACCTGGGCGCCGCGATCGCGGAGTACGGCCGCCGGGTGCTGCTGGTGGATCTGGACCCGCAGGGTGCGCTCTCGGCGGGACTGGGTGTGCCGCACTACGAACTGGACCACACCATCCACAACCTGCTAGTGGAGCCCAGGGTGTCTATCGACGACGTGCTGATCCACACCCGGGTCAAGAACATGGATCTGGTGCCCAGCAATATCGACCTGTCGGCCGCCGAAATCCAGCTGGTCAACGAAGTCGGCCGCGAGCAGACGCTGGCCCGCGCGCTGCACCCGGTGCTGGACCGCTACGACTATGTCCTGATCGACTGCCAACCGTCCCTGGGTCTGCTCACGGTCAACGGGCTGGCCTGCTCCGACGGCGTCGTCATCCCCACCGAGTGCGAGTTCTTCTCGCTGCGCGGTCTGGCGCTGCTCACCGACACCGTGGACAAGGTGCGCGACCGCCTCAACCCGAAGCTGGACATCAGCGGCATCCTGATCACCCGTTACGACCCGCGCACGGTGAATTCCCGCGAGGTCATGGCCCGCGTCGTGGAGCGGTTCGGTGACCTGGTGTTCGACACGGTGATCACCCGCACGGTCCGTTTCCCCGAGACCAGCGTCGCCGGCGAACCCATCACGACCTGGGCGCCGAAGTCGGGCGGGGCCATCGCCTACCGATCGCTGGCCCGCGAAGTCATCCACCGATTCGGCGCGTGAACGCCGTCGAGAACGGCGAGGCGGCACAGCAGAGCGGCTTTCAGGTCCGGCTGACCAACTTCGAGGGGCCATTCGACCTGCTGCTGCAGTTGATCTTCGCCCACCGCCTCGACGTCACCGAGGTCGCGCTGCACCAAGTGACCGACGACTTCATCGCCTACACCCGCCAGATCGGCTCCGAGCTCGGCCTGGAGGAGACCACCGCATTCCTGGTGGTCGCTGCCACCCTGCTTGACCTCAAAGCCGCTCGCCTGCTGCCCGCGGGACAGGTCGACGACGAAGAGGATCTGGCGCTGTTGGAGGTACGCGATCTGCTTTTCGCTCGGCTGCTGCAGTACCGGGCGTTCAAGGACGTCGCGCAGATGTTCGCCGAGCTGGAGGCCGCCGCGCTGCGCAGCTACCCGCGCGCGGTATCGCTGGAAGATCGGTTCGCCGGCCTATTACCCGAGGTGATGCTCGGCGTCGACGCCGATCGGTTCGCCCAGATCGCGGCGATCGCATTCGTCCCGCGTCCGGTTCCGACGGTGGATACCGAACATCTGCACGAGGTGAAGATCTCGGTTGCCGAGCAGGCCCAGCTCTTGTTGGGGATGTTGGAAACACGCGGCAGCGGTGGCTGGGCGCCGTTTTCCGAGTTGGTCGCCGACTGCGGGGCGCCGATCGAGGTGGTCGGGCGTTTCCTGGCGCTGCTCGAGTTGTATCGATCCGGGGCGGTAGCATTCGAGCAGTCCGAGCCGCTTGGCTTGCTCCAGGTTTCATGGACCGGGGAACGGCCGACCAGCGAAGTGCGAGACGAATCATGACAGGCGCCGACGAGCCACCCGATTTGGATCTGGGCATCCCGGACATCGCTGAACCCGCGCAGCTCGATCCCGACGAGCTCGGCTCGGTGCTGGAAGCGTTGTTGCTGGTGGTGGACACCCCGGTGACCGCTGAGGCGTTGGCTGCGGCCACCGAGCAACCCGTCTACCGGATCGCGGCCAAGCTGCAGCAGATGGCCGAGCAGCTGACCGAACGCGATAGCGGTATCGACCTGCGGAAAACAGGAGATGGCTGGCGAATGTACACGCGCGCCCGGTTCGCCCCCTACGTCGAGAAACTGTTACTGGACGGGGCGCGATCCAAGCTGACCCGGGCCGCGCTGGAGACGCTGGCCGTAATCGCCTACCGCCAGCCGGTGACGCGGGCGCGGGTGAGCGCGGTTCGGGGCGTCAACGTGGACGCCGTGATGCGGACCCTGTTGGCCCGCGGGCTGATCACCGAAGCGGGCGCTGACCCCGATACCGGGGCGGCGACGTTCGTCACCACCGAGCTGTTTCTGGAACGCCTGGGGCTGTCGTCACTGACCGAGCTGCCCGACATCGCCCCGCTGCTGCCCGACGTCGACACCATCGAGGATCTGAGCGAATCGCTGCACAGCGAGCCACGCTTCCTCAAACTCAACGGCGGGAACGAGACAGAGCAAACAATGGCGTTCGACGTGGACCAGGAATGATGATCGTGCAAGGAGTCCGGCTGCAAAAAGTGTTGTCCCAGGCCGGGATTGCGTCACGACGGGCGGCCGAGAAACTTATCGTCGATGGGCGCGTGGAGGTGGACGGTCAGCTGGTGACCGAGCTGGGCACCCGCGTCGACCCGGATGTTTCGGTGATCCGCGTCGACGGGGCCAGGGTGGTGGTGGACGACTCGCTGGTGTACCTGGCGCTGAACAAGCCGCGCGGCATGCATTCGACCATGTGCGACGATCGTGGCCGGCCGTGCATCGGCGATTTGGTCGAGCGTCGCGTGCGGGGCACCAAGAAGTTGTTCCACGTCGGGCGGCTGGACGCCGACACCGAGGGACTGATCCTGCTGACCAATGACGGTGAGCTGGCGCACCGATTGATGCATCCGTCTCATCAGGTGCCCAAGACGTATCTGGCAACCGTGGCGGGATCGGTGCCGCGTGGGCTGGGCAAAAGGTTGCGGGAGGGCATCGAGTTGGACGACGGCCCGGCGCGTGTCGACGATTTCGCCGTGGTCGACGCCATCCCGGGAAAGACTATGGTGCGCTTGACATTACACGAGGGACGTAATCGCATTGTGCGCCGGCTGCTGGCAGCGGCGGGATTTCCGGTGGAGTCACTGGTGCGCACCGAAATCGGCGCGGTGTCGTTGGGGAAGCAGCGTCCCGGCAGCATTCGGGCGCTGCGTCATGACGAGATCGGGCAACTCTACAAAGCGGTCGGCCTGTGAGCGATGTAGTCGTTGCGATCGACGGTCCGGCGGGAACCGGAAAGTCTTCAGTGGCAAGGGGATTGGCGCGTGCACTGGGAGCGCGCTACCTGGACACCGGGGCGATGTACCGAATCGTGACGCTGGCGGTGCTGCGCGCCGGCGTTGACCCTGCCGACGCTCACGCGGTCGCGGAGTGTGTTGCAGATGTGCCGCTGTCAGTCGACCGCGATCCCGACCAAGACCGGTGTTACCTTGCCGGAGAGGATGTTTCGATAGAAATCCGCGGGGACGACGTCACGAGGTCCGTGTCGGCGGTGTCCTCTGTTCCCGCTGTGCGCACGCGGCTGGTCGGGTTGCAGCGCCAACTGGCCGAGGGTCCCGGCAGCGTGGTGGTCGAGGGCCGCGATATCGGCACCGTGGTGTTGCCGGATGCGCCGGTGAAGATCTTTTTGACCGCGTCGGCCGAAACACGGGCCCGGCGCCGCAACGACCAGAACATCGCCGCGGGGCTTGCGGACGACTACGACGGCGTGCTGGCTGACGTCCGCCGTCGCGACCATCTGGATTCCACCCGAGCGGTGTCGCCGCTGCGAGCGGCTTCCGATGCGGTGATCGTCGACACCAGCGACATGACCGAGGCTGAAGTGATCGCTCATCTGCTGGAGTTGGTCAGACAACGCAGTGGAGCGGTGCGGTGAGCCAGGACGGCACCTGGGTCGACGAAAATGACTGGGAGCTAAGCGATTTCGAAAAGTCCGAAGTCGGTCCGGCGCCGGTGGTGGCGGTGGTGGGCAGGCCAAACGTCGGCAAATCGACGCTGGTGAACCGGATCCTGGGCCGGCGCGAGGCGGTGGTGCAGGACGTGCCCGGCGTGACCCGAGACCGGGTCTCCTACGACGCGTTGTGGACCGGCCGCCGTTTCGTCGTCCAGGACACCGGCGGATGGGAGCCCGACGCCAAGGGGCTGCAACAGCTGGTGGCCGAACAGGCGTCGGTGGCCATGCGTACCGCCGACGCGGTAATCCTGGTGGTCGATGCGACCGTCGGGGCCACCGCCGCCGACGAGGACGCGGCCCGCATCCTGCTTCGCGCGGGAAAGCCAGTCTTCCTGGCCGCCAACAAGGTTGACAGCGAAAAGGGCGAAGCCGACGCGGCGGCATTGTGGTCGCTGGGATTGGGCGAGCCGCATGCGATCAGCGCGATGCACGGTCGCGGTGTGGCGGACCTGCTCGACAAGGTGCTGGCCGCGTTACCCGAGGTGGCCGATTCGGCATCGCGTGGCGGTGGGCCCCGGCGGGTGGCACTGGTCGGCAAACCAAACGTGGGCAAGAGTTCGCTGCTGAACAAGCTCGCCGGTGACCAGCGTTCGGTGGTGCACGAAGTTGCGGGCACCACCGTCGATCCGGTGGACTCGCTGATCGAATTGGGCGGTCAGGTTTGGCGATTCGTCGATACCGCGGGCCTGCGCCGCAAGGTGGGCCAGGCCAGCGGGCACGAGTTCTACGCATCGGTGCGTACGCACGGGGCGATCGACCTCGCCGAGGTGGTGATCGTGTTGATCGACGCGTCGCAGCCCATCACCGAGCAGGATCTGCGGGTGCTGTCCATGGTCATCGAGGCCGGACGTGCGCTGGTGCTGGCCTACAACAAGTGGGATCTGGTCGACGAGGACCGGCGCGAGCTGCTGGAACGAGAGATCGACCGCGAACTGGTCCAGGTGCGTTGGGCGCAGCGGGTCAACATCTCCGCCAAGACTGGGCGAGCGGTGCAGAAGCTGGTGCCCGCCATGGAGAGTGCGCTTGCGTCGTGGGACACCAGGATCGCGACCGGCCCGCTGAACAGCTGGCTCAAAGAAGTCGTGGCGGCCACGCCGCCACCGGTGCGCGGCGGCAGGCAGCCACGCGTGCTGTTCGCCACCCAGGCCACCGCCCGCCCGCCGACGTTTGTGCTGTTCACCACCGGGTTCTTGGAGGCGGGTTATCGCCGGTTTCTGGAACGGCGGCTGCGGGAGTCGTTCGGCTTCGACGGCAGCCCGATCCGGATCAACGTGCGGGTCCGGGAGAAGCGGTCGGCCAAGCGGCGTTAGCGCAGTCCTGGTCGGGGGTGAGCCGGTACTCCGAATACGCCGCGAGCCGGATCGCCGTCAGACCGCCGACGGCCGCTACGGGGATTAGGTAGTAGCGGCAGTCACCGTCGATGACGAAGAAGTAGTCGACCTCGTCGGTTGAGATCCATGCGGTCCACGCATCCCCTTGCTTGACCGTGGTCGTCTTGACTTGGATGCGCCGGGCTGCGGCGCCAATCCAAACCAGGAGGTCATAGCGGCACGGCTCTAGCGGCCAGCAGACGGATTGGCCACACAGCTCGAACCATGCCGCTGCCATGAGCGCGCCGGCCCTCGCCAGGTTGGCGCGTTGCGGGCGCATCACGGTGATTGGCGTGTGCGGTGTTCGCGGCGAGGCAAGGTGTGTGGTGTCGAGGCCGAGCCGTAACGCGTGTCCGCGTATCGTCGTCGTACTCGATCCGCCGGCCAGTCCGAGCTCCTGTGCGACCTGAGCCCAGCTCGTGGCGGAGGCGATGGCAGCGACGAGCTGTTGGTCGGTCCAACGTCGCTGGCCGGTGAAATGGCTGTAGTCGAGGCCAAGCCGGTTGGCGTGTGCGCGTACGGAGCGCATGGCAGCTGCAGAGGTGGCAGAGAGGCCCAACGCACGCAGGGTGCCGCGCCAGGAACGGGAAACCCGGACCGCCTCGATCAGTTGGGAGTCCGAGTAGCGCCGCATGACCGCGATATTACTGTGTCCAACCCTATGTTGCGCCATTCGACGGGCAGTCGAGAGAGGGTTGTGGTCCCAATTCAGTTATCGGATCCTGCAGCCGCTTAGAGGATTTCGATGTCGACGAGCGAACCACACGGTCGGGCTGACAGGATTTGAACCTGCGACCCCTACACCCCCAGTGTAGTGCGCTACCAAACTGCGCCACAGCCCGCAAGTCCGCCGCAACAATTCGGCAGACGCGAGGGAACGATACCGCAATATTTGCCCTGACTAGTCAGGAGGCGTGCAGGTTCGCTGCTGAGAGTCCGGCGATACCCGCTGGCGAGCGGCCTAGGACCCCCACCAGTGCTGGATTACGAAACTCTCGTCGTCGCGCCCGCCCTTGGGATCGCGTGCCGGTACGGTCTCCTGGCGGGTGATTGTGTCCTCGATACGGACCGGCGGCGGCAGGTGCTTGTACTTCTCCTGCTGGGCTTCTTTGGCCTCGTCGTTCTCATGGGTCATGGCGTCCTCCCGAGGGACAGTCTGATGCACCAGTGGCGTATCCGTCGACCCCCAGGATTCGCCGACTAGCCGGAGATCTCGTCTTCTTTTCGACGACTGATTGCCCAGGCAACCAGGCAGACTGCGACTGCCAACCCCCCGTATCCCAGCACCGACGGCCACCAGGGGCGGGATGGCGCGGGCTCCTTGTAACCGGCCAACGTCACCAGGTAGCTGCCGTTGTCGGTCGGCCCGACGCCCGGTAACGACTGAGTTTTGGTCACTCGAATCTGGCTTCGGCCGCTGGGATCGCCGATCTGACCCCAGGCCAAGGTGGAGTCGTCCAGCAGGAAAGTGTCTTGGCTACCCGCGGGTTGGCTGTCGTCGTGGCCCACCAACTCCACGTGGCCGACTTGCACGACCTGGTCGTGGGCGGATACATATGCCAAGACGTCCTGGTACACCTGCGGGGGCGGAGGCGGTGTGTAGTCGGGCGGCGGTGGGCCATCCCCGTCCGGTGGTGGAATCCAGGCACCGCCGTGGAAGCTGCCCGACGCGATATAGCTGTCGCCGACCGCGGTGAACGGGAACAGGCCAACCGTGGCGACGTCGAGCACCACCCGGCCACCGGCCGGCACGTACGCCTCCCGGTAGGCGCCGTTGTAGAAGAAGCGGATGGTCATCGCTTGATTGAGGGGGTTGTACAGGACCGGGCGGTGGTAGCCGTCGTAGTCGACGTAGTCCCAGTGCCGAGGGCGCGGCAGCGCCTGATTGTCGACCTTCAAGACCTCAACGTTGCCGTTGTGGGCATTGACTGCATCGTCCACCCGATGTTTGAAGTCCACCAGCTGAAGCATCTTTTGAATCGCGGGATTGAACCGCGTCACGGGTGCAGCCTTGGCGGCCGCGATTGCTTCCTGTGACGCATCCAGCCCCTTCGGCGGTGTCACCACTGAGGCGTTCCGCGGCGTCCCCGTGGGCAACGGCTCGATCGTCGGCCCCCGGACCGGAGTCGTGCTCGGCGGCGGGGGACTTGTCGGAACGACCTGTGGGGTGTGCACCGGCGTCAGGTTCGGCGACGGGAGGTCGGGCGGAATCAACGGAGCCGGCAGCGGCACGCTGCTCGGGGACGCCTGTGGCGGGCGGGACGGCGCGCCTTCGTAGCAGGAGCGGGGCGTCGGAATCCCATATATCGCAATGTATTTGAGACAGTCCTGGCAGGCCGCGGGGCTTTCTCCGGCGCCCGCACACGGAGCCGCCTGAGCAACACCGGTCGTGGTGGCTGCCACCGGCGCGAACGCCAAGGCGGCTGCCGCCACGATCCCGAGTGCTTTCATCTCATGACCTTTCGGGAACCGCACTTGCTGGGGGAGCTGCGACCACCGAGTGCTGCGCATTTGCCGTAATACGACCCAGTGTCCCACTTCTATTGCGGGTGCTACGGACCAGTCCGCTCAGGTGCCCGGATGCGCTACGGCGGAAGTGGGTAAACAACTCGGAAGCGCAGCGGCGCGGTTCAGTCTGGATCAGGTCACTAGGCGAAAGGCGGCAGTGAATGGCTGGTAACGAAGGGGGCCGGTGGGACGTCGGTCTCAAGGACAATGCGGTGCACGTGGAGCGGATTTCTGACGGCGACAAGCAGGTGTTCGACGATCTGTTAGCTCCCGAGGAGGCTCGTCAACTTGCTGGTCTCTTGACGAAGTTTGCCGACAAGCTCGACGAGTCCAAAGAATCCGCCAAGTCGGAAGACTCCGAGGACGCCGACAAGTCCGACAACGAGGACAAGTCCGACAAGTCGTCGGACGAGAAGTCCGATAAGTCCGACAAGTCGTCGGAATAGAAACCGGGCGCGACTTCACCCGCGGCTAGCCCAGCCGCGGGCTGAGCTGCGCGCGGCGGCGCGGAATCTCACGTCCGGCCGGGAAGCTTCATCACCGTGCGGACGATGGGCAGCAGCGACTTCTGCCAAAGAGTCGTCGGAATCCCAAAGGGCGCATCGAGATTGAACACCCGAGCGGTAGCGATCGTCTGGGACTCACAGTATTTGAGCAGACCCTCCGGGCCGTGCCGGCGGCCGACGCCCGATATGCCCATGCCACCCATCGGCGCGCTGAGGCTGCCCCAGGCGAACGCATAACCCTCGTTGACGTTCACCGTTCCCGACCGCAACCGGGCGGCGATCGTCTCGCCCTCCGCGGTGGAGCCGGCCCACACGCTGGCGTTCAGCCCGTATTCGGTGTCGTTGGCCTTCTCGACGGCCTCATCCACGTCGGCGACCGGGTAGATCGAGACCAGCGGTCCGAACGTTTCCTTGGCGGCGCACTCCATCTCGGGTGTGACATCGGTCAGCACGGTCGGCTCGTAGAACAGCGGTCCGATGTCCGGTCGGGCTTTGCCGCCTGCAATCACCTTGGCGCCCTTGGCTATTGCGTCGTCGGCATGTTCCGACACGGCTTTGAGCTGATCGGCGGAGATCAAACTGCCCATGTCGACCGAGAAGTCATAAGCGGTGCCCAGCTTCATGTTTCGGACCGCATCGCCGAATCTGCGGGTGAAGTCGTCGGCGACGTCCTTTTCGACGTAAATCCGTTCGATGGATATACACAGCTGTCCCGCATTCGAAAAGCACGCGCGGGTGGCCGCTTTGGCGACCTTGTCGAGGTTGGCGCCGCGCGTCACGATCATCGCGTTCTTGCCGCCGAGTTCGGCGGAGAACCCGACCAGCCGGCGACCACAATGCTCCGCGAGCCGGCTGCCGGTGGCCGACGAACCGGTGAACATCAAGTAGTCGCAGTTGTCGGTGATCGCGGTGCCGACCACCGAACCCGGCCCGGGCACGATGGCGTACAGCGCTCGCGGCAGCCCGGCCCGGTACAGCAGCTCGGCGCACGCGAGCGCACAGTACGGCGTCTGACTGTCGGGTTTGAGCACCACCGCATTACCCGCGAGAAGGGCAGGCACTGAGTCCGAGGCGGTGAGCGTCATCGGGTAGTTCCACGGCGAAATCACCCCGACCACGCCCTTGGGCTGATAGCCCACCGTGGTCTTGCCGATCGCCGGCAGCAGTGGCTGCACCCTACGCGGCTTGAGCAGGTCGGCGGCGACGCGCACGTAGTAGTTCGCGTTGGCCATCAGGTCGACGATTTCCTCCTGCGCGGCCCATCGGGCCTTGCCCGCCTCGGCCTGCAGCAGGTCCATCAGGAATTCGCGATGCTGGATGACCAGGTCGCGATAGCGGCTGATCACCTCGATCCGCTGGGCGACCGGGCGATTGGCCCAGTCGATCTGCGCGGCACGGGCTTCGGCGAACGCAGCTTCGACATCGTCGGCGGTGCCGACCGGGATCGTCGTCAGCGGCTTGCCGGTGAAGACCTCGTCGATCGTCTTGGCCGGGCGTGCGCTGATGTCCTTGATCGCGCACAACTGACGCAAGCGGTCGAAAACTTCGGCTGAGGGCGCAGGCATGTTGTTACCTCCCCAAGAAGCACAAGCTGCGAAAGCACCAGCCTATAGGCCTGCGGTACCGGGTGGGGCGGCGTCGCGTATTCGGTCAGCTCGGTGGCCCAAGCCGCATCGAATTGATGTAGTACACCTCGTGTCCGGACGGGTAACCACCGCCGTCGGTGGCGATATGGACGTGGTCGTAGTGGTTGGCGGTTTCGTTGCCGTAATCGGCCGTCCAACTCCCAGCCCCGACACCCGGGTAGATCTTCTGGCGCCAGATGACGTGGTTGACCCCCCAGCGCTTGGCATTCGCCAGCGCGTATCCGGCGATCTGGTTGCCGAGTTCGATGCCCTCGGGGCTGCCGTGATTCGGGATCATCACGTCGATCGCCAGCCCGTTGGGATGCCACGGCAGGGGGTCTTGCCGGAAGCCGCCGATGGTAGTGATCTGTGGGAACAGCACGCTGATCACCCGCGCCGCCCAGATGGTGTGGATCTGCAACCCTCCCTCCGGCGCGCGGCCGGCGGGCAAGGGGAACTGGAAGTCGGTAGCGCTGGTGGGTGCGGTTGCCGCCAACGCCGCCAGCGCTTGCACCTCCTCGGGGCTGGCGGTGTGCGGCGCACCCGCCGGGGCGCCGGCCGGCCCGGCCGCCGCGCTGGCCTGGCTTGCCGGTGCCGCCACTGGAGCCTGAGCGCCGCGAGCGGGCTTTACGCCCTGGGCGTAGATGATGCCGGCGGAGACGACGAGCGACACCGCGACCGCCAGCCATCTACCCCGCCCGTTGGCCAACAAGTCTCTGCGCACGAAGAGCACTTTAGTGTCCGGTGGGGCGGGTGGGGCCTGTTTGTTATCTCTTGGTTGCTTCAGCGGCCGGTGCGCTCGCGGTGCTTACACCCGGGCCAGCAACACGGCCGGCGCTTGCCTTCTTCCAGCTCCTCACGGGTCCGGCGGATGCGGCGCGCTCTGGTCGTCTCTTGCTTGGCGTCTTCGACCCAGCAGATGAACTCGTTGCGCGCCAACGGCGTGATGTCCTTCCAGGCGGCAAGTGCCGTGGTGTTGGCGATCAGCGCTTCGCGCAGGTCCGCGGGCAGCTTGTGTACCACCCCGCCGGGAATTCGCTCGGTCACCGCATCAGGGTAGCCCGGCCGGCTTCGATATCAGCGACGACGGCGGCGGCGTCGGGACCACACATTTTTTGCAGGCTGACACCGCCGCTGGCCAGCAGGTCGTCGATGCGGCGTTTGAGATTCCCCGACGTGAGATGGGAGTAGAGGTTCGCGCCGGGGCAGGAGGTGGTCGGTGCGACGTCGCGGTGGCCCGCGAGAGTGTTGCTCGACAGGCCGAATGTTTGTGCGGCCCAGGCGAATACCAAGGCGGCTCCGTTGAGTTGGGCGTCGGTCATCTCCTCGACGTCGAAATCCCCTTCGCAGAGCACGAGGAAGTGGCCGGTCGTGTCGTAGTCCGTCGCGGTGTCACCGGCCAACGTGGGCGTGCGCAACTCGTAGATGTTGCCGTTGCGATCGACGCTGAAGTGGTAGGCGATGTCGATCCAGCCGAGCTGATCTTGGTGGTAACGCTGGTGCTGCCGCAGCCGGCCCGGCGCTTTGCGGTTGTCGCCGAGGACAACCCCCGAATGGTGCAGGGTCATCCGGGTGAGGGTGTGCGGCTTGCCGCCGGACCGGGCGGGACGGGCCCCCCAGGAATCGCGGCAGAGCAGCACGCCCGCGCTTCTGGTGGTGGGGGAGACGGTGGGCGCATGAGGTGGGCTTGGCGCCGAGCTGGTGCCGGCGCTCCCCGGCGCAGTGGTTCCGGAGGTGGGAGTCGCCGGCGTGGCGCCGGGTTTCGTTGTGGCGCAGCCCCCGACGACCGCCGCCAGGCCGGCGCCGCCCGCCAGCTGGAGTGCTCGGCGACGGCTGATGATACCCGGGATCAGACGCACGGCTTGACGAATCAGGCGTCGATCACCACGCGACCGCTTTTCGCGCGCGACACGCAGACCAGCATTTCGTCGTGCCCCTCTGCGGCGCGGCCGCGGCGATCGACATCCCCGGCCAGCACTTTGACCTTGCAGGTCCCGCAGAAACCCTGCTGGCACGAATACGGTGTCGCCGGGTCGCCGTCGAGCATGACACCGAGTGCCGACCGGTTCGCCGGCACGCTGAGCACCCGCCGTGAGCGCGCGAGCTCCAGCTCGAACGGCACACCGTCGACAACCGGTGGCGGACCGAACCGTTCGTAATGCAGCGGCGCGTCGGCGTGCGCATCGCGGGCGATCCGCACCGATTCGAGCATGGCGGTGGGGCCGCAGACGTACACCGCCGTCGTCGGCCCGGCATCGGCGAGCAGATCCGCTGCCGTCGGCATCCGGCCGCGCTCGTCGTCGGCCCACACGGTGACCCGGTCCGGCGCCACCGCGACCACCTCGTCCAGGAACGGCATGTACTGGCGACTCCGCCCGGCATACACTGCGCGCCAACGCATTCCACGCTGCTGAGCCAGCCGGATCATGGGCAGTATCGGCGTCACGCCGATGCCGCCGATCACGAACAACACCTCTTGCTCGTCGGTGACGAGATAAAACGCGTTGCGCGGACCTTCGAACACCAAGGTGTCACCCACATCGAAGTTCTCGTGCATCTCGATCGAGCCGCCGCCGCCATCGGCGATCCGCCGTACGCCGATGCGATAGTCGGTGCGTCGCCCCGGCGGACCGCACAACGAGTACTGCCGACGACGGCCCGAGGGCAGTTGAACATCGATGTGCGCGCCCGGCGTCCAGGACGGCAGCAATGCGCCATCGGGATCGGCCAACGTCAAGGCGACGACGTCGGGCGCGACCAACTCTCGTTTGGTGACGACGGCGGTCATGCTCCGCCGCACCGGCACTATTCGCGACGGGTTCCACCGCGACAACGACGCAAAGCTGCCGAACAAGGCGCCGGCGCCGGTCAATGCCGTGAAGAACCGGTCGCGCGACCGCCGGCCATACAAGTCGGCCGGTCTGCTGCCCCAAAGTGTCTCTGCCACAGAAGTTCTCGCTATCTCTGTCTAATGTCTAATCGCGCGAAGAGGCGAACGGACGACGGACTGATGCGGCGCGCCGCATAACCGACCCGGGACTCGGGCGTCACCGGCAACACCGCCGGCCCGGTCCGGATTGCCTTGACAATCGCCTTGGCGGCGGCTTCGGGTGGGTAGTTCGTGTTGACGAAACCGGGGCACACCGCCGTGACGGTGATGCCCTCGTCGGCGAGATCGGCACGCAACGACTCGCTGAACGCGAGCACCGCGGCCTTCGTCGTGACGTACGCGACGGCGGATTTGAACGGCACATAGGCCGCGCCCGACGACAGGTTGACGATCGTTCCGCCTTGGCCCCGCTCGACCATCTGCGCGCCGAATGCTCGGCTCGCATAGATGACGCCGCGAACATTGACGTCCATGATGGCGTCCCACTGCTCCGGCGTCGTCTCGAAGAACCGGCCCGCCAACCCCATTCCGGCGTTGTTCACCAGGATGTCGACCACACCGTGCTTCTGAAGCACTTGTGCCGCAAGCGTATTCACCCCCGCTTCATCGCCGACCTCGACCTGGTAGACGGCAGCCTCGGCCCCGGCGGCCCGGACGGCATCTGCGGTGTCTTCGGCTGCGGCCTGGTCGCGGTCGACCACCAGGACGGTGGCGGCACCCTGGCGGGCCAACTCAACCGCGGTGGCCCGGCCGATCCCCGCGCCTGATCCGGTGACGAGGGCGACTTTGCCGTGCACGTCACGAGGGCCGGTGACGACGACTGACTCGGCCACCGACGCGCCGCCCTCGATGACCAGGTCGACCCACTCGGCGGTGAGCCGGGCGATGACGTCGGGACGCGAGGCCACCACCCAGTGCCCGCCTTCGATCGGGAGGACCCGGTTGCGGGGCGGGATCGAACCGGTGAACCGTTGCAGGGCCGGCGAGACGAAATAATCCTGGCGCGCTGCCAGCACCTGCACGGGGACCGTGGTCTGCGGTAACCGAGCCGGCGGATTCAGCATCGGCGCAGGCATATTGGCGCGGTACAGGTTGAGCCCATTGAGATAGTCGCGGGTGGACCGGTAGTCGGCGCGGCGCTGAGTGCGGGTGCTGGTCTGGCCGATATGTTCAACTGTCTCAAAGATTTTCGCGCCCAGCCCGGAGCGGGCCGCCAGCTCGGGCAGCACCGGGCTCAGGATGAACCAGATGTATGACGAGGCGAAAAACTGTTTCACCACATCGGCGACGGCGCGCGGGGTCCGCGCTGACCGCAGAAACTTTCCGGCGTAGTTCAGGTGCGGCCCGGAGATGGACGTGAAGGAGGCGACCTTGCCCATCACGGCGTCGTCGGTGACCGCCGCCCACGCCTGAATCGAGCCCCAGTCATGGGCCAGCAAGTGCACCGCGTCCACGCCGAGGCTGTCGATCACCGCGCCGATATCGGCGACCAACTGGGTCAGCCGATAGCCGGATCGGTCGGCCGGCGTTGACGATTCGCCCGCCCCGCGCACGTCAAAGGCAACGAAGTTGTATTTGCCGGGGTAACGCCGGTTGAGTTCGGCGGCAACCGCGTCCCAGACATGGTGGTTGTCCGGATAGCCGTGCACGGCAAGGATTGTCGGGCGCCGCGTGTCGATTTCGGTGTAGGCGTGAACCGCGAGGTTCACGCCGTCCGACGCGGACACGTCGGTAGAAACCGCCTGGATGGTGGTCATGAGTTCTCCGGGTCTCCGCCCAAGCTCAGTGCGACGCGCGCGCTGCGGGCGACCGAGCCAGGTAGTCCACCGCGCGTCCGACCCCACCCAGCTGGGACGGATGAAAACCGGGCTTGTAGTAGGCGCTGATGACCGGCAGGAACTGGGTCGGGCCCGGCAGCAAGCCCCGCCGGGCCGCCGACAAATAGTCGCGCCAGCGGGCTTTGGTTCCCGGCGGCAAATGCGGGTCGACCGAATACATGTAGCGCACGCCGCGGATCCACAACAATGCCAGCGCCGGCGTGATCAGCAGCTGCGTGCGCACCTGGCGCCAGTACCCGGCGCGCAGATGCTTCATGGTGTCGAAGGCGACGGCCTTATGTTCGACCTCTTCCGCGCCGTGCCAGCGCAGCAGGTCCAGCATCACCGGGTCGGCGCCGGCGGCGTCGAGTTGCGGCGTGTCGAGAATCCACTCGCCCAGGATGGCGGTGTAGTGCTCGAGCGCGGCCACCATCGACACCCGCTCGAGCAACCAGCTCTGCCGTCGACGCCGGCTCCAGCGGGGCCGGTCGCCGAGCAGCTTCTGGAACATCCAGGTGACCTGGTCGACGAACGGTGTCAGGTCGATTCCCCGAGCGGCGAAGTGGTCGAGCACCCCCGAGTGCGCTTGGGAGTGCATGGCTTCCTGGGCGATGAAACCCTGGACGTCGAGCCGCAGCTGATCGTCCTTGATCAGCGGCAGCGCCTCCTTGAATATCGCTGCGATGAACTCTTCACCCGCCGGCAGCAGCAGGTGCAGGACATTGCAGAAATGCGTGGCCATGACCTCGTTGGGCACATAGTGGAAAGGTAGCTTGGCCCAATCGAATTCGACGTCGCGCGCCTGCAGGACAAGTCGCTCGTGATCGAGCGACTCGTCATGCCGGCCAGTCGCCTGGTCATCGACGGTGAACATGGTGAACCCCTTCGCAGGATAGCGCTTTACCACACCGGAGCGTGCCTAAGCACTGCATCGGGTCTCGGGCTCCGACTCGCTGATCAGACCTTCGCTCCGCACGAACCGAAGCAGGTCGTCGACGGTTTGTCCCAAGGGCGGCTCGTGCAGACGGACCTTGGCCAGCGAGCGCGCGCGCCGATACTGCGTGTTGTCGTAGCGCTTGTCTCGCATTGCCATGATCTTGTTGGCCGAACGGGTAAGGAAATCGACCAACGGATACAGCGGATCACCAGGTCCGGCCAACCGGTTTATCACCTCGGTGAAGGACGGGATGTCGTAGTACTGGAACTGGTAGCCGTGCCGCTCGGACAGCAGGCGAGTGACATCCATCAGGCCGTAGTAGTCGTCGGCGGTGATGTTGAAGACGGTGCCCACCTCGTCCGGCAGGTCCGTTTCCATCAGCTCGATGATGTGATCGGCCACCAGATCCGCCGGCAGCAGGCTGACCTGGTTGAATGCCTCCACGGCCACGCCGTGCTGGATCATGAACGCCGTCAGGCGAACCAGGATGTCCTCGCTGCTGCCGAAGCCCGCACTGGTGGGGGAGATCAGCGAGGGCCGGTAGATGCGCACCTCGAGTCCTTGGCGCTGAGCTTCCAGCACCAACTGCTCGGCGACCCACTTGGTCTGCGAGTAGCCGAAGTCCAGCCCGCTCATCGCCTCGTTGGCATCCCACTCACCGACCACCGGCAGGGTGCTCCACCCGTAGATGAAGGTGCTGGAGACCAGGTGGAAGGCCTTGCGGTGCGACGTCATCGCCAGGCGCAGGAGCTCCCAGGTGCCACCCACGTTGGCGGGCCGCAGGGCGTCGTAGGTCCGCACGTAGTTGACCAGCGCGCCGTTGTGGACGATGGCGTCGATGCTCTCCGACAGCTGCTGGAAAGCTGCTGCGCCAATGCCCAGGTGAGGCTCGGCCAGGTCGCCGCAAATCACCCGTACCCGAGCCCGAACCTCGGCTTCCAGCTCCGGGGACCAGAGCTGCGCCCGGCGCAGGGAGGCGACGATGCGGTCCAGGCCGTGGTCCGGATCGGTGGCGCGCATCAGCGCATGCAGGGTGTAGGAAGTCTGCGCGAGCAGGCTGCTCAGCAGGAACGGCCCGAGGAACCCGGTGACGCCGGTGACCAGCACGTCGCTGACCACCTCCGGGCGCGCTTCAGGCAGCGCCGGTAGCGGCAGCTGTGCGTCGGCGCGCATCTGCCGGGTCTCGTAGGCCTCGTACTCAGCGGAAATCTGCGCCAGTGCCTGGCGCACAGTGTCGAGCGGCTTGCCGTCCTGATCGCCGAATTGGCTTACCAGCCGGAAGAATTCGGCGACCGTCAGCCGCTGCAGCAGCCGCGTGTTGACCTCTTCGGCCAGCTCTGCCGCGCCGTGCTCTTCGAGCAGGGCCTGCAGGTCGTTGCGCAGCTCGGCCAGGCTCAGCGAGTCGATGCCGAGATCCGCGAAGGAGCAGTCCTCCTCGCCGGTCAGGTCGTAGCTGTCGATCAGATGGCGGAACCGTTCCATCGGGCCGGCGTTGGCATCCAGCGCCTCGTTGGTCACCCGTTGACCAACCCAGGTAGCGACCGCGGACAGCTTGCCGTCAATCCAGAGCTGCCGGGTCTCCCGGCGCCTGATCTTCCCCGAGGTGGTCTTGGGGATGCTGCGCGCCGGCAGCAACGCGATGGTGTGCGGTTCGATGTGGCAGTGCTTGCGCACCGCCCGGGCCAGAGCCTTGGTGTCCGGAAGCGCGTTCTCGTCCCGTACCTCGGCGACCACCACCAGCGCCTCTTGGTCCTCGTCGTCGATCGAGAACGCGGCGACGCAGCCGTGGCGGATTTCCGGCGCCGCGCGCTCGACGACGGCCTCGATGTCGGCGGGATAGCAGTTGACGCCGCGGACGATGATCAGGTCCTTGGTCCGGCCGCAGACGAACAGCTCGCCCTCGTACATGAAACCGAGGTCGCCGGTCCGCAGATAGGTGTGCTCGTCGTCGCCGGCGATGTGGGCACCGAACAAGTCGGCGGTGGCATCCGGGCGCTGCCAGTAGCCGTCTGCCTTGGACGGTCCGTCCACCCAGACCTCACCGATCTGGCCCTCGTGCAGCGCTTGCCGCGATTCGGGATCGACGATGCGGACCACGTTCTCCGGCAGTGGCTTGCCGGAGCTCACCAGCAGGGCCTGGTTGTTGTTCTCCGGCAGCGTCTTCTCGACCCGCGCGACGTTCTGTTGCAGCGCGCGCTTGTTGACGGCCAGAATCTGGCGTCCCCGCAGGCTCACGATCAGCGTGTTTTCCGCCAGGCCGTAGGCGCCGGTCACCGCCTCGGGCTTCAGGCCGTACGGAGCAAAGCGCTCACGGAAGCGGATGAAGGTCTTGGCGCGGAGCGGTTCTGCCCCGGTGACGATGGAGTCCAGGCTGCTCAGGTCCAGGCCGGCCAGCTCGGACGTGGGGAGCTTGTCCTCGCGCAGGCAGTACTCGAGGGCGAAGTTCGGGCACGGCGTGTGGGTGGCGCGCTCCTCGCTGATAAGCCGGAGCCACGTCGCGGGCTTCTTCAAGAAGTCCTCCGGCGACATCCCGTGGGTGGTCCCGCCCCGCAGCAAGATGAACAAATAGGCGGAGATCAAGCCCATGTCGTGGTGTTGCGGGAGCCAGCTGACCAGCACTTCGCTGCCGCCGCCGAAGGCAGCGGCGTTGGCGATGATGTTTGCGTGGCTCACCATCACCCCCTTGGGGTCGCTGGTGGAGCCAGATGTGTACTGCAGGAACAGGATTGGGCCAGGGGTGTCCGCCACGAGTGGTCCGCCGAACTCCCGGGTGGCGTCCGTCGCGAACCAGGGGAGCTCCGGGAGTCGCTGGGCGTCCGACCAAGCCTGCACACCATCGAGGTGGCCCACCATCAGCCGGTAGTTGTATTCGAGCTCCTTGGTCGACAGCACGGCCTTGGCCTGACTGTCCCGCGCGATGAAACTCAGCTTGGCCAGTCCCGCTTCAAACGCCATGGGCAGGGGCGGGCTGACCGGTACCGCGACCACCCCGATGCGGGCGCACGCGAGCAACGCCGCCACCATTTCCAGGCCTGGCGGGTAGACGAGCAGCGCGCGCTCTCCGGGCTTGAGGCCGACCTCGGTCGACAGATACGCCGCCAGCTCACGGGTCCGCTCAGCGAAGCTCTGGTAGGTGTATTGCTCGAGCTCTCGGCCGTCGACATCGACGAACCGGTAGAGGACTTTGTCTGGTTGCTGCTCTTCCCACGTGTGCAGGTAGTCGATAAGCGTCTCCATTGGGAGCACTCTCCGTTTCAAGTCGGTGGTCGGCTCTCGGCCGCGATCACTGAGCACTTCCCCCGTCGCAAGTGCTGTTGCTGACCGATACTAGCCCCCGAGGCACTTCAAGCAAAGATATCGGAAGGATTTTTTTGCGCCACATATGAATTTCACAGCTAACCCAACTAAACGAGTAATCACTCGCTATTTTTTTCACGGCGGCCAGTGTTGCCGAATCATGAATCGGTTTTTCAGTACACCCGCTTCTCAGTATCTCAGTACTCGATCTCAACCAAGTTTTGCCTGTTCAAAGGGCCCATTACGTAGATACTGAGATACAAAGCTCCGTATCTCAGTATTTAATGACGACCGACGAGGGTAGGTCACAGAATCGATGTCCGGCAATTCTGGCGCTTGCGGCACAGGACGCCGGGCAAACAGGAACAGGGGCGTGTAGACGCTTCCTGGCCAGCCGGATGAGGGTCCTCTAGCAACGAGGTCCACGGCGTCACCCGGCACCGCGCAGCGCTCAGCAGGCAGAGATCCTTGCGGTACTGACGTACTGACGTACTGACGACGGGATGCGGCGGGCTCAGCGGTGCTGAGCTGCGGTAGGTCTTCTCGGGTCGCGGCTGTCAGGCCATAGCGGCAGCTGAGGGTTCTACCCGGGCGACGCGGATGAGCGGTCCGGCCCGGGCCACCAGCTTCACGATGTCGAAGTAGCGCTCGCCGTCGACGATCGGCGACAGCGGCTCGTCCTCGGCCTCGATAATCATTTCCCGGCCGTTGCGGTCGACCAGCTCGAAGCCACCACGGATCTTGCCGGTGCGCAGTGCCCGGGGCATCTGCACGATGATCCTCGACGGCCTGAGATTCCCGGCCTGGAAGTGCAGCAGGCCGGGTTCGGACGCCTTCGGGAACAGCCGGAACCCGCCACCGATCACCAGGTCGATCGCACCGGCATGCAGAAACCGGTGTTCCCGGGTGGGCACCTCGTCACCGTCGATCACCACGCGGGCCTGCGTCGGAATGAAGAGTTTGCTCGCGTAGTTGGGCCTGATCGCGTGGCTGGGCTGAATCTTGTTTTGCACGTAGTCGCGGGCCGAGCGGGCGATCACTTTGACGACGTCGGCGCGACCGTGGGTGTGGTTGTCGTAATACCTGTCGTAGAAACGGTTGCCGACGCCTCCGGCCGCCAGGCCGAAGCACAGACGATGAAACTTCTCACCGTCCTTCGTCTCACCGTCGAGCGCCAGGGTGTCGAGGCGCATCTCCGGCGGCGGCCGATCGGCCTGCGCGGCGATCGCCAGCTCCCGCAGAATCTCCTTGGGACGCCCCTTTACTCCCGCCTTGCGTCCGACGGCGTTGACGCTGCCGCCCATGCTGGGCACGAAGGTCGGCCAGTCGTGCGGATCCGGGATGCACTGTTCGGTGTCGTTGACCAGCCAATTCAGCGATCCGTCGCCGCCGTCGCTCACCAAGTGGGTGATCCGCGGTAAGAGCTCCTCCAAGACCTTGCGGACATCGTCGGCAGAGTGCGTTTCATGCACCTCGCCCCACTTGCCGAGGATGTTGCGCAGTTCGCGGCTGCGGCCCGGCGCAGCAATGTTTCTGCGCGCGTGTGGATTGAAGATGACGCCTATGTACATCTGCGGTCACCAACGCCCAGGAGGGCTGACAGGGCGGGCTAAATCGCGTCCCAATTGAGTTCTCCTCGGGAAAGACCGGGCATTCAGGCAAGAGTTCCGCGCAGTATTCCAGCACCATACCGCGACGTCCTCTGGATATTGGGCAACTCTGCGATCCGCGCGCAGTGACATCCGTCGCTTCGCATTACTGTGACTGCCATGCCTGATTGGACCGCGGCAGACCTGCCCTCGTTCGCCGGACGGACGGCCGTCGTCACCGGCGCCAACGCCGGACTCGGCGAGGTGACCGCACGCGAGTTGGCCAGGGTCGGCGCCCACGTCGTCCTTGCCGTACGTGACACCGCGAAGGGCGAGGCCGCCGCGGCACGCATGACCGGGGACGTCGAGGTGCGTCATCTTGACCTGCAAGACCTGTCGTCGGTTCGGCGCTTCGCCGAAGGCATTGACAAGGTCGACGTTCTGGTCAACAACGCGGGCATCATGGCCGTCCCGCACGCCCTGACCGTCGACGGCTTCGAAAGCCACATCGGCACCAATCACCTCGGTCACTTCGCCTTGACCAATCTGCTGTTGCCCAAGCTGACCGACCGGGTGGTCACGCTGTCCTCGCTGCAGCACGTCATTGGCTACATCAGCTTCAAGGATTTGCACTGGCAGTCGCGGCCCTATTCGGGCTTTCTGGCTTATGGCCAGTCCAAGCTGGCCAACCTGCTGTTCACCAGCGAGTTGCAACGTCGCCTGGATGCCGTCGGCTCACCGCTGCGCGCGCTGGCCGCCCACCCCGGATGGTCACACACGAACCTGCAGGGCCGCTCCGGCAACAGGTTCCGCGACGGCCTGGTGTTAGCGCTCGACCGCCTGGTGTCCACCGATGCCGACTTCGGCGCCCGCCAGACGTTGTACGCGGTTGCCCAGGATTTGCCGGGTAACACGTTCGTTGGCCCGCGATACGGCCTTCGGGGCCGCACCCAGCCGGTTTGGCGGACGTGGGTGGCCAAGCGCGAAACTACCGCCGCGGCGCTGTGGGAATTGTCCGAACAGCTCACGGATACGAAATTCCCGCTCTGAGATATCGAGACTTTCGGCGGAAGCGCTCTGGATGGTCTGTCGCGGACTAGAGTCATCGCAAAAGAACTGCTGGTAAGCAGCGGGTGTACTGCGCGGCGTCAGGTGCGGGGCTCCGGCGAGGAGGACAACCATGTTGAAGGCGGAGATCATCCCTGGAATCTTGGCCCTGCTCGCCGCGCTGTCGGCGGCGATCGGAAGCGTGGTCCGCCAGCGGTCCGCTCATTCGGTGACCGAGGGCGAAGTTGGCCACCTGACGCTGTTCAGCATGCTGGTGCGCAATCGACGCTGGTGGCTGGGGGGCCTCGGGGACGTTGCCAGCTACATATTCATCGCCATAGCCCTGGACTATGGCTCGGTCATGCTGGTCACCTGCCTGCAGGTGACGGTGTTGCTGTTCGCCATGCCCATCTATGCGCGGGTAACCAACCATCCGATCACCCGCTCGGAGTGGGTATGGGCAGTAATACTGGCGGCGGCGTTGGCGCTGCTCATCAAGGTGGGAGACCCCACGGCCGGCGAGAAGCGGGGCTCCGTGGGGGACTGGCTCGTCGTGGCTGCCGTGATGGGTCCGGCGTTGGTGTTGTGTGTGCTGGCGGCCCGGATTTTTAAAGGCCGTCCGGCCTCGGCAGTGCTGCTGGGGGCGGTGTCCGGTTCGTCACTGGCGTTGTTCGTCGTACTTACCAAGGGCATTACGCAAGTGATTCATCACGGCGGGCACCATTTGCTGCATACCTGGGAGTTCCCGGTCTGGATCCTCGCCGGGGTCTCCGGGATGATCTTCCAGCAGTCGGCATTCCGGGCCGGCTCGCTGACGGCCTCCCTGCCCACGATTACCGTCGCCAAGCCTGTCGTGGCTGTGATACTTGGCATCGCGGTCCTCAAGGAGTCGCTGCAACTGGAAAGCAACCCGGAGCGGGCGTTGCTGATTGCGCTGACGGTGCTGGTAATCGTCTCGACGGTGATGCTGGCGCGCGGCGAGGCGGCCACCATATCGGAGGACGCGGAGGAAGCCGCCCATTTCGGGGAAGAACACCACGGCGCGGTGCCGGAACCTGGCGCCGAAATCGACGAGACCCCGAGGAAGGAATTCTCCACAGACCCTGCGCCTACCGTGGAGGGAACGGCGTAAGGCTGCCCGGCGCACGTCGCGCAGAGATCAAAGTCAGATATGTAGGCATTCGACGGGTTGACCGGTGACTTCTGCGATCAGGTTGAAATCCTTGTCCAGCGCCAAGACCGTCAGGTGGGCTTTCTCGGCAGTGGCTGCCACCAGCAGATCAGGAATCGACGGTGCACGATGTTGGCCGCGGTCGGTGAGGAGCAACTGCACCTCGATTGCCCGACTTTCGGCCGCCGGAGTTAGATACTCCAACGGCATCAGCGCGAGTGGCGGCGAAACGGATTCCTGGCGAGCTTGCGCCGCGCTGCGGAACGAGTAGCCGATTTCCAGCCGGGTGATGGTGCTGATCCGAACGAGGCCGCGTTGGATGCGGTCCACCCACACGTCGGCGTCAGCGGACCTCGCCAGATGTGTGTACGCCGACTTGTCGATGAGCCACGAGGTCACCGCCACGCCGATTCCATTACCTGCGGATCGTTCAGATCCTTTGCGGCCTCCGCGGCTCGCCGCAGATCTTGCACCGTCAGCTTGCCGGTAGCGGACCGTTCGGATTCGAACCTGCGGCGCAGGTATTCATTGCGGGAAAGTCCCTGGGACGCGGCCTCGGCGTCGATACGAGCGACGGCTGCATCGGACAAACCCCGGATCAGTACATCTGGCACAAGTAGTCCTCCTGATATCAACGCTATCAGTTTAGTGGCATGCCGCCGGACATGCCGAAACTCATGACCCAAATCGCGTAGTCCTACTCATCCGCAGCGGCGCTCACCCCGGCAGGCTGATCGCATGCCGCAAGAAAGTCGCAAGAGTTTCACGAGCAGGCAGCAAGCCGGGTGTCGCAAGCTATCTGCGCCCACACCCATCAACCGACTCGCCCACCAGCTGAGCGGCCCGAAAGTTGGGACCGGTAGCGGCAGGCCCGGGGTCGACTTGCCCACAGACACCCCCGACCGGGACCACGCATCGAAAGGAAATCAGAAGTGAGCGCCACCCGCGACAGCGTCCTGACGCTGCACAAGCCGAGCGTGCACACGCCGGGCGTCAGCGTGCACCGCGGCTGCTACACGACGGGGTCGCGTGCGCTCGCCACGCTCGACACCGCCTCGCTTCGCCGGGTAGGGGCTGCCTCTGCCGTGACGGCGCCTACCGCGTCACCAAGGAAGTGGTTGGGCCTGTACGCGCTCAAGCCGTGGTACACGCGCCGGCTGACGCCGATCGTGAATGCCGCTGTGGCACATCAAGTCTCCCCGGATGTGTGCACTGCGGCCGGGGTGGCGGCCGCGGGGGCGGCCGGTGTGGCTGTCTCGCTGGGCTGGTGGCCGCTGGCGGCGCTTTTCCTTGCGCTGCGCCTGGCCGGCGCCAATCTCGACGGCGCGGTCGCTCGGGCGCGAGGGGTCAGCCGTCCATGGGGCTTCGTGGTCAACGAAATCGGTGACCGCGCTTCGGACCTGCTGACCTTCGCGGGGCTGGCGGTGTGGGCGGCGCGCCAGGACGGGCCGGGCCTGCATTTCTTGTCCTGGCCGGTGCTGATGGTGATGGCGGCCGCACTCGCCGCGACGCTGCCCACGTTCGCGTCCCTGGCCGCCGCCGGCGCGGGCGCACAGCGACGCAACGGCGGCCCGCTGGGCAAGACCGAACGCTGCCTTTTCGTGTTGGTGGCCACCGCATTTCCGGTCGTCCTGCCGGTGGTTTGCACGCAACTGGTGAACGGTTCGCTGATCACCACGGTGCTGCGACTGCGGGCCGCGCGCCGCGAGCTGGCCGGAAAGCCACAGCCGACGGGCGAGGTGCCGGCATCATGACCGCGACCAGAATCTCGAGTGTGCTGCGGCATTGGCTGTGGCGGTCGGTGGCCGCCGTGTCGGGCGGGCTGACGGTGACGGGGCGGTGGCGTGTGCCGGGCGGCTGCGTGGTGGTGGCCAACCATGCGTCGCACGCCGACACCGCGGCACTGCTTGCCGCGTTATCGCCCGCGGCTCAGCCGGTGTTCGCGGCGGCCGCGGACTACTGGTTCGACGTGCCGGTGCGCCGCTTCGTGGCATCTATGGTGGCCGGCGTGCTCCCGGTGCGGCGGTCCGGTCGCGGTACCTATGCCGAGTTGTTGGCTGCGGCCCGCCCGGCGTTGATGGCCGGACGCGCGGTCGTCATCTATCCGGAGGGCACCCGCTCAAAGGACGGCAACATCGGTGAATTTCGTTCCGGCGCAGTGAGATTGGCGCGCGATTGCAGGGTGCCGATCGTCCCGGTCGCGGTGCTGGGTACCGCCGACGTGCTGCCCAAGGGGGCCACCTTCATCTCGCCGGCGCCCATGCAGGTCCGCATCGGCGACCCTGTCGACCCGGACAGCGTCTCGGGACCACAGTTGCGGGAACTCGTCATGGCATTGCGCGGTGATCACCTGCCTTCGCTGCAATACGCCCTGGCGGCGTGAAATCCGCTACGACCAGGCGGCGATCACCGCAGAAAGCGCGGCGGTGAAAACGATGCCCGTGAGGATCAGGTAGACGCCGTAGAAGCGGCGTAACCAGCGGTGAAACAGGCTGGACAGCAGCCACAGCACCAGGCCGACGGTCGATATTCGCAAGCCGCGCTCAACCAGCGTCCAGCCGGCCAGCCGCAACAGCTCTACGCCGTGCTGGCCGGCGGCCCGGGCGTACACCTTCACCGGTATGCCCGACAGCGCCTGGTGCATGATCGCGCTCGGGCCTTCGGCGAACTGGGCGAAGGCCGTCGCCGCCATCCGCGGGGTCGTCAGGGGTGCCGGTAACAAGAACCCGCGGGACGTCAGCCACGCATTGGTCAGCACACCGAGCACCGAGCCTGCGATCACCGCCGCGGCCAACGGCATCACCCGCCGCGGCACCGCGACGGCGAACAGTGCCAACGCCATCTCGGCGACAATGAACCAGCTCAGCGCCTCGGCATAGCCCCAAAGAAACGCCAACGGCAGGCCGTATGGACCGGCGACCAGCCTGGCCATCGCCGACCAGACCCGCGACGGGCGCGGCCGCGAACCGGATTCGTCGGGCATGTCGCTCATCCGAGCAGATACGCCAACGGGAGGACCAGCAGCAGCGAGTCGATCCGGTCGAGCAGACCTCCGAAGCCCGGTAGCCACGACCCGGCATCCTTGACCTGCGCCTGCCGCTTCACCATCGATTCGACGAGGTCGCCCAGCACACCGCCGAACCCGACCGCGACGAGCAGACCCACCGATATCGTGCCCAGCAATGTCAGCACCAGAAATGCCCCGATGATGGCGCCGACCAACCCTCCGACAGTCTTGTTGGGGCTCAACGGCGACAGCGGCCGGCGAGCCCAACCCAAGCGGCGCAACCCTTTTCCGCCACACCACGCGGCGACGTCGGCGGCGGCCGCCGCGAAACACACCAGATAGGCCTCCGACCACAACACCACCAGGTGCGCCAAGGACCAGCAGATCCAGACCGAACCGAACGCGGTGAACGTGGTGCGCCGGCCACCGTGTTCGACGTCGCCGCTGATCACCGAGGGCAACGCGCAGGCCAGCACGACGATCGGCGCCAGACTCAGCAGGGAGGGCCGCAGCCAGGCCGCGAGCGGATACAGCACGGCCAGCCCCAGCAGCAGGCCGAGGTCGACCTTGCCGAGCTTCACCAGGCGTTCGTACTCGGTCACCGCGACCACGGCCAACGCGGCAGCTAGCACCGCAGTGGTGCCGTGGCCCAGCCAGATCGGGATCCCGACCGCCGGCGCGATCATCAACCAGCTGGTCCACCGCTGGATCAACTCGCGCTTGCGCGATGCCGCCACCGCGATGCCGGCGACCACCAACACCGCCACTGTGACCCACATGAAGAAGACCGACCGCGAGTAGAGGTGGATGTGCACCGGGCCCAGGTCGACGTTGAGCGGCAACCGCCGATCGAAATGCAGGATCCGCCGGTAGTAGTCGACGACGAGCATCAGCGTCCCCAACCTGTCCAGCGCGAGGCCAGCGTCATGAACCTAGAAGATACTTTGGCGACTGCCTTTCCTACGCGCTCGCCCGGCCGAATCGCAAGAATTTCGCATGAATTTCGCCACCCTGCGGCAAGCGGTGTGCGGCAGCCTCTACATCATGCAGAGCCTCAAGCAGATTCTTGCCGGAGCGTTGCTGTCAGGCGGTGTGCTGGCCGCCGGATTGCACGCAGGAACCGGTCAAACGTCTACCGTGTATGGCATCGGCGGCTGTCCCGTCGGCCACTATTGCGGCCTGTTAGGACGTTGAGCGCCAGCAGGATTCGCCGCGTCACAGCCCGTCGCAACCAATTCCGCTGTGCCGCAGAGCAATCACATCGCACTACTGTCGGAGTCCGTGCCCGCAGAGAGGATTCGAGGTGCCCGATACCGCCGAGCCTGGCACTCATTTAGCCGAGTCGTTACGAGCGGGTCAGGTGTTCGCGGGCTACCGAATCTCGCGCGTGTTGGCCGCGGGCGCCATGGGTGTGGTGTATTTAGCTACCCACCCCCGGTTGCCGCGTGAGGAAGCGCTGAAGGTATTGCCATTGGCGTTGACAACCGATCCGGGGTTTCGGGCCCGGTTTGTGCAGGAGGCCGAACTGGCGGCTGGGCTGTCGCACCCGCACATCGTGGGGATACACGATCGCGGCGAAACCGGCGGCCAGTATTGGATTTCCATGGATTACGTGGCGGGCACCGATGCCGCGCGGCTATTGGCGGAGCAATACCCGACCGGGATGCCGCCCGGTGAGGCGCTGCCGATCATCACCGCCGTGGGATCGGCGCTCGACTATGCGCATTACCGCGGGCTGCTGCACCGGGATGTCAAGCCGGCCAACATCTTATTGACCGAGGCCGATGGGCAGGGCCGGCAAGTGTATCTGGCCGATTTCGGTATCGCGCGAGCCATCGACGACGCCGCGGGCCTGACCGAAACCAACATCACGGTGGGTACCGTGTCTTATGCCGCCCCCGAACAGCTACGCGGCGAGGCGATCGACGGCCGTGCCGACCAATATGCGTTGGCGTGCACGGCGTTTCATTTGCTGACCGGTGCGCCGCCGTATGGTGACGCCAATCCCGCCACGGTGATCAGCCGGCACATCAGCGCGCCGGTGCCTGCTGTCGCCGCCTACCGACCCGAGCTGGCCGCCCTGGACCCGGTGTTCGCCACCGCGATGGCCAAAGACCGCTGCGCCCGGTTCGGCAGCTGCCGAGAATTCACCGAACAACTGACCCGACACCTGAACCCCGATTTCGCCTACGCCGACCAGATTCCGTCCAGTGTCGCGACCACAGCGACGAACCCCAGGATGGGCGTGGCCGCACCCACCATGCCTGCGCAACCGGCACGGCGCCGACGAGGAAGGCGCCCTGGCGCGTTGATCGGAGCGTTGACCGCGGCCGCGGTGCTCATCGCCGGTGGTCTGCTGGTCGGGACGCAGCTGAGCCGGCAACAGCACCCGCCCGCCGTCGCCGTTCTCGACACCTCCGCCGCGCCGCCCGCGCCCACGCCCAACAGCGGTCCTTTCACCGGGATCTATCGGGTGGACTTCGGCCGGGTCAGCAACGTGGAAGGTGAACCGGCCCAAGGTGCGCCGCCGACGACCGAAACGTGGGCGGTCCGCTCGGCATGCGGCAACTCCGGGTGCGTCGCGACGGCATCCCGGCTTTCCGGCGAGACCATGCAGGTGGCGGCGACGGTACTGGACCAGGTCGGTGAAGACTGGCTGGCCGTCAGCGTCGGGTCCGGCACCTGCGGCCCCCTCGCCGGCGAAGTCTGGGAAGCGTTCAGACTCCAACGACGTCCCGACGGCACCTTCGTCGGCGACGCGACCCAGACGATGACGAAGGGCTGCGCCAACACGCGCACGGTGACCTTTACTCGCACCGGGGATGTGGATGTCGCCAGCCTTCCCAACCCGGGCACGCTGCCCGCACGGGTGGTGTCACCGGCCGAAGCCCTGCACGGCCGCTACCACCAGTCGAGCGTTCAACCGAACGGCTTCCGCGAGCAGAACGACTATGTCGTCCGGACGGACTGCCTGCGTGCCGGCGACCGGTGCATGAGCCTGTTCCGCCGGCCGCCGGCCGCCGCCATGGCGATGGTCTTCGGAGCCGGAAACTGGTTCTACGACCGCGAATTCGATGCTCCCTGCTCAAAGGGCGGCACGGCGCATGCAAGAATCGTCGTACCGTTCCCGCTACCGCATCCACTCCAAGATCCGGTGGCTCTGATCAACGGGCATGGTCACGAGGAAATTACCGGGGCACCGGGCTGCGGCAGCACCGATGTCGACGTGACATTCGCGCGCATCGGCGATTAGCGCGGCGAGCGGTATGGTCGACGGGTCCGTCGTCGGCTGACAGTGGAGCACATGGATATTTCGTCGGCAGTTCCCCACACCGAACTCGAGGCGCTATCCCGCCGTTACGCGGCCGCGGTCGATCGCCGGGACCGTGCCGCGCTGTTGGCCGTGTTCACCCCGGACGCCACGTTGCGAGTGGACCGCCTCGGGCGCCAACCAGCGGTGATGACCGGTCACGACGAAATCGGGCGGGTCATCGCCATAGTGTCGCGTTGGCCGCGCACGGCGCATCTGGTCGCGCAAGGCCTGTTTGTCGTCGAGGGCACCTCCGCCGTCGGCGAAGTATATTGCACGGCAAACCATTTCGGTGACAGCGAACCAGCGCCGGGGCGCAACCACGTGATGCATATCCGTTACCTTGACCGGTATCTCCTCGGTGACGACGGCCACTGGCGGATCAGCGAGCGCACCGTGGCCGTCGATGCAACCGAGGACCGTCCGGTAAGCGAGAGGATCCGGTGACCAGATGCAGCTTTCGATGGGGTTGGCCTCGTATTCCGCCGAGGCGCCGCCCAATTGGGACCACCTGACCGACTGGGCGCAGCTCTTGGAACGCTGCGGCTTCGATCGTCTGTTGGTGTCGGAGCACATCGCCTTCGGGATGAACATGGATGCCTATGCCGACCCCAAGACCGGGGGAACCAAGGGCGGTCGCCAGCCCACCGGGCCCGACGGTCACTGGCTGGAACCGCTGACCACGCTGAGCTACTTGGCGGCCAGGACGGAACGCATCCGGTTGGGGACGAACATCCTGCTGGCTGCCCTGCGTCCGGCAGCGGTGCTGGCGAAAACCCTGGCCACGATGGATGTGCTGTCGGGTGGGCGGGTCGACATCGGGGTCGGTGTCGGTTGGCAGCGTGAGGAATACGACGCTGCCGGGGTCGACTTCGACAACCGCGGCGCTGTCTTGGACCAGACGCTCGAGGTGTGCCAGCGGCTCTGGCGCGAGAACGAGGTCAGCTACACCTCACCCGGACTGAGCTTCGAGCGAATACACCAGATGCCCAAACCCGTACAACCGGGCGGAGTGCCCATCTGGGTGAGCGGGACGGTGAACCGGCCGGTCGCGCGACGGCTGGCCCGCTTCGGAACGGGCTGGATTCCGTGGGGCGACGATGCCCGCGACGTCGCCGGCGGGATCGCCCGGATGCGTGCGGCCGTCGAGCGTGCGGGCGGTGACCCGCAGGGCTTCGGTGTCAGCGGCACGCTGCGAGTGCGGGCCGCCGCGGATGGACGGCCTGATTTGGCTGAGATTGCCGCGAGCGCAACGTCATTGGCAAACGCCGGCGTCACCGACCTCAGGCTGACGCATTGGCCGCTACCTGCCGAGGGCCGGGAACGGGACCTGGTCGCGCTCGTCAAGGCCGTTCGCGGCGCAACCGGGTGAGATCGCACGGCCAAGGGGCAAACTGTAATGTCTACTGTTGATCACTTCAAAGGAGACATGCCATGATGGCTGGCCCGCACGCTTGCGGCTGCGACGGCTCGGCGGGTACGTGGTGACCGAGGCGGACATTGCGGCAGACGCCCACCAATCCGCGGCGACGCAGATGCCGTACTTTGTGCGCGACGAAAACCGTTATGTGCCAAACGCAATCGCGCGTGGGGGCTGGGGTCCGTCGATCAGCGGGCACGTCGTGGGAGGCATGTTGGCCTGGGCGGTCGAATGCGCGGTCGACGACCCGCAACTGCAACCCGCCCGGTTAACCGTCGACCTGCCCCGGCCCACCGCACTGGAACCGATCGAAGTGCGCACCCGCGTCCGGCACGACCGACGGCGACTGAGGCTCGTCGAGGCCGTGCTCATCCAGCACGATGTCCCCGTGGCGCAGGCAAGCGCGTTGTTCCTGCGCCCAGGACCCCAGCCGGACGGCGACGTGTGGACAGCGCCGGTGCAGATGCCGCCGATACCGGCGGAGCACGACCCGGCCTATCCGTCGATCTTCATGCGGACCTACGGCTGGGGCGTCGACATCCAAAATCCCGATGAGGACTGGCCGGACGGGTCGGGACGTAAATACACCTGGCTGCAGGAAACCCGCCCGTTGATCGATGCCGAACCGCTCACCGCCTTCACCCGCGCGGCGATGGCCGGCGATGTCACCGCCGCACTGGCCAACTGGGGGAGCAACGGCCTGCAGTTCATCAATGCCGACTACACGCTCACCCTGAGCAGGCTGCCCGAGGGAGCCCATATCGGGCTGGCCGCGCTGACCCACTACAGCCACGACGGGATCGCCACCGGCTCGGCCGTCCTGGTGGACCACAAAGGCCCGGTGGGCACCGGTGTGTCCATCTCGATCGCCCACTCCGGATTTCGCCCGCCGACGGGTGCGGCGTCAGCGTGAATATCCGCGTCGCACCGTACGGTCGAGGATGCCCAGGGTGGCCCGCAGCGCACCCTCGGACAGGACGGGAAAGATGTTGGCGTCTCGCCACTTCTGATCGATGTTCGACCAGTCGTAGAACGAGGTGACCACGGTGGCGGCACCGTCGTCGGTGGGCTGCAGCCGGTAGCCGTAGACGTGCCCGATCTGTGGGCGGATCTGGCCCAGGATCGTCCACGCGATCAACCGATCGGGTTCGAACTCGGTGATCTCGACGGTCACGTCATACTTGCCCAGTTGTGGGAAGTCGTTGAGCGACTGGCGGTCCATGTGGACGACGAAGCTGTCGCCGACGGCTCGCACCGGATCACCTTCGGCGTCCTGCAGCATGCCCGACGAGTCGATCGCGACATGACCTTGCGGATCGCAGAGCACGGCGAAGATCTCGGCTGCGGGCGCCGCGATGGTGCGTTCGGTTTCGATACGTTCGACCATGTAATCGCCTTACTCACAGGGCATTTCAGCGGTTTCGCGACTTACGCCGGATCAGGTGGACGACGACTGCCACGCCACCCAGGATGACTGCGGCCAGCAGGGACTGCAACACGATGATCGCGAACGCGTTGACGTCGTACCAGCCGGTGTCACTGACACATCGGTAGTGCACGCTGGTTCCCGACTGGCCGGGTTGGTAGCTGTAACTCGAGGTGCTGGCGACCAAGTGGTAGGGACTGCGGCACACGATTCCGCTCATCCACAGTGCCGTCGACGGGAACATGGCGGTCACCGCAGCGGTGCCGCCGGCACACAACCCGATCGCTCCGGCCATCATTCCGACGATGGCCCCGAACCGATTGGCTCCGGTGAGATTTCCGCGCGGCCGCTGCGGGCGAACCCAGATCTGCTGGCCAACCGTCTGCCGGTAGCCGGATGGGGAGCCGGCAGCGGCCGCATTGTTGAAGCGCTGTTGCCCGCCTTGGCCCGAATACACCACGGAGCGGCCCGTTTTGATGGTCACCCGGCCGTTTTGCAGCACGTCCTTGATTTGAGAGTCCGACATACCCGCGTCGGCCGCGGCCCGCAGGAAGGCCTCGCGCAGCTGCGCTATCTCGGGACGAGACGGTCCGTCCGGACCCGTCGGCGCACCGGTGCGCAGCCCCTCCCACAACGCCTCCGCATGTCGGCGGGCCCGGTCGTCGGCGCCATCCACGCCGCCCGCAGGGCGTTGCTCGCGAAGCGCCGCCTTCACCTCGGCCAGCTGACGTTCCAGCTCGGCGATGCGCTTCTCCGCGTCGTCTTCGGTCACCAGCAGATGGTCGCACGCCGCGCGCGCTGGTGCAGGCGATCGCGCGGCCTCAGCCGAGGTCGACCAGCGGATGGTTTTTACGTACACCGCGATACATGCCCCAGCGGACGATGACCGGCATCACGAGCCGGTCCACCGACCAGGGCGGAATGCGGAACGCGTGGCCGGTGGGCAGAAACACCTCCAGTCCGTCGGCCTGAATGCCCAGTACCGATCCCCATCGCCGGCGGGGCGCCCGGTAGCTGCGCAGTTCTCGGCCGGCGAACTCGGCGCGAATGTTATGCGCCAGCAGCGCATCCCCGCGATTACGCGCCGAGCTGCGTAGCGGATCGGTGGCCGCAACGTCGCCAACCGCAAAGATGCCTCGATATCCCGGGACCGTCAGCTCAGGTGTCACTCGGACGAACCCGCGCTCGTCGAGCAGCTCCGGCGGCAACCAATCGGTGTTGGGTCGCACCCGCCCTATCGCCCACAGCACGGCTTCCGCGGCCGCCGCGGGTTGCCCGGTGCTCCATTCGACCGGTCGGTCGGTGATCTCGTCGCCGGCGAAGCCGTTCGACAGCACGGCACGGTGCCCCGGGTGCAGGCCCACGCCCAGGTCCGTCAATCGGGCCTGGATGCGTTGCCAAATGCGCGGGTGATGCCCGACGAGCGCGCGATCTCCCGGGAAGTAAAGGTCGATCCGCTTGTCCGGCCACGTGATTGCCAAATTGGCGGCACTGCTGACGGCTGCCGCGCCGCCACCCACCACGATCACTGATTTCGCGGCGGCGAGCCGCTCGTGGGCAGCGTGCAGATCGGCGCGGATTTCGCTCGAAGATTGTAACGTCGGCCGGCGCCAGAAGCCGTTGCTGACGCCCGTCGAGATGACCAGTGCGTCGTAGGGCTCGGCGAATGTCGAGCCGTCGTCGCGGGTACCGAAGACCTTGCGTTCCTTCAGGTCCAGCCCGGTCAGCCTGCCCTGAACTGTCCGGACTCCATCCAAGCGACGAAACCTGTCGAACGGAATCCAGTTGTCGCGGGCCCAGTCGGCCGGACGGGAGAGCCGGATTCCGAGCTCTTGGCCGCTGACCAACGCCGGCTTGACCGAGATGCCGACGACGTCGGCGTGGGTGGCCAAGCGGATAGCGGTCAGAATTCCGACGTCACCCAGGCCCGCGATGACGACACGTCTGCGGTTCACGTCGCGATCCCGCCTATAGCGGGCGAGCGGCAGGGATCACATGTGGCATCAAGGTATGGTCGCACGCACCATCACATCGCCGGGGAGCACATGTCGCAATCCGAGACGCCAATGCACCGACAACTGCGCGTCGCAATGCGCGCCGGGGTGCGCGCAGCGGCACCTCGTCCCGCGTCGGCCGCCCGCGCCGCCAAGGACTTGACCAAACCGCTGGGGCCGGCGGTGTGGGCGGAGATCCGCTGGGCGTTTCACCCGCCGCGCACCTGGCTGTCGGGGGTGGTCGCAAACTTGTTCCTGGCCGTGGCGTGGTTGGCGGTGCAGCCGTTGACCTCCGCCCACGCTCATTCGACGCGCCACTTTCACCATCACCATCTGGACTGGGTCGTGCTGGTGGGTAGCTATTTCTCGTCGTTCATCCTCGCCGACGTCACCACCACGAACACGCTCGGCGGCGATCACTACCGGGTTGCACAGGGTCTGTCCGACGGCGTACCGGTGTGGCGGTTGCTGCTGATAAAGAATCTGGCTTTGCTCGTCTTGGTCGGCCTGCCCACCTTGACGGTCGCCGTCGCGCTGACGCTGTGGCTGGAAACGCCTGCGCGCCTGGGCATCACGATCCCTGACGTTGCGGTGCCGATCGTGTCCTGGCTGGGCGTGGGCAACGTCATCTCGGTGGTGCACCCGGTGAGCGCAGAGCCGCTGATCCGGCGGTGGCGGCAACGTCGCGACTTTCGCCGCACCGCCGGATGGTTGGTGGCCCTGGCGCTGCCGTACGCCGTCTACTACATCGCCGATCCGATGGGCGGGGTGGAACATCGCATCTTGTGGACTCAGCTGCCCGCCGCAATCGGGCCGGTGCTGGGCCGCGATACCAAAAGCGTTGTGCACCTGGGTATCGCATTGGGGGTGTGGGTGGTAGGTACCGTCGTGGCGGAGCTGTGGGTGCGCAAGCGCGGGCTGCGGATGAGGTAACGCTCAGCCGGGTGGTCGCCGGGTCATGACCGAGGCAGGCGCCGACCAGTCGGTCGACACCATGCGATGTTTGATCAGCCACGTTGAGCGGTCGGGAACGAAGATGTCGCGATAGCGCCCGAAATGGTCGAGGCCGATCTGGGTGAGGACGGTGAAGTAGCACGACACCTGGGCTCGCTTCGGCGTCAGTTCGGTGAACAGTACGTTGGCGACGTTATGCCGGACGACGGGGGCGTCGGCGACGGTCTCGACGTTTCCCGCGACACGGCCGAGGAATGCGGCGATTTCGGACCTGCCCCGCAATGGTTCGAGTCCCCGGATCTCGAGGACGCCGTCTGCGCAGAACGTCGCGGCCAGGTCGTCGAGCCGGCCGGCATCGCCCGACCAGTTATACCGCGCCAGCGTGTCTCGGATCTGCTCGCGCGCGACCAATGCCCACATCTCCACCGTCGTGACTCCTCACTCGACCGCAGCCGGGTAGGACGTTAGTCGGTGACGAGCGTGGCGCCGGTTACTTGACGAGGTAGGGCCGGAAGCTGCGTGGGGCCGTGGGTGTGATTCCGTTCAGGTCGAAGACGGCGATGAGGGCCCGCAACAGCGCGGGGGACCAGTTCTCGAAGGGTTGTGCGTCCACCCGATCGAGTAGTTCACAGCGTAGGTACTCGATGCTGGCCGGCTGCTGGTCATCGATCATCGGGCCGGTTCCTCCAAACGAATCGGCGATGGTATGCACTCGACGCTAGGGCAGGCGCAGCGCACTTGTACAGCCAACTAATCAAATTCAAATTTTGTGGCACCAGCTGGGCTCGGCCGTCTTGGTGTCGCCGTCCGGCGTCAAAAGCCGTGTGGCACAACGTTTCCCAGATGCCGCAGGCCGGCTTGTGGCACCGTGGCCGGATCGCGACTTCCGCCGCGTCGTGCAGCGCAATACATTGTGTGGGTGACAAAAGCGGCAGGCAGCACGAGTGGGCGGTTGTTGATCACGGGTGTCGATTCATCCGGGCGGTCCTGCGTGCTGCAGGATGACCCGGTCGACATGCAGGGCCATGTCAGCCTGCCGGGTGTTCTCTATTCGGTCCTCTACGGGACGCCATCCATCCCGTCGATAGCCGACGGCGGGCGAGTGGCCGACCTCCTCGACCTCGGTGTCACACCTGGTGCGATCAATTGGATGACGATCGAGTACGCGCCGGGGACCACGCTCACCATGCACCACACGGACACCCTTGATTTCGACACAGTGCTTTCAGGCTCGGTTGAACTCGTCCTTGACGACGGTGTGCACCTACTCGCACCCGGTGACAGCGTTGTAGTCACGGGTATCGATCACGGCTGGCGGGCTGGCCCGGACGGGTGCCGGCTCAGCGTTGTGGCGATTGGTGCCACACCGCCGGCGGCGCGGGGTCAAACCCGCGAGTGAATGAACACACCTTCCGCCGAGACCGTCGTGCCGCCGATGTCGGTTACCTTTCCCGCCGCGAAAGTCTTTACCCCATCCACACTTTCGATCCAGGCTTCGGCGCGCAGCGGCCGCTGCAGGGGTGTGGGGCGGTGATAACGCAGCGTCAGGGTCCCGGTGTAGGCCGGCCGTCCCGGTTTGTGAGCTGTCGCCCCGAGGACGTGATCGAGGATCATGGCGGAGACACCGCCGTGAACATGACCGGGCGGACCTTCGTAGGCGGCACCGAGGATGAACTCCGTCCACACGAATCCGTCGCTTTCATGGTGGATGACAAGCGGGGGAGCCGACGGGTTGCGTACGCCGATGACGACATTGCCCGCAGCCGGGCCCTGCCCGTCGTCGACCACACGCTGGCCGAACGAGCCGGGCATCAGCGTCGCGCTGAGCTGGCTCGTGACGCTGTCGATCGTGGCGGCGGCCGAGGCGACCGTTTCCGGCCCGACCTCCGTGCGGATCGTCGCGTCGATCAAACGCCGCACCGAGATCGCCAACGCCTCGTACTCCGGCGACGAATCGGCCATTGCGGCAATCGGATCCACCATGTCCGCCACCATAGATCAGTGACGGCGTTGGGTCGGTGGCGCGGCGGTCATTGGGAACAGCGTGCAGCGAACCGAAGCTGTCCGCAATCTGGTGTCCCGACCAGCGGTCGAAAATGCGCAACTTGCCTGCGGTGTTGTTAATCTGGCGAAATGGCCCCCAGAGCGGTACCAGCCAAACCGAAGTCGGCGCTTGCCGCCACCAGTTGGGCGTTGCTGGGCATGATGTCCTATGAAGAGGAAGTCTCCGGCTACGACTTGAAGAAGTGGATCGACTGGAGCGTCGACCTCTACTACTGGAGTCCGTCGTACAGCCAGATCTACACCGAGCTGAAAAAACTGGAGAGCCTGGGCCTGGTCACGTCTCGGGTCGAGCGCGACGAGGGAACCCGGAGCCGACGGCTCTACAAGATCACCCCGGCCGGGATGGACGCCGTCACCAAATGGACCAACGAAGCGCCCGTGGATCCGCCGGTGCTCAAGCACAGCATGTTGCTGCGGGTGACATTCGGTCATCTGAGTAATCCGACCCGGCTCAAGGAACTGCTGCAGGAGCACGTGGCTTACGCCGAAGAGCGGCACCGGAAAGCAGTCGAGGACGCCGACGGCGCCGAGGCCGAACCCGCTTGGGCCTACTCGGTGATCGCGCTGCGCTGGGCGGCCAAGTATTACGCCGCCGAGCGTGAGTTCGCGCTGGAGCTGATGAAGGACATCGACGAGGCCGACGCCGTCTTGAAGAAGGCGGCCAAAGGGGGTTACGGGCAACCGCGCCCCACGCCGGGCTATTGGCGAGAGGTCGAGAAGCAAGTGGAGGCCAAGCGCGCCGTCGACTAGCCCGCCGCGGACTCAATGGCGGCGATGTAGCCGTACACCAGGCCCTAGGCGATGGTCGCTCCCGCTCCCGGGTACGTCGTGCCGAATGCGTTGGCCGCGGTATTGCCGATCGCGTGCGGGAGGAAGAGTTGTCCTAATGAGCGGAACACTTCGGCTGCGCCGGTATGGCCGTGGGAGTTGAATGATCGCTATGAGGTCGCGATCCGACGCCGACGAAGTTGGGCATGAGGAAATTCGACAGATAGAAGCGCAGGCGGCACCGACGCGGTTCGCCCGCGGTTGGCACTGCCTGGGTCTGGTGCGAGACTTCGGCGACGGCAAACCGCACGCGGTCAACGCGTTCGGCCAGAAGCTGGTCGTATTCCGCAGCGGGGACGGCAATATCAACGTGCTCGACAGCTATTGCCGGCACATGGGCGGGGACCTGTCGCGAGGCGAGGTCAAGGGCAACGAGATCGCCTGCCCGTTTCACGACTGGCGCTGGGGCGGTGACGGGCGATGCAAACAAGTGCCCTACGCGCGGCGCACGCCTCGGCTGGCCCGCACCGCTACCTGGGTCACCCTTGAGCAGGACGGCATGTTGTTCGTCTGGAATGACCCGGAGCGCAATCCGCCGCCACCAGAGGTGACCATCCCGCGCATCGAAGGCGCCACCAGCGACGAGTGGACCGACTGGCATTGGTACACCACCGTCGTTCACGCCAACTGCCGCGAGATCATCGACAACGTGGTCGACATGGCGCACTTCTTCTACATCCACGGTTCGATGCCGACGTATTTCAAGAACATCTTCGAAGGGCACGTGGCCACGCAATACATGAACGGCGGCAATCGGCCTGACCTGGCCAGCCCGAAAGGGTCGCAGATGCTCGGTACCACATCCGTGGCGTCCTACTACGGGCCGTCCTTCATGATCGACGACCTGACCTATCACTACGAGCAGGGTGACGCCAAAACCATTCTGATCAACTGCCATTACCCGATAGACTCGAATTCCTTTGTGCTGCAATACGGGATCATCGTCAAGAAGTCGGAAACACTGCCTGATGACGAGGCGATGAAGACGGCGATCAGCCTCGGTGACTTCGTCAAGCTGGGTTTCGAGCAAGATGTGCAAATCTGGCGGCACAAGGCGCGCATCGACAACCCACTGCTGGTGGAGGAAGACGGTCCGGTTTACCAGCTGCGCCGCTGGTACCAGCAGTTCTACGTCGACGCCGCCGACGTGGAACCAGACATGGTGGATCGCTTCGAATTTGAGCTGGATACCACGCGCCCCTACGAGGCATGGATGAAAGAGGTGGAGGCGAACATGGCGGCTCGGGCGGGGTCCGTGTGACCGACTCGTCGCTCCGGGCAGACAACCGACTCGACGAGATGCCTATGGCGCCGGTGGTCTGCCGCAACTGCGGAGCTCAGGTGCTGGCCCGCAAGAGCAGCTGGAACCAGACCAGTGTGCAGTGGAACGCCGAGGCGACGGCCCGTTGCGCCGAGCGCCGGGAAGCGCGGGAATTGCCGATGCCCGGCGGCCGAGGTGTGTTCCTGATGTGCACGGCGCTAAGCGAGTCGATATCCGCCGCGGTGCGGCGCGGGGAGTTGCGCATTGTCGACGAAACGGCAAGTGCCGCAGGTGCGGGTGGCTCGTAGGAGCGGCCGGTGCACTGCACCAGAACTTTTCACTCGGCAAGCTGGAATGCGCTGATCGGCGCCTCCGCTGGGTAGCTGGATGGCCCGCCGATGTCGTAGGCGGCATTGAGCGCACTGATGAATGCCGGATCATGTAGCGGTTCACTGGGAATGTCCAGCTTGATTCCTCTGGCGTGCACGTCGTCGACCATGATGTCGATGGCCTTCTCGACGGTCAAGTCGGCGGAGCCGTTCATGGTCTTCTTCAGTTCGTCGAAGTCGGAGAACACCTCGGCCGACCAGTGCACGAGGAAACGCAACTCGTCGGTGTGGTGGCGCGCGATTACCTCATCGCCGTTCTTCAGCAGCCAATAGTCGTGGGCGCCGGGGTCACCGGTGAACACGGTGTCGAACGTCAGTCCGGCCGGAATCTGTTGTTCCAGTGGGCCATTGGCTTCACCACGATGCATCATCATCTCGTTCTGCACGACCACGCCGCGGTTGTTGATCGGCGGCAGGACACGCTTCGGTGCCTTGAGCGGCCCGTCGGGCCAGTAGGTGAACCCGCTGCCGGTGTCCAGCGAGAACCAGGTGATCACCTGAGCCATCTTGATCAGGTAGTCGCTGAACAAGCCCGACTTGCCCATCACACTGGTCAGCCATGTCGGCGCATTCTCGTGGCGCACGCCGCGGAAGCTCGGCGAATCCAGATGCCCTGGATCGCGATTGGCGCACGGACCGTTGATATTGAACAGCATCAACTGAGGTTTGGCGTACTCGGCGTTCCAGTAGTTCTTGGCCATCTTCAGAAACCGCGCGTTGTAGAAGCAGTCATGCAGTTGGGGGTAAAGCACGGCGCCGTAGTTGGCCAGGTAGCCGCGGAAGGTCGGAGTCAGAAAAAGGTCCAGCGACGGGGTGAATCCCTCGGGAAACAGCCCGCTCATGGTGGCGATCAGTTCGTCGGCGGACGCGAAATGTTGTGCGATGATCAGCTTCCATGGGCCCTCGGTCCGTACCACGTCGAGCAGGCGCTCGCGTTGGTCGTCGGTGTAGACGTTGTCGATCTCGCGAGGAGGTGCGGCTGGGCGCAACACGTCGGAAAGCTCCATCCGCCGCTCATCGGTGAGCATCAGTTCTCTCCTTCTTTCTGAAAGTGCAAGGGATGGGCGAACTTCGCCCGCAGTAGCGCCCCGGTCTCGGCGATGGCCAACCGACCGCGAGCGGTCGCGTCGGCACGCATCAGAAAGCCGTGGTACACGCCTGGGTAGCGGGTACTGGTGGTCTGCACGCCGGCTTCCCGTAATCTGGCCGCGTACCTCTCGCCCCAGTCGCGGATCGGGTCGCAGCCAGCGGTCACCACGATCGCCGGCGGCAGCCCGGAAAGGTCGGCGGCGTAGGCCGGAACGAGGTAGGGGTGCCGCGGGCCGCCCGACTCACCGTCGACCAGGGCGTGCAGGTAGTCGATGTCGTCCCGGCCGAGCACCGGTGCATCGGACAGTGCGGCGATGGACGCAACGGTCATATCGCGATCCAGCCCGGGATAGAGCAGCACCTGCGCGCAGATTGCCGGTCCGCCTCGGTCGCGCGCAGCCAACGCCACCGCCGCCGCCAGCGAGCCGCCCGCGCTGTCGCCGATTACCGCGATACGTCCGGAGTCGATCCCCAGCCGCGGCGCGTTTCGCGATACCCACTCGGTCGCGCAGTAGCAGTCGTCGAACTGTGCGGGCGGCGAAGCTTCCGGTGCCAGCCGGTAGTCCACCGCCACGACGGTGGCCCCTGAAGCCGCTGCCAGCTCGCGGGCAAGCGGTTCAAACGAGCGGTTGGACCCCATGACGAGTCCGCCGCCGTGGAAGTACACCAGCGCCGGAGTCCCGGAATCCGCGAAATCTGTTGTGGGGCGGTATGTCCGGATTGCCAGCGATCCAGCCGGCGTCGGAACGACGTCTTCGGTGACTTCCGCCATTGCCGGCATCGATTCGGGCAGGGGCGCGGATTCGATCCCCGCGCGCACCGCGGCAAGGCCGCGCTGGCGCATCGGCGGAATTTCTCCGAACGACGCGATCCGCGCGGCGGCGTCCGGATCTAACGTGTGAGTCACGCGGACGGACCGGCAGCGCTGTCGGCGCTGAGCTCGGACAGCAAGACGGAGTTGGTGGTGTCGAGGACGACTTCCATCCGGGTGAACTCCAGACCGTTGACGCCGCGCCGGACAGCGACGTTCGCCACCCCGCTGGACACGGCGAACGGCACGAAATTGGCGATCTGGTTGACGAAGAGGTAGAAGCGCACAAGCGTGACGTCACCGTCGGCCCCGGCGCGATGCACGTTGGTGGCATGGTGGCGCAACGGATACGGGCTCTGCCTGCGGTGCTCGGCGAGCCACTCCAGCACGGCGGCGCGGCCATGCAGTTCGGGCGACATCAGTTCCTCGAACGGACTCGCTCCGGAATCACTGCGACTGACGTAGCGCACGTCGGGTGCACATCGCGCCGCCAGCTCGTCGTAGTGTGCCTCGTCGTAGTGGTACCAGAAGCCGGCGATGAACTCCTGAAGATCCGGCAGCGTGATCATGATCGTGAGTCAACGCCGCTGCGGGCGGTCGCACACCGGGACTGTCCGGTCAGTGGAACATCCGCTTTGGTCAGCCGGTGATAAGGCTCCACAGCCCAGCCGACCCGGCGTGCACGGCGGCGCTGGTGACCCGATCGTCCCAATACCGGACCGTCCCGAACTCCGAACGCCAGGCGAGTGCCGCACGGGTGAACTCGTGCAACCGATGCTCCCGAGTGGTGCCCATCGCGCCGTGCACCTGATGGGCGTTGCGCACCACGACCGAGCCGGCGTGTCCCGTGCACGAACGCGCAACGGCCACAAGGAAATCGAGGTTCGACGCCGTCCAGTCGCTGGTGACCGCCGCGGTCAGCGCGGCCTCCGTCGCTGCGCGCCCGAGCGCCGCTTCGGCGGCGATATCGGCGATCAGGTGCTGTATCGCCTGGAACTTCGCGAGCGGACGACCAAACTGACTGCGTGACACCGCATGCTCGATGGAAAGCTGCAGGATCCGGTCGAGGGCGGCGCAGACCTGAATCGACCGCACCAGCGCCGACTTCAGGCGCAACCGGGCGACCAGGGGCGCCGCCACGGGTACGCCGTCCAGGGCGGCGATTTCGGCGGCAACGGAGTCACGCGGTTCGCCGATCAGGTTGGTTCCCCGGGTAATTCCGAGAGCCGCAGCCTCGACATCGGCGACACGATGTTGGTCATCCCGTTGCCAGACCACCACAATGCGGTCTGCTTCGCTCGCCCAGGGCACCGCGCTCGCCACGCCACGGTCGTCGAGCAGGCACACCGTGCGGATTGCGCCGTCACAATCCATACCGTTGGCATCCAGCAACCAGCAGGCCAGTAAGTCGTGCTCCGCCAACGGGATTCGTACGCCATGCCGCACGGCGGCGGCAAGCAGCTCGGCCGCCTCATACCAGCCGGCCCCACTGCCGCCAACCCGCTCGTCACCGGTCAGGCGGACCAGCCCAAGCTCGTCGAGCCGTCGCCAAAGCTCGCTGTCGCGTTCGCAGGGCGGTGCGGGCGAATGGGTTTGGCGATACTCGGCGAACACGGCGTCCATCATGTCGGCCAGGGCCGGGTCGACCGCCGGCGCAGCGAGCGTCATCGCAGCCCCAGTCCTCGGGCGATGACACCGCGCAGTATCTCGTTGGTTCCACCGCGCAGCGAAAAGCCGGGGCGCTGGTCTACCGCTGCCGTCACCAGCTCCGCGAACCGGGGATCCACCGGGCCGTAGAGGTCGGCGAAGTCGGCGATGTCGCCTTCCGTGGTCGTGCCGAGCACCTTGACCACCGCCGCGGGCACCCCGACCTCTGGGTCGTGCCGCTCCAGCGCGCTGGCCACCGCTGACGACATCCGATGTAGTCCGGCGACGCGCGCCACCAGGCGCCCCAGGTCGGCATTGTGCGAAATACGTTGCGCGGCCATGCTTTCAGTGGCCGCCGCGAGCAGCATGAAGGTGGACAGGAATCGCTCGGGTCCGCTGCGCTCAAAGCTGAGCTCCGACGTCACCTGCCGCCAGCCTTCGCCGATCTCGCCGAACACCATGCTGTCGGGCACGAACGCCTGGTCGAGGATCACTTCGTTGAAGTGGTGGGCACCGTTCATCGAGAAGATCGGGCGGATCTCGACCCCGGGGCCGCGCAGGTTCACGATGAACTGGCTGAGCCCGGCGTGCCGGTCCTCGGGGTCCACCGGTGCGGTGCGGGCCAGCACGATGAACGCGTGCGCGAGGTGCGCGCCGGACGTCCAGACCTTGGTGCCCGACAACGACCAGCCGCCGTCGGCACGTGTCGCCCGGGTGCGCACACTGGCCAAGTCCGAACCGGAGTCCGGCTCGCTCATGCCGATGGCGAAGAAGCATTCCCCGCCGACAATGCGTGGCAGGAACTCCGACTTCTGCGCCTCGGTGCCGTATTTGAGCAGCGACGGCACGATCTGGCGGTCGGCGATCCAGTGCGCCGACACGGGCGCTCCAGCCGCCAGGAGTTCCTCGGTCACGACGAACCGGTCCAGGAATGAGCGTCCGTGACCGCCGTATTCGACGGGCACCGTCATGCCCAGCCAGCCCCGCGCGGCTAGCGCGGCACTGAAGTTCTCGTCCCAGCCCGACAGCCAGGCATCGACCGTCGGCGTGAACGCACCGGCAGCGAGTTGCTCGGCGAGGAATTGCCGGACCTCGACTCGCAGGGCTTCCGTCGACGCAGCGTCGACGCTGGCCGGCGGCACCAACCGGGGCAGCGTCACTGCGTTCGCCACTTCGCGATGCGTTGCTGGTGTTCGGGATCGCGGTGGGCCAGCGATTGCATGGACGCGGCCATGCCCAGCGTCGACTCGAGCGAACCGGTCCGTGACTCTTGCAGCAGTCGTTTGGCCATCCGCAATGCGTGCGACGGGTTCTTGGCGATGCGCTCGGCGAGTTCGTGCGCCCGGGGCAATAGCTCGTCGTGCGGCACCACGCGGCTGACGAGACCCCAGTCCAGTGCGGTTGCCGCATCGATGCGGTCGCCGGTGAACGTCATCTCCGCGGCGCGTTCATAGCCGATGGCCCGTTGCAAAAACCAGGTGCCGCCGTCGCCGGGAATGAGGCCGAGTTGGACAAAGCTTTCCGCGAACGAGGCGCGCTCGGATGCGATCCGGATGTCGCACATCATCGCCAGGTCGCAGCCCGCGCCGATCGCGGCGCCGTTGACGGCTGCGATCAACGGGACCTCGAGCAGTCCCAATGCCCTTGGGATGCGCTGGATTCCGTCGACGTATGCGTGACGCTGGTCTAGCGGGCTCAGGCCGAACATGCCGGCCTGCTGGGCCATCTCCTTGACGTTTCCGCCGGCGGAGAAGATCTTGCCTTTCCCGGTCAGGATCACCGCGCGGACGCTGGTGTCGGCGTTCGCGTCGTCGACGGCGGTTTCGAACGCGGCGATGAAGTCTTTGCCGGTGATAGCGTTGCCGACTTCGGGCAAGTTGATGGTCCAGACCTGAGTCGGTCCGCTGGTTGTGATGTCGAGGGGCAAGCTCATGCCGGTAACTGTAGGGACTCCGTCTGGGCGGTTAAGTCGCGCCGTCTCCTCGAGAGTGTCCCGCTGAGTAGACACGACGCGCTGACCGCGGCGGAATGGCGTCGATACTCGCTGACATGGGCAGCCGCGCAGCTCTGGATCCTGACCAACTGCGGGCCAATCTGCGCCAGGCCGATCCGGGCGTCCTGGTTGCGGTATTGGCGCAACTCACCGGCGACCATGCCGTGGTCGACCGGTTCGCAGGAAAAATCACTCATGTGCCCAATCCGCCGGAGCAGGCCGGCGTCACCGATCCCGAGACAACGGAAGCACTGGTCGACGGCGTAGTCGGCGCGCTGCACCAGGATCGGCCGCGGTTGTTCGGCGATGACCCCGACCTGTTCGCCCGGATCGCGCCGGTGGCGCTCGGGGGGCCCGTCGGCACCGAATATCTCCCGCTGCTGATGGAGCAGGGGGGATTTCAGCCAGCACAGCCGGTACTGCCGCGCACCGCGAAGCTTCCCGACGATTTCCGCGTCGCGATCATCGGCGCGGGCATCTCCGGGCTGACCGCCGCGCTGGAATTGGTCGACGCCGGCATCGAGTGCCAGGTCTTCGACCGCAACGACGAGGTGGGCGGCACCTGGTACACCACCACCTACCCAGGCATCGGCGTGGACACCCCGTCGGCCTACTACTCGCTGTCCCGCGATATCAAGGGCGACTGGTCGAGTTACTACCCGCTGGGGGCGGAGTACCAGGCGTACCTGGTGTCGGTGGCCACCAAGAACGGGCTGCGTGAGCGCACCCGGTTCGGCACCGAGGTTGAAGCGTTGTGGTGGGACGACCGGCGCCGGCAGTGGCAGATCCATGCCGTCGGCCCGGGCGGCACCCGAGATGTGAGTTACGCCAACGCGGTGATCCCCGCCGCGGGTTACCTGAACCGGCCGCGCTGGCCGGATCTGCCCGGCCGCGGCACGTTTTCCGGAGTGGAAATCCATTCGGCGCAATGGGATCCCGGGCTGGACCTGACCGGCAAGCGGGTCGGCATCATCGGCGCGGGCTGTACCGCGGTACAGATCGTCGATGCGTGCGTCGACCAAGTGGCGCACCTGACCGTGTTCCAACGTCAGCCGCACTGGGTGGCGCCGCGGCGGCGGCTCTCCGACGACGTCCCCGACTATCAGCGCTGGCTGGGCACCCGGCTGCCGTACTACGCCAATTGGATTCGCCTCAAGTCGTTTTGGGGGACGGCGGACAACAATTACCCGGTGATCCTGCGCGATGCGGCCTGGGCGGCTGAGCATCTGTCGATCTCGCCCGCCAACGACGTCTTGCTGCAGATATGCCTGGACTACATCGACCGGGCTTTCGGGGCCGGCAGCGAGCTTGCCCGCAAAGTCACGCCCGACTTCGCGCCCTACGGCAAGCGGATCATCCGCGATCCCGGCGGGTATTACGCGGCGCTGGCGCGCGATCACGTCGATGTTGAGGTCAGCGAGCCGGCCCGGGTCAACCGAAGGGGCATCGTGACCGGCGATGGCCGCCAAATCGACCTCGACGTCATCGTCTACGCGACCGGCTACTACCTCGATTTCCTTTCGACCGTTGACATTCGGGGCCGTGACGGTAGGAAGCTGGCCGATGAGTGGGGCGACAGTCCGCGTGCCTACCGCGGCGGGACCGTGCCTGGTTTCCCGAACCTGTTCATTTCGTCGGCACCCAATTACAGCCCCGGACACGGGGCGGGTCACAACTTCGGCGTCGAGGTGATGGTGCACTACGTCATGGAATGCCTGCAGTTGATGGCGCTGCGGAAGGCCACCGTGATGGAGGTGACGCGACGCGCCTACGACGAATACGTCGCCGACATCGACGCAACGATGGCCGGAACCGTCTGGTGCCATACTCCGACGGCGCATACGTACTACCGCTCGGGCGGGGGCCGGATCGTGACCGCGTTCCCGTATCGCCTGGTCGATGTGTGGCACAGCCACCGGGCACCGATCGAAGAGCATTTCGAGTTGCGATGACCGGAATGCTCAGCGGCAAAACAGCTTTGGTCACCGGCAGCAGTCGGGGCATCGGGCGGGCCATCGCACGACGGTTGGCGGCCGAGGGAGCCACGGTGGCGATCACCGCTCGGTCGCACGTTCCGTCGTCGTCAGTGCGAGCCGGCGCGACGTCGATCCTGCCGGGGACCATTGGCGAGACGGTCAAGTTGATCGAGGCTGCCGGCGGTCGAGCCTTCGGGGTGGCGGCCGACCTCGAGGACCCGGAGCAGCGCGACGGGCTGGTTGCCGAGGTGCTGGACCGCACTGGCCGTCTCGACATCCTGGTCAACAACGCCGGTTTCGCCGACTACGCGTTGGTCGAGGAAATGAGCCTTGCAACTTTCGACCGCACCGTGTCGCACTATTTGCGAACTCCCTTTGTGTTGACGAAAGCCGTTGTGCCGCAGATGCGTAAGCAGGGTGCGGGGTGGATCGTGAACATCGGCTCCGTCACCGGCGTCGCGCCGGCCCGGCCATACCGGCAGTACAACAAGACCGCGGGTGACGTGGTCTACGCGTCGATCAAGGCCGCGCTGCACCGATTCACCCAGGGTGTGGCCGCTGAGTTGCTCGACGCCAACATCGCCGTCAACTGCGTCGGTCCTTCGACGGCCGTCCACACCCCCGGGGCAGCGCAGCTGATTCCCGAGGGCTTTCCGACCGAGCCGGTGGAATACCTGGCCGAGACCGTGCTGGCGATGTGTCACCGGCCCGCCGCTGAGCGCACCGGACTGGTCGCGTTTAGCCTGCACTATCCGTGGTCGCAGCAGTTGCCGGTGCACAGCCTGGACGGCACAACCTTGCTGCCGCCGCTGGCCCCACCGGCCTCCGCCAATCCCAACATCCCGTAGTGGGCGAGCAGACGCAAAAGCTCCCCAAAACCCGTGATTTCGGGTGCTTTTGCGTCTGCTCGTCAGCTCAACACCGGATGGTCGATGGCGCAGAAGCTGTGGCAGATGCGGTCGCGGACGATCACATCGGTGGTCTCGGGGTCGAACCAGCGGTCGACCACGGCCCAGTGGATCGGGTGCATCAGGTAGGGCCCCAGCACAGCTTTGACGTCGGAGAACTCTTGCTCGAACACATGTGTCCAGCACGTGCCCCCGACGTGCTCCACTACCCGGCTTAGCTGCCAGGCACGAATTGTCGAAATATAGCGCGGCATTGAGGACAGCTCACGTTCGAAGCGGGCAACCGTTTCGTCGTCGGCGTCTGGCTGGACACGCAATAACAACGTTCGGTAGACCGTTCCCGCAGTGTCGCTGCAGTCTCGTGGCTCACCCCGATAGTTCGCGCCGTTGATGCGGGTCACGGTCGGGCCAGAAAGCAGTGCATCGAATCTGTCTGCTGCGCAACGCCAGCCGTCCTCGCCGCTGAAGCGCAGGTGCACCAGGATGTCACCGCCGTTCCGGGAGCCCGGCAATGTCTGCCGCACGACCCAGCGCAGTGCCTCGGTTTCGGCCGCGGCGGAACGCAACATATCGATCATCCGATGGCGATCAGCGTCGACCACGTCGATCAATCTCGTGACGCTATACATCACACAGAACGTCCACGTCCTGAGCGGCCGCGGCGAAGGAGCGGGAGCGCTCCTGTACCAATTCGCTTATCTGCGACCACCATTGGCCCAGGCTCGGGTCCAGCCGACCCATCCGTGTCATCTCCCACCACGCCTGTGGAGAGGGCAGTGTCCAGGTGATGGTGACGGTATTGACCTGATCCTCGAACCAGATCGGCGGGCTGACCAGTATGTCGCGCAGGGTCATACCGCGGTCGCGCGCGCCTGGCGTGTACTCGGCGAGGTAGGCGTCGACGAACCGTCGCGCGCAGCCGGGCCGGGTCACCACTCGGTCGATCACGAACACCTCGCCGCCGGCCCCGCGACCGAGATTCACGCGTATTGCAGGGCAGGACGCGGACGGTGGGGCAGCAGCGGGCGCAACGGTTGCAGGGTCGGCGCGACCCGCTGGGGGCCGTCTTCCACGGTGCGCCAGATTCCCATCGCGGTCATGCGAACCGGGGCGGTCAGACGCTGATCGAACTTCATCCGATTCACCGGGCCGCACACCGACACCGCCGCGACGGCCTCGCCCGGACTTCCGATCGGGGCTGCGACGCAACCGAATCCGAGGAGGGACTCCTCGCGTTCGAACGCCACTCCGTGCGCCCGTACCTTCGCCAATTCGATCGCGAGTTGGGAGTTGGTGGAGATGGAGTACTTGGTCTTGCGCACCCGCAGGTCCACTTCGGCGTCGTCGTTGTACGCCAATATCGCCTTGCCGAGGGCGCTGCAGTGCGCGGGCTGACGACCGCCCACTCGGCTGGGAAGCGCTCCCACCACCCGGTCGCCGACCTTGTCGAGGTACACCACGTCGGATCCGTCCAGGACCGCGAGGTGTACCACAAGTCCGGTGGCACGGTGCAATTCGCCGAGCAGCGGCCGGGCGGCCCGCACCAGGCGGTCCTGGTGCACGGCAAGCGAACCCAGCTCCACCAGGCGCATGCCGAGCTCGTAGTTGCGGCCGTTGCGGCGCAGCCAGCGCAGCTGCACCAGACGCTCGAGCATTCGATGCGCCGACGAGCGCGGCAACCCGGTGCGTCGGACGATCTGAGCCAACGTCAGCCGGCCCGGGCCTTCGAACGCGTCGAGGACCAGCGAGATGCGATCGATGACGGCGCTGGGGGTGGCTGATTCGACTGCCGCGGCGGTGGTCCCTGACATCGGTACTCCAAAGGATCGACTATCTGACTTGTATATTCCTAATAGGAATATATCAGTTTGTATCACATTAGGCTCGTGATGTCACGCATCTCACCGAAAGTCCTCGGCCCGAGTCGTCAGCTCGAGTAGGCCGGCCCTTCGGCGAGCAGGTGCCGCCGTACCAGCTTGCGCCAGCGTCGTTGCCGGTAGCGGAATATCCCGGCTGCCGCCGCGGCCACCACGGCGGTGGCCCGGCCGGCGTCGATCTCGAGGGTGTCGCTGTAGCGGCACGAGTTATCGCCGAGCGATTCGACGTGCAGGGTGTGGTTCCAGGTTTTCAGCATGCCGCCGTGCTCGTGGGTGCGCACCGTCTTGGTGGCCTCGTTGACCTCGACGATTTCGATCGTGTGCCGGTAGGCAGGTACCAGATGGAAAGCGACCAGCCATCCGGTACCGCGCTCGCCGACGCGTAGCGGCTCGGAACGTCCGGACAGAGCGGGAAAGCCGAACAGGCCCTTGCACACATAGAGAAACGTGGCCGGTGACAACATCGCCGTCCAAACCCGGTCGGCGCTGGTGGGCAAAATTGTTTCGAGGTGAACGGTTCGCACGGCGACTCCTGGGGCATCGGTTAGGTTACCCTAATTTTGCTGGTCACCGCGTTGGTTGACTACTCGCTTTCGGGAAGGGGATCTGCCATCGCCCCGACGGATCGATTCCGGCAGCGCAAGCAGCCCAAACAGGAACGTGCCGAGAAGACCAGGCGACGGATCCTGGATGCGGCGGCTCACATTTTCGCCGAGCACGGCTACGCCGCCGGGACCACCAACCGCATCGCCGAGCAGGCCGGGGTTTCGATCGGGTCGCTGTATCAGTACTTCCCGAACAAGGACGCCATCCTGCGCGCGCTCATGGACGCCCACCTCGACGCCGGAACTCGACTGCTCGGCGAGCGGCTGGCTGAGGGACTGCCGCAGGGACTCGACGACACCTTGCGGGTGTTCGTGCGCGCGACCATCGACAACCACCGAGACGACCCCCGGCTGCACCGAGTGCTGTTCGAAGAGGCTCCACGGGCACCGGCGCTGCTCGCGCGACTGCACGAAATGGAACACCGGGCCGTGGATGCGACGGTGCAGTTGCTCGAGCAGCATCCCGATGTGCACACCGGCGGCAGGCTCCGTGCCCGCATCGTGGTGGCCACCATCGAGTCGCTGGTCCACCGACTGGTCACGTCGGACACGCCGGTGGACCCGCAACAGCTCGAAGACGAAATCGTCTACCTGCTCGCCGGCTATTTGCGCTCGGGCTGATTTCGCGCCGCCGACCGGCCGGCGCGGCGAACGTAGAAGCTGCCCGTCACAGCCGCATCGCCGCGGGCATCTCGCCGACCCACTGGTGACCCCAGTAGCTGTCGGCCGTGATTTCCTCTGCGGTGTAATAGGTTTCGTCGACTCGCATACCGTCGGTGCCGAACTCGATGTCCCAGTCGCCGGGTGCCCGGACGTAGAACGACACCATCTTGTCGTTGGTGTGGCGCCCCAGGGTCGACGACAGTTGGAAGCCTTCGGCGTTGACGCGGTCCAGCGCCTGACCCACCGCGTCGAGGGTGTCGACCTCGACCATGATGTGCACGAGGCGCGGGTCGCGCTGGTGTGCGGCCGGGACAATCGCCAAACTGTGGTGTCGCTGGTTGATGCCGAGGAAGCGCACCCGCACCGGGCCGAACTCTTTCGGCAGCGGAACCCGGAAGGCACCGCGAGAACGGAAACCCAATACGTCGGTGTAGAAGTCGAACAGCCCGTTCGGATCGGTGGCGGGCAGCACCACATGGCCCAGACCTTGATCGCCGGTGACGAACTTCGCCCCGAACGGCGTGATCACCGGGCTGTGGTCGAGCACCGCACCGTGAAACACCTCGAGGGTGGTGCCGGCCGGATCCTCGAAGGTGATCACCTCTTCGACGCGGCGAGCCTCGGCCTCATCGACGGACAGTTGCTTGAAGGCCACTCCGGCGCCGTCAAGCGTTGCCTTGACGCGTTGCAGGGCAGCGTGATCGCGCACCTCCCAGCCCACTGTGCGCACCCGGTCGGTCTCGCCGGGGACGACGATGATCCGGGCCGCCCGCTCGTCCATCCGCAGGTACAGAGCGGACGGATCGGGGCCTTTACCCTTCGCGAAACCCAACACATTGAATGCGAACTGCCGCCAGCGGTCGATGTCGTTGGTCGAAATGGTAATGTAGCCAAGGCTTTTCAGGTCAGTCACCAGGTCCCCCTAGATCAAGGCCCGAAGCGGACCCTGCGGCGGATCGATGTCCAGCGAGCTCAAGGCCGATGCGTGGTAGACGGTGCCCGGGACGTGGATCGCATGTAGGTGGCCCACATGCACGTCCCGCCAATACCGTTGCAGCGGCTTGTCCATGCGTGCTGCGTTGCCGCCGGAGCGGGCGAAGATTTCGTCGACGGCCGACACCGCCCGCCACACCGCACGAACCTGGGTACGACGGCCGGCCGCGCGGTCGGCGAAGGACACCTCCTTGCCGGCCGCGACGATGTCGTAGATGCGGTCGACGTTGGCCAACAGCTCTTGTCGGGCGGCGTTGATGTCGGCCGCGGCCTCGCCGATGGCATACATGACGTAGGGGTCGTCCTTGATCGCTGTTCCGGTAGCCCCGACCCGCTCCCGCTGGTAGTCCAGGTGTGCGGCCAGCGCGCCCTCGGCGATGCCGATGGTGGCCGCCGAGATGCCCAATGGAAACATCGTCGACCAGGGCATCAGATACAGCGGTTCAGTCATGCCGGCCTCCCGTTGGGCGGTGCCGTCCATCACCTTCGTCGCGTCCATCGTCCGATAGGCCGGGACGAACGCGTCCTTGACGACGACGTCCTTGGAGCCGGTTCCGCGAAGCCCCACCACATTCCACGAGTCCTCGACGATTTCGTAGTCCTTGCGCGGCAGGATCATGTGCAGCATCTGCGGCGGCATCAGTGGAACACCATTCGCATCACCGAGCATCGCGCCCAGGATGATCCAGTCGCAATGGTCGGTGCCCGAGCTGAACTGCCAACGGCCGTTGAAGATATAGCCCCCGTCGACCGGCTTGGCCACGCCTTGCGGCGCATACGGCGATGCCATCCAGGTGTCGACGTCGTCGGCCCAGACCTCGGCGGGCACCTTGGGGTCGGCGTAGGCCAACTGGTAGGGATGCACGCCCACCACGCCGCCAATCCAGCCGGCGGCTGGGTCCAGCGCCGCAGTGGCCATCACCGTCTCGGCCCACTCGCGGGGGTGGGCCTCGAAGCCGCCGTACTGCTTGGTCTGCAGCAGCCGGATCAGCCCGGCCCCTTTCATCATCTTCACGGACTCGTCGGTGAGCCGGCCGATCCGCTCAGCTTCCGCGGCTTGCTCGCGAAGCTGGTCGGCCATCGCTGCAACCTGGTCAAGTACCCGCTCGGTCATGGTGTCGTCCTTACGTGTGTGGGCTTGTTAATGGTGTACCGCAGCCCGCCTGCGGCCCGGCCGGCACTCCCGGTGAGTGGACGAAATCCAGTTAGGACGTGCCTGAGGATCAAGCCGTCTCGCGGGTAGGCCCACATCCCCGCTCGCCCGACGGCAGGGAATTGTCGGCCAGATTGTCCGGTCATCGGGAGGGGGCCGGGTGGGCGTTGACAGAAGGCCCTACCGTGAGTGCTTGTGAAGAACGCCTCTCTGGACGTGGTCGTGGTGGGCGCCGGGTTCGCCGGCCTGTACGCCCTGCACAAACTGCGCAGTCAAGGGCTCACGGTGCGGGTGTTCGAGGCCGCGCCCGAGGTGGGCGGCACGTGGTACTACAACCGTTATCCCGGCGCGCGGTGTGACGTCGAGAGCGTCGACTACTGCTACTCGTTCTCCGACGAACTGCAGCAGGAGTGGAACTGGACCGAGAAGTACGCCACCCAAGCCGAGATCCTCAGCTATCTGAACTGGGTCGCCGACAAGCTCGACCTGCGCCACGACATCGAGTTCAACACCCGCGTGGTCTCGGCGGTGTTCGACGAGAACACCCTGCGCTGGACGCTGACCACCGACGACGGAAAAGCGGTTGCGGCACGCTTCTGTCTGATGGCGACGGGCCCGCTGTCGGCCGCCCTGACGCCCGACTTCCCTGGGCTGGACACCTTCGCCGGCAAGATTTACCACACGGCCGCCTGGCCGCACGAGCCAGTGGACTTCACCGGTAAACGGGTAGCCGTCATCGGCACCGGATCCTCCGGCATCCAATCGATTCCGATCATCGCCGAGCAGGCCGCACACCTATACGTCTTCCAGCGCACACCCAACTACAGCGTCCCTGCCGGCAACAAACCCTTGTCCACCAACGAACTCGACGACATCAAGGCCAACTACGCCCGGCGACGGGAACTGTCGTGGCGCAGCGGCGGCGGTTCACCCCACATCACCGCCGCCAAGCCGACGCTGGAGTACACGCCCGAGGAGCGCCGCGCGGCGTTCGAAAAGCGTTGGCAATTGGGTGGAGTGCTGTTCTCCAAGACCTTTCCGGACCAGATGATCGACCCGGCGGCCAACGAAGAGGCAAGAAAGTTCTACGAAGAAAAGGTGCGCGCCGTCATCGACGACCCCGCGGTAGCAGAATTGCTGATTCCCAACGATCATCCGATCGGAACCAAGCGAATCTGCACCGACAGCAACTACTTTCAAACTTTCAACAAGCCCAACGTGTCGCTGGTGAGCGTGCGCAGAACTCCGATCGAATCCGTTGACGCCAGTGGCATCAACACCACCGACAGACACTATGACCTCGACGCCATCGTGCTCGCAACCGGTTTCGACGCGATGACGGGCGCATTGGCGAAGATCGACATCGTCGGACGGGCCGGTGCCAGCCTGCGGGACCACTGGCAGCACGGACCGCGCACCTATCTGGGACTGGGTGTCGACGGATTCCCCAACATGTTCATGATTTCGGGACCGGGAGCTCCGGCGGTGCTGGCGAACATGGTGCTGCACGCCGAAGCGCAGGTGCACTGGATCGCGGACGCCATCAGATACTTGGACGAGCACGGTTACGCCGCAATCGAAGCCACCACGCAGAGCGTCGACCAATGGGGCGAGGAATGCGCCCGGCGGGCCGAGGCGACGCTGTTCACCAAGGCGAACTCCTGGTACATGGGCGCCAACGTGCCGGGCAAGCCGCGGGGCTTCATGTTGTTCGTCGGGGGGTTCGCGACGTACAACGACATCTGCGCCGAGGTCGCCGACGCCGGCTACAAGGGATTCGACGTGGTCAAGAAACCGTAGTCACCGCTTCGGCCTGCTCGACCGGCTTATCAATGGGATCGGGCCACGGGGAAGGAACCGGCCGCTGCCGGACCCGCTGCGGCCACCAGAACCACTTGCCCAGCAACGCGGCGATGGACGGTGTCATCAGTGACCGCACGATGAGGGTGTCGAACAACAGACCCAGCCCGATGGTGGTGCCGACCTGCCCGATGACCGTCAGCTCGCTCACGGCCATCGTCATCATCGTGAAGGCGAACACCAGGCCCGCGGAAGTGACGACCGAACCCGTGCCGCCCATCGAGCGGATGATCCCGGTGTTCAGGCCGGCGTGGATCTCCTCCTTGAACCTGGACACCAGCAGCAGGTTGTAGTCAGCGCCGACGGCCAGCAGGATGATGACCGACATCGCCAGGACCATCCAGTGCAGTTCGATGCCGATGAGGTGTTGCCAGATCAGCACGGAAAGCCCGAAAGACGCACCCAGCGAGAGCAATACGGTGCCGACGATGACCGCCGACGCCACCACGCTTCGTGTGATGATCAGCATGATGATGAAAATCAAGCACATCGAAGCGATTCCGGCGATCAGCAGGTCGTAGTTGCTGCCGTCCTGCATGTCCTTGAAGGTCGCCGCCGTCCCGCCGAGGTAGATCTTCGAGCCCTCCAACGGGGTGCCCTTCATGGCTTCGTAGGTGGCCTTCTTTATCGCATCGATGTGCGAAATGCCTTCTGGCGTCATCGGATCACCATCGTGGCTGATGATCATCCGCACGGCGTGCCCGTCGGGGGAGAGGAAGTTTTTCATGCCCCGTTTGAATTCGGGATTGTCAAAAGTTTCCGGCGGCAGGTAGAACGAATCGTCGTTCTTGGACGCGTCGAAAGCCTTGCCCATGGCGGCGGAGTCGCGCTGTGCCCGCTGTTGCTGTTCCAGCAGACCCTTCTGGGTCGAATACATGGTCAGCATCATCGTTTTCATGTTCTGCATGTTCTGGATCATCTCGGGCATCAGCGCCACCATCTGGGGCATCAACGTGTCGAGATGGTCCATCACCGGCATCAGGCTCTGGATGTCGTCGGTCATGGTGTCGACGCCGTCGAGGGCATCGAAGACCGAACGCAGTGACCAGCACACCGGGATGTCGAAGCAGTGCTTCTCCCAGTAGAAGTAGGACCGGATGGGCCGGAAGAAGTCCTCGAAATCGGCCATGTGGTCCCGCAATTCGGCGACGTCGAGGGTCATGGCGTGCATCTTGCCGACCATCACGTGCATGTCGTCGGCCATCTGCTTGGTGATGCTCTGCATCTTCAGCATGCTGTCGATGGTCGTCTGCATCTCGTCGGCCTGACGCTGCATGTCGGCGATCTGATCTTCCTGGTACTTCTGCGTCATCTGCTGGCTGACGCCCTGCATGCTGATCTGGAACGGGATCGAAGTGTGCTCGATCGGCGTGCCCTGGGGCCGGGTGATCGCCTGCACGCGACTGATCCCGGGAACCCGGAAGATCGCCTTGGCGATCTTGTCGATGACCAGGAAATCCGCGGAATTGCGCAGATCGTGGTCGCTTTCGATCATCAGCAGTTCGGGATTCATCCGGGCCTTGGAGAAGTGCCGGTCGGCGGCCGCGTAGCCGGCGTTCGCCGGCAGATCGGCGGGCAGGTAATTGCGGTCGTTGTAATTGGTCCGGTAGCCCGGCAGGGTGAGTAGGCCGACCAGAGCGATTCCGATCGTCACCACCAGAACCGGGCCCGGCCAGCGGACGACGAGCGCGCCGACCTTGCGCCAGCCCCGGATTCGTTGGGCGCGTTTGGGTTCGAGGGTCTGCCGGAAGCGCGATGCCACCGAAATGACCGCGGGGCCAAGGGTCAAGGCCGCGAACACCACCACCACCATGCCGATGGCAAGCGGGATGCCCAGCGTCTGGAAATACGGCAGGTTGGTGAAGTGCAGGCAGAACGTCGCGCCGGCGATGGTCAAACCGGACCCGAGCACGACATGCGCCGTGCCGTGAAACATGGTGTAGTAAGCGTCTTCTCGCGATTCGCCGACCGCCCTGGCTTCCTGATATCGCCCGATCAGGAAGATCGCATAGTCCGTGGCCGCCGCGATCGCCAACGTGACCAACAGGTTGCAGGCGAACGTGGAGAGCCCGATGATCTTGTAGAAGCCCAGGAAGGCGACGGCACCGCGGGCGGCGGCCAATTCAAATACGACCATCGCCAACGTGAGCAGCACCGTGACGATGGACCGGTAGACCATCAGCAGCATTGCGATGATCACCAGGAACGTGACGGCCTCGATCATCTGTAGGCTGCGGTCACCGGCCAGATGCTGGTCGGCTTCCAGCGCCGACGGACCGGTGACATACGCCTTGACACCGTTGGGGGCCTTGGTGCCTTTCACGATGTTCTGGACAGCCTCGACCGAGTCGTTGGCCTTGGTCTCGCCCATGTTCCCGACGAGATAGACCTGGACGTAGGCGGCCTTGCCGTCGTTGCTCTGCGCGCCGGGCCCGGTGAGCGGATCGCTCCAGAAGTCTTGAACGTGCTCAACGTGTTTGGTGTCTGCCTCGAGCTTCTTGACCATCTGGTCGTAGAAGGCATGTGCGTCGGCACCCAAGGCATTCTGGCCCTCGAGCACGATCATCACCGAGCTGTTGGACTTGTACTCGTTGAACACCTCGCCGACGCGCTTGGTCGCGATCACCGACTGGGCGTCGTCGGGACTCATCGAGACCGAGCGCAGCTTCCCGACCTCGTCGAGCTGGGGGACGACGACGTTCAGCGCCGCGATGAGCGCGATCCAGCCCAGGATGATCGGCACGGCGAAGGTGCGGATGAAGTGTGCGATCTTCGGCCGCGCCGCGTGCTTGGCGGCCGGGATGCGATCGGTGGGCGCGTCGTGAGTGGGAGCGCTCATGCGGATTTCACCAAGCAGGAGGTCAGGGCGTGCACGCCGGTGGATGTTTGCTCGTCCTTGATTTCGTCGTCGACGGTGATGCGGCAGCCGAGGTAGTCACCGTCGCTTTGCGCCGAGATGTTCGGGAAGACCGACGGGGCCGTGGTGCTCAGCACCAAGGTCCAGGGCAGCGGCGCGCCGTCCAACCGCCGCGGCTCGGCGCTGAGATCCAGGTAGTTGACGTTGGCGCGGCTCGCCGAACCGAAGATCTCGTACTTGACGACCTTGGGTTTGAACGGTTTGGAATCGTCCACCTTTGCGCTGGTCAAGGTGTCGGCGTTGTCGGCGCCGTAGAAGGACTTGACCCGTACCACCGCGAAGCCGCCGATCACCATCACCGCCACGATCAGCAGCGGCAGCCAGGCATTACGCAAGACTTTGGCCATCGCCACCTACGCGGTCCTTTCCCGGCCACGAACTGCCCACGCGGTCGTCGTGATGTACTGCTGGTTCGGGATGCTTTGGGGCACAACAAATGCGCCGTCGGGTGACCCGGTAGGTGCGGCAAGCATGCTTCGCGTCGCCGAGGCACAGTGGAAAACCGCCGCCCGGACCATGCATACATGATCTGCATATTTTGCAGACCATGCAAGTTTATGTGTTTCCGGTCACGCCGTCATTTCGTGAAGATGCTCTTGACCAGCGCGGCGGCGTGCTCGACGTAGGGCATCGGCGTGTCGTCGGCATCCCCCGGATCGCTGCTGGACCAGCGTTCGATGCCCGAACGCACCGCCGTCAACGCCAGCGCGGAGATCAGCGCGGGCATCTCGCTGTCGGCCGGCATGTCTTGGCGCTTGGCGACGATATCGGTCAGCTGCGTCTGAAAGCGCTCCAGCTCGGCCAGAAATGCCGCCAAAACCGCCGGCGTGGTTTTGGCCAGATCGAGCATGCATACGGCCTGCTCGCGTTCGGGGGGCATGTCTCGGAGATGGTGCGCGGCCAGGGTGATCAGTTCAGCCAAGACAACCGAATAGGGCGCGGGGCCAGCCGCCACGAATTCGTCAGCCAGCTCGGCCGGCAGGTCGGAGGGGCCGTAGGCGATGGCGGCCTCTTTGTTGGGAAAGTAATTGAAGAACGTCCGAGTCGAGATGCCGGCCTGGCCGCAAATTTCCTCGATCGTCACCTTGTCCCAGCCGCGCGCCTGCGCCAGCCGCACCGCGGCCCCACGGATGTCGGCGCTGGTCTGCCGGCGACGCCTTTCGCGAAGGCCGATCTCATTCGCCATGCCTTCATAGTTGCACGAACTGCACACTTCGCTGGCCCACTATGGCGAGCGTCGACACACTACCCGCGTGACAGGAAGCCCAAAACCGTGCTTTCGAACGCCTCCCTGGCCTCGATCATCGCCCAGTGCCCACACCTCGGGAACACGTGGAGTTCTGCGTTGGGAATGGTGCGCATCGGGATGAGCGCCATGTCGGGCGGGCTCACCCTGTCGTCGCGCCCCCAAGTCAGCAACGTGGGAGCGGCCACCTTGTGCATCACCGCCCACGGCATCGGGGTGTCGGCGGCCTCCATCGCCGATGTCATCGCCGCGAACGCCGCCTTTCCGTACATGCGGCGCGCGGCGGCCAGCGTCGTCGGGTCGGTTGCCAATTGCCAACGCTCCTCGACCAATTCGTCGGTAATCACCGTCTGGTCGTACACCATCGATTTGAGCCAGTCGACGAGCCGTTGCCGGGTGGGATCCTCGGTGAATTCCTGTAGCAGCCGAATGCCCTCGCTGGGGCTGGGGCTGAAGATATTGGTGCCGACGCCGCCGATGGTCACCAATCGGTCGATGCGATCGGGATTGCGGATCGCGAAGTTGATTCCCACGCCGCCGCCCATCGAGTTGCCGACGATGCTGACCCGCTGCACGCCGAGTGCATCGAGAAACGGAACCACCGTGCGTTGCGCGGTGACCATCGGATGCCCCCCGAAGTCGTCGCTGACGCCAAAGCCGGGGAATTCCAACACCAAACACCGGAAATGCTCGGCGAATGTCGGCAGTATGCCGCGGAAGTTGCGCCAGCCGGTGACACCTGGGCCGGAGCCGTGCAGGAACAGCAGTACGGAAGGCTCTGCCGCGTCGGGGCCGCAGTCGTAGTAGCGCAAAACGCCGGCCGGAGTGCTGATTTCACGAAGATCCCGCTCGGGGTCCGGCGCGACGACGGCGTCGCGTTCAGGAATGTTGGTCACGAATGCCACCCTGCCATGCCGCGCCCGTCAGCCGATGTCCGCGTGGCGGGAGAGGAAGTCCACAACCGCCTGCGCGAAGACGTCGTTGCGGTCGCCGGCGACCATATGGCCCGCGCCGCGGACATCGACGAACTCGACCTGTGGGAAACGCGAAAGGAATTCGTCGGCCCGCTCTTGACTGACCAGGTCACTCACCTGCCCGCGCACCAGCAGCATCGGCACACCGTCGCGCAGGATGGCTTCGACGGCGGCGTGCATGCGGTCGGCGTCGGTCACCTCGATCGGCGGGAAAGGTGAACTGCCGCTAATGAATTGGGGATCCCAGTGCCAGTACCAGCGATCGCCGCGGCGGCGCAGGTTGGTGCGCAGACCATCGAGATCGGTGGGGCGGGGCCGATGCGGGTTGTATTCGGCGATCATGTCGGCGACTTCGTCCAGCGAGTCGAATCCCGACGCCACCCGGTCGGCCATGAACGCGTGAATCCGGTTCGCGCCGGACGGGTCCATGTTGGGCACGATGTCGACCAGGACGACCGCGCTGGCGATACCGGGCGACAGCTCGCCCGCGAGCAGCATCGAGGTGAATCCGCCCAGGGACGCACCGACCAGCACCGGTCTGGCCGGCAATCGGCGCAGCACCTCGCGGACGTCGTTGGCGAAACTCACCACCCGGTAGTCCCCGTCGGTGGACCAGTCCGATTCGCCGTGACCCCGCAGGTCGACGGTGACCGCCTGCCAGCCGCGCTCGGCCACCGCGGTCGCCGCCCGGCCCCACGAGCGACGGGTCTGACCGCCACCGTGCAGGAACACCACCGGGCGCGCGCCGGCATCACCCAGGCGATCGCAGACAATGCGGACGCCGCCGGGGCCGTAGGTGGAGAACAGTTCCGGTGTGGTCGTCACTCATGGGATGGTAGGCGCTGGCCTTGCCCGTCGGACCCGCCCCCGGCGTCGTCAGCGCATCCAGGTGCCGTGATCAACCGGCGGCGCCGACGCCAGCAACTTGGGCCGGAAGAACAGCGAACCCGCGACCGCCCGGTTGCGCAGCGCTGCCGCGCGCCAGGTGTGCACCGGGTGCGAGTTCAACATGTTGGCCAGCCAGACGAAGAATCCGGTCTCGGTGCTTGCCCGGTCGGCCATCGCGTCGAAATCAACCGCCCTGAGCAGGTATTTCCCGGCGCTCATTACGCCGATGGCCCGGGCGGCTCCGGTGGGCCGAAGCGCATACCCGTGATTGTCGGCGGTGTATTCCATCGATCGTGACAACGAATGGCCGAGGAATGGGATCTTCATCGCCAGCTGACTCAGCTGGCGCCAGTAGGACGCGTGGCCGGCAGCGATGTGGCCGACCTCGTGGCCGATGACGAATGCCAGCGCTTCGGGATCGCGGGCCTGGCCGCCGATCTCGAACAGGTCGCTGTAGACCACCACGTACCGGCGGAATCCATGTCCGCTCGCGAAGGCATTGATTTTGCCGTTGCCCAGCACGACGTAGGCGTCTGGCACCTCGGCGAGCCCAAATCGTTGGGCGGCCTCGACCACCAGCCAGTAGCCCTCGGGGAACTGGGTGGGCGACATCTTGACGCCGTTCACCCGCTGCATGCCGAAGGTCAGGCCGCGGCCAAGGTACAGCAACACCGGAAAGAACAGAAGCGAAAGCCATACCGCGCTGACGTGGCCCGAGAGCACTACGGCGATCGCGAGGAGATAGAGCACGACGTTGGACGCGATCAACAGGACGAGAAGTCCGATCTCCCAGGGGTGGCGGTGGGGTTGCTCCTGGTAGGGCACGTGCGGGTACTCGTGTCCCGGCAATTGCACGGTAGTCATGGCTGCGCTGGACTCCCTCTGTGAATGTCGTTTCTCCCGGTTCTGGCCGGGCGACTTCACAGTCCGGGCGCGCCCTTGAAGGATCCTCCGCAAATTCTTGATGGAACGCTCATGGCGCGAGAGGCCGATTCGTCCATTCCCGGCCGGCGCGACGCGACGAGCGGAACCAGCCGCCGGCGGCCCCGGTACCGCCGTCAGTCGGGATGGTGTGGCCGGTGACGAATCCGGACAGCTCGCAGGCCAAGAAGAGAATCACCCGGGCCTGGTCCTCCGGCAATCCATCCGGCCGACCGGAACCCATTGCGGCCACTGCGCCTGTTCGTCCGGCGACAGCCACTGCGAGTAGGGCACCTGCAGCGACTCGGTGACGTCCGGGCCGATTGCGTTGACCCGCACACCGTCACGACCCACCTGGACGGCGAGGCTGCGGGTGAAGTGGACGACGGCCGCTTTGAACGCGGCGTAGACCGGATCCTCCGGATAGCCGCGCAGCCCTTCGACCGAGGAGACGTTGACGATCGCGCCCGCGTGCCGGTCGATCATCGCCGGCAGAAACGCGTGGGTGACCAGGAAGACGTGCTGCAGGTTGATCCGGTAGAGCTCGTCCCACAACTGGGGGTCGGTGTCGACGAAGTTGCCCGGATGCCGCAGCCAATGGCCCACGTTGTTGACCAGCACGTCGACCCGGCCGTAGCGGTCCAGCACGGCTCCCGCCAAGCCGCTGACCTGATCGGGCTCGCGGACGTCGACGGCCAGGGCCAGCCCGCCGATCTCATCGGCGACCGCCTGGCCCCGCCCGGCGTCGATCTCGGCGACGACCACCCGGGCGCCGTGCCGGGCGAACAGCCGCGCGGTCGCTGCGCCGATGCCGCCTCCGCCGCCCGTCACCACCGCGACCCGATCGGCCAGCAGCTCACCTGCGTCGACGCTCACAGGCGGCCGACGGCGAAATCCGCGGCCTGACCGACCATGCCGTTGAACGGATACGCGCCGTGCTGTCGGTCCGGCGGCCCACCGGGAGCACCGTCGCAGATGTTGTCGCCGGGAGCGCACAGGTCGATGGTCTTGCCGGCGAACTGCGGGCCGATGACGATCGGCGGCGAGCCGAACGTGCGCAACCAGTTCGGTGACGGTTTGCCGAACAGCGCGACGGCTGCGACGTGGTTGGCCGCGTCGCCCGATACGCCGCCCGACGTCATGTTGCCCGTCACGGCCGCGCCCTGCGAGTAGCCGCCGACGATCATTCTGGTGTTCGGGCAGCTGGCCGCCATGGACTGGATGTGCCCGCGTTCGTCGCCGACCCCGGCGTTGAAGGTGCCGCGGAAACCGGGGTTGCCGAAGTCCCCGCTGGCGGGGTAGTTGACGCCATACTCGCCGACCGACCTGCCGCCGGCCCGCCCCCGCACTGCGTTGACGAACGCTCCGCCGACCCCTCCGACACCGGGTGGCTCGCCGGTGCCGCGAGCAAAGATCACCTCGATGTCCGGGCAGGCCTGGGCGGACGCGACCTGGACGGGCCCGCCGAATAGCGCCAGCGAGGTCGTCGTCACCACGGCCAACGACGCTCTCAGCCGGAACGCGCGGCGGCGAAGATCGATCATCATGGGCTGTCTCCATCACTGTGCAGCCGCACCAGACGCGTGGTGCTGCTCTCGTCCAGGTCGACGATGTCGCTGCGCGAGCGCAGGAAGTCGCTGAATGACTTGAACCCCAACGACTTTTCGCTGAACGACGGGTTCATCCGCTTCATCTGCGCCTTGACCACCGAATTGTGCAGCCAGTCAGCGTCGTCTTTCTCCTGAGCGATTCGAAGCGCGCGTTCGAGCAGGCTGGTGGCCGCGGCCTGCGGGTCAGGCGGCGCCGGCTCGTCCTCGGGTTCGGTGGTGGCGTGCCGGCCGCGCTTCTTGGGTTGGCGCACCGGCGTGCTCTTGGTCGGTATCCCGGGCAGAGTGTCGTACGTGACGAACTCGTCGCAGGCCGCGGCCAGCGACTGGCTGCTGGCACCGGCCACGCCGATGCCGACGACATAGCGGCCCAGGCGTTTGCAGCGCTGGGCAAGGGCGATGTAGTCGGAGTCGCCGCCGACGATCACCACATGGGTCAGGTCGGGCAGCCGGAACATGTCCTCGACCGCGTCCACCGCCAGGCGGATGTCGGCGCCGTTCTTGCCATAGACGGTCGCCGGAAACAATTGCACGAGGTCCACCGCGCGGCCGACGAGTTGGCCGTGGTACCGGGCATTGACATCGCTGGACCAATCCGCGTACGCCCGGGTGAGCACCAGCGTGCCGAACGACGAGGCGAAATCCATGACGGCGCCCAGGTCCACCGTCGCCGCTTCCAGCCGCTCGTTTTCCAGGCCCTTGGCCTTGTCCCGTTGGAATGCGTTGCGACCGTGCACCCGGTCGTAGTGCGAGATGACGATGTTGTCGAAATCGAAATAGACGGCAACACGGTCCGCACCGGATTCGGTCATTCGGTCATCGTGCGCCTCACCGCCGGATTTCATCAAGCACCGTCGTCGCGATCGAGAAGTAGTGTTTGCGACTATTACGAACGTTCTGCGCCAAAAGTTCGGCGGATGCGGCAAAGGGGCCCGGAATGGATTTCGAACTCGACGCCGGCCAGCGTGCCTGGCTGGACGAGGTCCGCGAGTTCCTCCAGGCCAACGTCACCGCGGAGTTGCGGGCCGAACTCGCCCAGCGTGATCTGGAGTGTCCCGACGGCGAAGTCGCGCGATTTCGCCGCAAGATCGGCGAGAAAGGCTGGTTCGGGCTGAACTGGCCGCCCGAATACGGCGGCTTGGGCCTCGGCGCTGTCTATCAGCACCTGCTGATGAGCGAATTCGAATACTGGGGCGTGCCCGGACCGGACCTGACGGTGACTTCAGTGGCGCCGATGATCATGCGGCACGGCACCGAGCAGAACAAATCCGAATGGCTGCCCCTGATCGCCAAAGGCGAAATGATCTGCGCCGTGGGCTATTCCGAGCCTGAAGCCGGCACCGACTTGGCCAATTTGCGCACTCGTGCGACACGCGACGGCCAGGAATGGGTGATCAGCGGCACCAAGATCTGGAACAGCGGGGCACAGCGTGCCACCCATGAATGGCTTTGTGTGCGCACCGATCCGGCCAGCGCACGCCATCGCGGAATCTCGGTGATCATCGTCCCGGTCGACAGCCCGGGCGTGGAAATGCGCCCGTTGTACGCGTGGTCGGGCTATCGCACCAACGAGGTGCATTTCCGCGACGTGCGGGTGCCGCTGACCAACCTGATCGGCGAGGTCAATCAAGGCTGGACATACATCACCGCAGCGCTCGACCTAGAGCGTGGGGCGTTGACCAACGCCGGTGATCTGCGCCGGGCGGTGGACGACTTGCGCGAGCTGGCCGGGCGCCCGCGGCGCGACGGCACGGTGCCCGCGCACAGCGCGGTACTTCGGCGGCGCCTGGCACAGGCCGAGGCCGACGTGGAAGTGGCCACGCTGCTGGGCTACGAGGCGGCGTCGATCCTCGACACCGGCGTCATCCCGACGGTAGAGGTCAGTGTCGAGAAGGTGTTCACCAGTGAGTTGCGCCAGCGCATCGCCGATTTGGCGCTCGATCTGCTCGGCCCGGACGGCTTGTTGGCACACCGCAGCGCCGAAGCGCCGCTGGCCGGCAAGTTCGAACGGCTCTACCGCTCGGCGCCGTTGATGCGGTTCGGCGGCGGCACCAACGAGGTGTTGCGCGACATCATCGCCCAGCGCGGTCACGGGCTGCCTGCGTATGGACGTTGACCGATGAGAGCCATACCGACCGCCGAGCAACGTGAGTTCGGCGCGAGTTTGTGTGCCCTGCTGGCGGCGGAGAATCCGGTGCGCCTGGTGCGGACGTTGAATGAGCCCGGCGCCGACCGCAGCACCCCGGCGCTGTGGAAGGCGCTTGCCGACGCGGGCGTATTCGGGCTCGCGATCGCCGAGCAGTACGGCGGCTCCGGCGGCTCACTGGACGATCTCGCCGTTTTCTACACCGAGGCCGGTCGCGCGCTGTGCCCGTCGACGGTTTATAGCACCGTGCAGGCCGCGCTAGCCGTCGACCAACTCGGCACCGCCGATGCCCGCGCTGCGTGGCTGCCGGCGCTGGCAGCCGGCGATGCTCGCGGGACGACGGCGCTGTGGAGTGCCCGCGACGCGGCCGTCGTATCGGCCGTGCTGGACGCCGAAGCCGTCTCGCGTGGCGGATGGCGGCTGCGCGGAATCGCTGATTACGTCGCCGACGCCGACGTCGCGGACCTCATCGTGGTGTCGGCCGCCGCCCCCGAAGGCGCCTTGGTCGTCGTCGTCGATACCCGCACGGCCGGGGTGAGCATCGAGCCGCTGCCCACGGCCGGTGGGCATCGGGCATTCACAGTGCGGTTCCATGGCGTGCTGGTCGGTCCCGACGCGCTTGTCGACTGCCGTGTTGCCCCGTCGGCGCTGCGCCGGGTGGCCAACACCGCGGTGGCGTTGGGGTCACTCGACCTGGTCGGGGTCGGGCAGGCGGTGTTGGGGCGCACCGTCGACTACGTCAAAATGCGTCACCAGTTCAGTCGGCCGATCGCGTCGTTTCAGGCGGCCCAGCATTTGGTCGCCAACATGCACATCGCCTTGGCCGCGGCGCGATTGGCCGCGCACTCGGCGGTCTTTTGGATAGCGCGCGGCCGCACGGCGACCAGGGAGACGGCCATCGCACGCATGCACGCGGCGGCCGCGGCCAGGCTGATAACCCTGGATGCCCATCAATTGCACGGCGGCATCGGCTATGTGACGGAGACGGATCTGCACTTGTGGACCGAACGGGCGCGCATCGGTTCGACCTTCGGCGGCGGAGCCGACGTCGCCGCGGCATGGCTGGAGGAAGGCAGTGATTAGCGAGCAGTCCCTGATCGACGCCGAATCGGCGGCACGTGTGGGCACCGTCGCCGCCTCCGCGACCGGCGAGGTCAATCGACGAGACTGGCAGCGTTGGGCCGCGGCGGTCGGCGACCACAACCCGCTCTGGTTCGATCCGGATTACGCCCGCGCCAATGGCTTTCGCGACATCGTCTGCCCGCCGCTGTTCGTGCAGTATGCGGTGCTCGGTGTCACTCGTCTGGACGGGCTGCGGCCGGACGGTTCCTCCGGCGCCGCCTCGGGCAGCCTCGCGTTTCCCCGGGCTCCCAAACGGATGGCCGCAGGCGAGAGTTTCGCCTTCCATTCGCCGGCCTATCACCGCGACCAGATCGAGATGGTTCGCACCATCGAGTCGATCGTCGAAAAGCAGGGTCGCTCAGGCAGATTCGTGCTGGTCACCTGGCGCACGGTGTATCGCAATCAACATCGCGAGCTGGTGGCCGAAGCGTCGACGTCGATGATCGCCCGGCCATGAGGCGCACCATGACGCAGGTGTTTTACGAGGATGTCAGTGTGGGCGAGCAGATTCCCACCCTGAGCGTGACCGTCGACGAAGCACAGCTGTTTTTCTTCAGCGCCGCCACCTACAACGGTCACCGGATTCACTACGACAAAGCGTGGGCGGAACGCGAGGGGTACGACGACGTGTTGGTCCAGGGCCCGCTGCAGGCGGCGCTGCTGGCCCGTGCGCTCTGCGACTGGATCGGCGGCCGCGGCCGCCTGGTGAAGTTCTCGGTGCAGAACCGCGCGGTCGCCTATCCGGGCCAGCAGCTGCTGTTCGGCGGCACCGTTACCGCCAAGCGCATCTCCGACGAGGGCGCCGGACTGCTCGATCTCGATCTCGCCGGCCGTCGCGAGTCCACCGTGCTGATGCCCGGCACCGCGACGGTCCAGCTGCCCCGACGCGGAACGCCGTCATGACCGGATTGCGTGGCGAGGCGGCCATCATCGGCATCGCCGAGCTACCGGCCGAACGCCATCCGAGCCGACCGCCGATGTTCACCCTCGACCAGTACGCGTTGTTGGCAAGACTGGTTGTCGAGGACGCCGGTGTCGACCCGGCATGCATCAACGGCCTGCTGACGCACGGGGTCGCCGAATCGACGATGTTCGCTCCGGCAACCTTGTGCGAATACCTGGGCTTGCCTTTGGATTTCGGCGAGCGAGTCGATCTGGGCGGAGCGACGTCGGCGGGCATGGTGTGGCGGGCCGCCGTCGCCGTCGAACTCGGCATCTGCGACGCGACGCTGGCCGTGGTGCCCGGGTCTTCGGCCGTGCCACAGTCCAAAACCCGTCCAGCGACGACTCCGAATTGGTTTGGGGCGTCATCGAACAACTACGGGTCACCACAGGCGGAGTTCGAAATACCGTACGGCAACGTGGGCCAGAACGCGCCGTACGCACAGATCGCACAGCGCTATGCCGCGGAGTTCGGCTACGACCCGGCCGCGGTCGCGAAGATCGCCGTCGACCAACGCACCAACGCGTGCGCGCATCCCGGCGCGGTTTTCCACGGCACCCCGATCACCGTCGACGACGTGCTGGCCAGTCCGATGATCGCCGACCCGATTCACCTGCTGGAGACGGTGATGCGGGTGCATGGGGGAGTGGGTGTCCTGATCGCCAACGCCGATGTCGCCCGTCGGGGCCGCCATCGGCCGGTGTGGATCACCGGGTTCGGCGAGCACATCGCGTTCAAGACCCCAACCTACGCGGACGATCTGCTGCGCACCCCGATCGCACGGGCCGCAGACCGGGCGTTCGCGATGTCGGGGCTGAGCCGATCCGACGTCGACGTCGCCTCCGTCTACGACTGCTACACGATCACCGTGCTGATGAGCCTTGAAGATGCCGGCTTCTGCGCCAAAGGCCAAGGCATGTCTTGGGTTACCGAACACGATTTGACCTATCGCGGTGACTTTCCGCTCAACACGGCCGGGGGGCAGCTGTCGTTCGGCCAGGCGGGGATGGCCGGCGGCATGCACCACGTCGTCGACGGCGCGCGGCAGGTCATGGGCCGAGCGGGCGATGCTCAGGTGCCGGACTGCCACGTTGCATTTGTCACCGGGAATGGCGGCATCATGAGCGAGCAGGTGGCGCTATTGATGCGGGGGGATTAACCGTGACGGCACCTCGTCCGATCCCCGAGCCGACGCCGGTGTCGCGGCCTTTCTGGGACGGCCTGGCGCAGCACCGGATCCTCGTGCAATTTTCGCCCTCGTTGCAGCGCTATGTTTTCTACCCGCGCACGCTGGCACCGGGGACGCTGGCCGACGACCTGGAGTGGCGCGAAATCGACGGTGCCGGAACGCTGTACACCTTCACCATCGCGCGCCGGCCCACCGGGCCGCCGTGGGCTGACGCGACGCCGCAGTTGCTCGCGGTCGTGCAGTGGGACGTCGGGCCGAAGATCAGCACCGAACTGGTCGGTTTCAACACTCAAGATCCCCGCGACCTAGCCGCCATCCGGATCGGCATGCGGGTGCGCCCGGTGTTCTACGATCTGCCCGAAGCCGGGATAACTCTACTGAAATACGAGCGACAGTGACAGCCAAGTCTGGGACGGACGTGATCGTGATCGGCGCGGGATTTGCCGGGCTGTACGCCGTGCACCGAGCGGTGTCGGCAGGCCTTTCGGTGACCGCCCTCGAAGCGGCTCCCGACGTGGGCGGCACCTGGTATTGGAACCGCTATCCCGGCGCCCGCTGCGACGTCGAAAGTGTGGACTACTCTTACTCATTCGACGAAACACTGCAGCAGAGTTGGCAGTGGAGCGAGCGGTTCGCCGCGCAACCGGAGATCTTGGCCTATCTGCGCCACGTGGCCGAGCGCTACGACCTGCGCCGCCACTACCGGTTCGGTTGCGACGTGGTGGCCGCCGAGTTCAACCGGGGCTCTGCGCGCTGGCATGTTCGCACCGCCGCTGGTGAGACACATGACGCACAATTCCTGTTGTGTGCGACGGGTTGCCTGTCGGCCCTGAATCGCCCCGATATTCCAGGGGTCGACGATTTCACCGGCGACGTGTACTTCACCGCCGCGTGGCCGCGCCAGGATCCCGAGCTGCGCGGCAAGCGCGTCGGCGTGATCGGCACGGGTTCGTCTGGCATCCAAGCGATTCCGATCATCGCCGGACAAGCCCATACGCTGGTGGTGTTCCAGCGGTCGGCGAACTACAGCATTCCGATGCCCAACCGACCGTGGTCGGCCGAGGAGCAGCGGCAGATCCAGGCGGAATACCCTGAGCGCCGGCGGATTTCGGCATACGCTACGTCCGGCACGCCGCACGGCACATACCACAAGAACGCCGTCGACACCGAACCGGCCGAGCGTGCGGCGGCGTTGTGGCGACGCTGGCGCGAAGGCGGCGTGCTCTTCGCCAAGACCTTCCCCGACCAGACCAGCGACCTGGCCGCCAACGACATCGCTCGTGAGTTCGCCGAGCAGCGGATCCGCGAGATCGTCAACGATCCCGCGGTGGCGGCCGATCTGATCCCGGTCGACCACCCCATCGGGACCAAGCGGATCTGCACGGACGCCGGGTACTACGCCACTTTCAACCGCGACAACGTCCGACTGGTGAACCTGCGCCGCGAGCCCATCGACACGATCACCGCCGAGGGGGTGAGAACCAGCGTCACCACCTACCCGTGCGACGTGTTGATCTTCGCCACCGGGTTCGACGCGATGACCGGTGCGCTGACCCGCATCGACCCGAGCGGCCCCGGCGGAAAACGATTGCGCGACATCTGGGCCGACGGCCCGCTGACCTTCCTGGGGCTGATGGTGCCCGGGCTGCCGAACCTGTTCAGCATCAGCGGACCCGGCGCCCCTTCGGTGCTGGCGAACATGGTGCTACACGCCGAAGTTCAGGTGGACTGGGTCATGGACCTCGTTCTGACCGCCGGCCGGCTCGGGCTGAGCCAAGTCGAACCACGCCTGGATGCCGCCCAAGAATGGACCGACCAGGTGGCCGCGGCCGCCGATCGCACCCTGTTTCCGAAAGCGGCGTCGTCGTGGTACCTGGGCGCGAATATCGAAGGGAAGAAACGGGTCTTCATGCCCTACGCCGGAGGCTTCGGCACCTACCGCCGGCACTGCGACGACGTCGCCCGGCGCGGCTACGCCGGCTTGGTGCTCACGGCCCGGTGACGAGGGCCAGACCGTGCCGGAGACAGTTCAGCAGCTACTGCGCCAGCGCAGGCACGACGACACGCCCGCAATCCTTTACGGCGACCGGACCTGGACTTGGCGTGAGCACCTGGCCGAGGCGGAAGCCGAAGCGGCTGCCCTGATCCGACTCGCCGACACGAGCCGACCGCTGCACGTCGGTGCCCTGCTCTCCAATTCGCCGGCGATGCTTCGCGCCATGGCCGCAGCCGCGCTGGGCGGCTATGTGCTGTGCGGCATCAACACGACCCGGCGCGGAGCGGCCCTGCTCACCGACATCCGGCGCTCCGACTGCCAACTGCTGCTCGTCGACACCGAACACCGGGCGCTGTTGAACGGCTTGGAGCTCAACGGGATTCAGGTGCTCGACGTGGACGGGACGCGTTACGCCGAGGCGCTGGCCGCGGCACCACCGCTGGTTGCGCACCGCGAGGTCGCCGGCCCCGACACGTTGATGATGATCTTCACCTCCGGCACCAGTGGTGACCCGAAGGCCGTGCGTTTCGCGCACGGGATGGCCGTCATGTGCGGCGCCAGCCTGGTCTATCAATACGACGTCACCGCCGACGACGTGTGCTACCTGTCGATGCCGTTGTTTCATTCCAACGGCGTTGCGGCGGGCTGGGCAGTCGCCGTGGTCAGCGGCGCGACGATGGTCCCGGCTCGCTTTTCGCCGTCGCGTTTTCTCGACGACGTGCGCCGCTACCGCGTCACCTACATGAACTATGTCGGCAAACCGCTCGCGTTGATCCTTGACACTCCCGAACGTCCCGACGACGCCGACACCACGCTGCGGATTGCGTTCGGCAACGAGGCGACCGATCGCGATATCGCCGAATTCGCAAGACGTTTCGGCTGCCGCGTGGAGGACAGTTTCGGCTCCAGCGAGTTCGCGGTGATCGTGGTGCGGGAGGACGGCGCGCCCCCGGGCTCGATCGGCAAGCCATACCCGGGAGTGAGCGTCTACAACCCGGACACGGTGACCGAGTGCGCGGTCGCGCGGTTCGACGAACATGGCGCCCTGACGAATTTCGATGAAGCCGTGGGCGAACTCGTCAACACTGCGGGGCCCGGACCGTTCACCGGCTACTACAACGATCCTTCGGCAACGGCCCAGCGCATGCGGCATGGCATGTACTGGTCCGGCGACCTGGCCTACCGCGACGCGGACGGCTGGATCTACCTTGCGGGTCGCACCGCCGACTGGATGCGAGTCGACGGCGAGAACCTGGCGGCGGCCCCGGTCGAGCGGATTCTGCAGCGGCTGCCGCAGGTCAGCCAGGTCGCCGTGTATGCCGTGCCCGATGACACCGTGGGAGACCAGGTGATGGCTGCGCTGGTGCTGCGGGAGGGCACGCGGCTGGAACCGGCCGACTTCGGCGACTTTCTTGCTGCTCAGCCCGACCTGTCGCCGAAGGCCTGGCCGCGCTATGTCCGCATCAACGACGACCTGCCGGTCACCGCGACCAACAAGATCCTCAAACGTCGGCTGATCGAGGCCGGGGCGAGCGCCGATGGCGGCGAGTTGTGGACACGGCCGGCTCGCGGCCGGACGTACAGCCGTCAACAGTGACCACCGGTCACCTCGGTCTGCGCGACTACCAGCGGTTTAATCGCCCTGCTTATGTTTGCGCTGCGCGGCTGGTGGGCAGGTGAAACTTGTTGGCGTTGATGGTGCGCTCACCTCAATGCTCAACGGGGTCACCCTCAAGCTTGACTTAGTGAACGCCTGCGTTTAGCAGTACTTGCCAACGGCATCCTTACATATGTTGCAAGACAACATTCTTCGTCGTCGAAGTTGAGTTCAGTGAACAGCTGTGTACTATGTGGATATGGCGGAGCGAGGTGCGCAGCCGGAAGTCCCACGCGGTCGCAGGTTATTCCTGCGGGCCGTACGGCGGTTGTTCAGTCCGTTGCAGCCCGACGACTACCTGGAGATGATCAACCCGCTCTGGACCACCAAGGAGCTGCGCGGCAAAGTCGACCGCGTCGAGCCCCAAGGCTCGGAAGCGGCGAGCGTTCTCATTCGGCCAGGGTATGAATGGCCCGGTCACAAGCCGGGTCAGTACGTGCGCCTGGGCGTCGTTATCGACGGTGTGTATCACTGGCGGGCGTATTCGCTGACATCGGATCCATCGCCGGAAGACGGTCTGATCAGCGTTACACCCAAGAAGGTGGACGGCGGCGTGGTTTCGCCGTACCTCGTGCAGAAGATTCAGCCCGGTGACTTGGTGCGGCTCGGCGAGATAGAGGGCGTCTTTACGCTGCCGGAGCCGCTGCCGCCCAAGATGCTGTTCATCAGCGCCGGGAGCGGTATCACGCCGATCATGAGCATGCTGCGCAGCCTCGACCACCGTGACCAACTGGGTGACGTCGTGGTCATTCATTCAGCGCGCACCCGTGAACAGGTCATGTTTTTATCCGTCCTCGAAGACCTCGATCGGCGCCATGACGGAATGCGGCTGGATCTGCGCTTGACGTCCGAGCGTGGCCGACTTGAGCCGGGCGACCTCGACGAGGTCTGCCCAGATTGGCGCGACCGTGAGGCCTTTTGTTCGGGTCCGGGGGAGATGCTCGACGCGCTGATCGAGCACTGGAAGAACAACGGGGATTGCGATCGCCTGCACATGGAACGGTTTCAGCCCAAGATCGGCGGTGACGGCGCCACCGGTGAGGGTGGTCAAGTTTGCTTTCTCGACAGTGAGAAGACCACCGAATGTGACGGCGGCACATCGATTTTGGAGGCCGGCGAAAAGGCCGGTCTCAACCTTGCCTTCGGGTGCCGCATCGGAATCTGCCATACCTGCGTCGGCACGCTGAAGTCCGGCAAGCTGCGAGATTTGCGCTCCGGCGACGTCATCGAACCCACCGGGCAGGACGTGCGGATCTGTATCAATACCGCCGAAGGCGACGTCGAACTAGAACTGTGACGAAAGGAGTTTGGGTGACCTCCACATTGCAACGCCCACAAGCCCCGTTCGCTCATTTGAGTGAGCAAGAGCGGGAAAAGCTGGCTAAGGAACTCGATGCGATTCACGACGAGGTGTTCGCCGATCTCGGCGAGCGGGACCGTCGCTACATCAAGACGGTCATTTCGGTACAGCGGCAGATCGTGGTGGCCGGTCGTGTGCTGCTGCTTGGCTCACGATCCAAAACGGCATGGGTGCTGGGCACGGCGTGCCTGGGTATGGCCAAGATCCTGGAGAACATGGAGATCGGCCATAACGTGATGCACGGCCAATGGGATTGGATGAATGATCCCGACATTCACTCGTCGGTGTGGGATTGGGACACAGCCTCGACCAAGGAGGCGTGGAAGCACTCCCACAATTACATTCACCACACTTATACGAACATCTTGGGCAAGGACAAAGACCTCGGCTACGAGATCATGCGGATCGATCCCAATCAGAAATGGCATCCGCGCTACCTGTTCCAGCCGTTGTACAACCTGCTTCTCACGGTGCTCTTCGAGTGGGGCGTGGCGGTGCACGATATGGACATCGAGGCCATCCGAGCCGGCGAGAAGCCATGGTCAGAAGTGCGTAAGGATCTGAAAGGCATTGGCGGCAAGGCACGTTCGCAGCTCTTCAAGGACTACCTGGGCTGGCCGCTGATCAGTGCCGGCGCATTCGCGCTGGTGCAGCTGGCGTTGCGCGGCCGCCTCGAGCAACCAGCGGAGTCGCGTATCGGCAGGCGGCTGCGGAGGATTTCGAGCAACGGACGGCTGGGCGCAACGGCGTCCTTCCTCGACCGGGTGTTACCCGGCGTGGAAAGCACCTACCTGCGCACCCTGAGCGCCGACGCGCTGGCCAACGTCATCCGCAACGTGTGGGCACATGCCATCATCTTTTGCGGTCATTTTCCCGACCAGACCTACACGTTCACCGAACAAGAGGTCGAGAACGAGACGCGTGGCGATTGGTATCTGCGCCAACTGGTCGGCGCGGCCAACATCGAGGGCAGCCCGCTGTTCCACGTCGTCAGCGGCAATCTGGGTTACCAAGTCGAGCACCACCTGTATCCCGACATGCCCAGCAGTCGGTACGCCGAGATCGCGCCGAAGATCAAAGACATCTGCGAACGCTACGAGCTCCCGTACAACACCGGACGGTTTTCCAAGCAATGGTTCTCGGTGCACCGCAGCATATTTCGATTGGCCTTCCCGGGCGGGAAGCCCCGGCCGAAGCCCGGTCCCTACCACAGTGGCGACCGCCGTCCCGGGCCGAAGGATATCGGCGAAGCGACTCGGTTCCGCGAGCGTGTCCCTGCCGAACATCCGGCCGCGGGTCCGGAGCATGAGTCGGGCGGTGTGGAGGTCCAGCCGCCGCCACGCGGTAACGATTAGCGTTCTACCGCCACGCCCGATTTCATTCCGCAGGTGCAGGTACCTCGCCGAATCTGGCCAGCGCGAGTGTGGCGGCGACTGCTATCGCGAAGCCCAACACAACCAGCCAGCCCAACCCCTCGCGGGCGCGGTCACCCAGCCACACCGCCCCGACGAGTGCCGGCGCGATGGTTTCACCGACAACCATCGCGGCGACGGTTGTGGTCACGGATCCGCGTTGCAACGCGGACGTGAACAACAACATGCCAGCGGCGCCGCCTCCGATCACGGCGTACAGGGCCGGGTTGACATAGAAGGCACCTTTGGTCGGATCGATCACGTCCATCAGTCGCACGCCGACCTCCACCACACCGAAGCCGCTACCCGCGCCGAAGCCCAGGGCAAGCGCACGCTCCCGCTCACTGAGCCGGCCGGCAATCGCCCCGGCTACCAAAATGGCGACCAACACGCCCAACAAAGCCCAGCCCAGGCCGGCCGGAGCGCGCCGAAAGTGTCCGGGCCCGGCGGCGCAAGCCAGCACGGCGAGGCTAATGCAGACAACGCCCACGGCTGTCCACTCTGCCGTCGACAATCTCGCCGACAACGCCCACGCGGACACCATGCCGGTGACCGCGATCGAGGCGGCCAGCGCGGCGGCGACGACGTAGATGGGCACCAAGCGCAGCGCTATCACCTGCAGCAGAAAGCCCAGGCCGTCGAGGCCGATGCCGGCGAGATAGCGCCATTGCCGCGCCGCGCGCAACAACAACATCGCGTCCACACCCGATTTGCTGTCGCTCTCGACCGACCGCGTCGCGATGGCTTGCAACACCGAAGCCGTGCCATAGCACACCGAGCAGCCCAGGGCCAGCAGGAAACCGATTAGCACACAACGACAATATGCGGTGACAACCCGGATGGCGCCTTGCCGCCGTGGCCCTATCATTTGCTCATGAGCGTGAGCGGGCCGGTGACGCTGGGATCGCCGGCTTTCACCGCCGAGGACGCGACCCGGTATCGAGCGCAGGGCTGGTGGTCCGACCTGACGCTGTCCGACGCGGTAGCTGCCAACGCGATGCGCTCACCGGATCGGGCCGCCTACATCGACCACCCCGAAATGTCGTTGACATGGCGTGAATTCGATTGTGCCGCAGGAAATCTGGCACAGCAGCTGGCCAGTTTAGGCGTCGCCCACGGTGACCGGGTAGCAGTCTGGCACGGTGACTCGGCTGCCCTCCATGTGCTTTTCGTTGCTGTCGAACGCTGCGGCGCTGTCGTCGTAGGCATCGGTGCTCGCGCCGGCACCCGCGAGGCCGCGGCGATACTGCGCAGTTCGCAGCCCAAGATACTGATCAGCGACGAGCAGCGCAGGGTGTCCGCAAGCCAGGTCGCCGACGGATTGGCATCGCTCGTCTTGGGTGCGGGCGATCTGCGACTGAACACCGACGCGGAGCCCCGGGTATCAGCGCTCGAGTCCCGACTGGACGCCGACGACGTCTTCCTGATCAACTCCACCTCGGGCACGACGGGCCTGCCCAAGTGCGTCGTGCATACCCAGAACCGTTGGTTCTATTTCCACCAGAAAGCTGTCGCCAACGGGCGATTGACCGCCGACGACACATTCTTGCCCGTGATACCCATGCCGTTCGGCTTCGGAATCTGGACCAGCCACACCACGCCCATCTACCTTGGCGCCACCGCGGTGATCCTGGACCGGTTCACCACCAGGGCGGCCTGCGAGGCGATCGCGCGGCATCGAGTCAGCGTATTATGTTGCGTCAGTACGCAGTTGACGATGCTGATGGCCGACAATGCGTCCCGCGAGCACGACCTCAGTTCGTTGCGCGTGGTCTTCGCCGGTGGCGAGGCATTGCCGTACCGGCCGGCCGCCGAGTTCGAAGAACTCACCGGCGCCAAGATCCTGCAGTTCTATGGCTCGAACGAGACCGGATTGCTCAGCGCGACCACACTGGACGACTCGCGCGAGCGCCGGCTGCGCACGAGCGGCCGGATCGTGCCCGAGATGTCGGTCCGGCTCTTCGACGGTGACCGCGACGTCACCGCGACCGGGCGAGGTCAGCCCGCGTGCCGGGGCCCCGCGACCAGCCTGGGGTATCTCGGCGGTACCGACCATGACAAGCTGTTCACCTCAGACGGGTGGATGCGCATGGGCGACATCTGCCAGATCGATGCCGAGGGCTACCTGACCGTCACCGGCCGAACGTCGGATTTCATTCTGCGCGGCGGCAAGAACATCAGCGCGGCACAGGTGGAGGACGCCGTCATGACCCATCCCGCGGTCGCACTGGCCGCCGCGGTCGCGATGCCCGATCCGGTGTTCGGCGAAAAGGTCTGTGTGTATACAGAACTCGTCGATTCGCACCCGCTCGACCTGCCCGGGCTCGTCGAGCATCTGCTGGCGTTGGGAACTTCCAAGGAACTGCTCCCCGAGCGACTCATCGTGGTCGACGAGCTACCCCGTTCGTCCGGCGGCAAGATCGCCAAAAGCGCGCTGCGCGCAGACATCCGAAACAGGATGGAGGCCAATCATGAACGGTCCTGACCCGCGGCGCGGCGGCCTCGAGGTATGGGCGCCGTCGGTGGTTCCCCCGATCGGAGTCGAGCTGTCACACGAACAGGCGCTCGCCGTGGCCTTCCGGCATCTCGCCGCGATCGGGTTCGCGGAGAACATGGCCGGGCACATCACCTGGCAACCGGACGGGCAAACCGACATGTTCGTCAATCCATGGGGACTGTGGTGGGCCGAGCTGACCGCATCGGACATCTGCGTGGTGGACGGCGACGCGCGGGTCGTCCGCGGTCGTTGGGACGTGACACCGGCCATCCATATCCACACCGAACTACACCGGGTCCGCGACGACGCGCGCGTGGTCATTCACAACCACCCGTACTACGTCTGCGTGCTCGCCGCGCTGGGCCGGCTACCCGAACTGGTGCATCAGACCGGTTCACTGTTCCTGGACGACCTGTGCCTGGTCGACACCTATGACGGGGAAATCGACAGCGCTTCTCGCGCAGCCGAACTCGCCGCCCGGATCGGTGGTGCCAACCTGACGATCTTGGCCAACCACGGCGTCATCGCGACCGGACGCAATCTGCCCGAAGCCGTCTACCGGGCGGCGTCGATCGAACGGGTCTGCAAGCTCGCTTATGACGTCATGCTGACCGGTAAGGAGCCGGTGGCGATGAACTGGTCAGATATGGCCGGCATGCAACGATCGCTGATCGAACGGGCCGCCGACGTCTACTGGGCCGGGGCCGCGCGGAACACCATCAAAGCCGATCCCGATGTGCTCACCTGAACCGCGAGCATGGGACTTCGCGCTCACGAGGGACCGCAAAAGTACGCCTTTTCGGCATGAATCGCGTGCATTTGCGGCCGCTCACGCCGATATAGCCCCCGAGGAGACTGCCCACCGTGAAATCCATTGACGAACTGGCCGCCGACCTGAGCTTCACCACCGCCAAGACCGGCGCGGAACGTTCGGTCACCTTTCTGCCCGATCCACCCCGGGCGCGGCGCCGGTACACGGTGATCTCGGTGGACGACCACATCGTCGAACCTCCGGACACCTTCACCGGACGCCTGCCGCGCAGGTTCGCCGACCGCGCGCCCAAAGTCGTGGACACCGAGCGGGGCGGACAAACGTGGGTCTACGACGGCCAAGAATTGCCCAACGTCGGCTTCAACGCCGTGGTCGGGCGACCGGTCGAGGAGTACGGATTCGAGCCGGTTCGGTTCAACGAAATGCGCAGGGGCGCTTGGGATATCCATGCCCGCATCAAAGATATGGACCTCAACGGCATCTACGCTTCCCTCAACTTCCCGTCGTTTCTGCCGGGCTTCGCCGGCCAGCGGCTGCAGCAGGTGACCAAGGATCGCGACCTGGCGCTGGCTTCGGTACGGGCGTGGAACGATTGGCACCTCGAGGTGTGGGCAGGTTCCTATCCGGACCGGATCATTCCGTGCCAGTTGCCGTGGCTGCTGGATCCCGAAGTTGGCGCGAACATGGTCTACGAAAACGCCGAGAGGGGCTTCCACGCAATCACTTTCAGTGAGAACCCGGCAATGCTGGGCCTGCCGAGTATTCATTCAGGTCATTGGGATCCAATGATGGCAGCGTGCGCGGAGACCGGCACCGTGGTGAATCTGCACATCGGGTCTTCGGGTTCGTCGCCGTCGACCACCGAGGATGCGCCGCCCGATGTGCAGGGCGTGCTGTTTTTCGCCTACGCCATTTCGGCGGCGGTCGACTGGTTGTACTCCGGTCTGCCCAGCAGATTCCCCGATCTGAAGATCTGCCTGTCGGAAGGCGGAATCGGCTGGGTCGCCGGGCTGCTGGACCGGCTCGACCACATGCTGAGCTATCACGAGATGTATGGCACCTGGCGGGCGCTGGGTGAGAGCTTGACTCCCGCAGAGGTTTTCACACGTAACTTCTGGTTCTGCGCGGTGGAGGACAAGTCGTCGTTTGTCCAGCACGACCGGATCGGCGTGGACAACATCATGCTGGAAGCTGACTACCCGCACTGCGATTCGACCTGGCCGCACACCCAGGAAACGATCCACGAACAGATCGGCGGCCTGCCGCCGGACGTGATCCGCAAGTTCACGTGGGAGAACGCCTCCCGGTTGTATCGCCATCCGGTGCCGGTGGAAATCCAACAGGATCCGGACGCTTTCTGACCGTTCCGCCACCTTTTGCACCGAGCGTGCTCTCATGGCGAAAAAATCGCCAAATTGCCGCCCTCAGAACACGTTCGGCGAGCCGACGCAGCTCAATGGATCTGGTTGGCCAGTTTGTTGACCAGCGCTTGGTCGAGATAGGCATTGGCGGCCGGGCCGCCGGTGCTGAGCGCGGCGATGGTGGCCGGGTCGTCGACGATGACCAAGATACCGGTGTAGGCGGTGAAACCTGCTGGCAGCCCGTTGTATCCGCCGCCGCCGGCGGCCGGGTCGGTTCGGCACAGCACCATGACGGCGGTCGACCGGGCTTCGGAGAATGCGCTCTCGGTGTCCAGCGGCACCTCGGGAGGATCGGTGGCCCCGCGTCGAAACCGGGCATTGTAGGTGAATCCCAAGGCTTCCAGGTAGCTCGTCGGACGTGATACGCGCGCTGCGGCGGTGGTGGCGGCACCGGAGTAGTTGACCACGGTGATCGACTTGCCGCCGAAACCCGGATGCTGCGATTTGATCGTGCCGAGTCGCGACGCCGCATCGCCGATCAGTGTTTTCGCGGTATCGGATCGGCCAACCGCTTGGGCGATCCACGTCAGCTGCGCCTGCCAGGTCCAATCTTGTGTGCTGTCGGCCGGACGGGTCAACGTCGGCGCGATGGCGGCCAGCTTGTCGTAGGTGGATTTGTCGATTTCGCCGGTGTCGATGATCAGGTCGGGCTTCGTTGCGGCCACCGCTGCCGGATAGCCGGTGGCGACCACTGCGGGAGACGAATGTATCAGGGCCTGAAGCCAATTGGGCAAGTTTCCGGCCATGCCGCCGATCACCACAGGTTGGACCCCCAAGGACAGCACCGCATCGGGATCACCTGGTCCCAGTGCCGCGATGGCCAGCGGTCGCTTATCGAGGTGAACGGCTCCATACACTCCGGTGAGCGTCTGCGCCTGGTACTGCGCCGATCCGCCGGGACGGTGGTGGCCGACCAGAAGCACCGTCACGGCGGTAGCCACCGCGACCACAAAAAGTGTCAGAGCAGTCAGGGCCAGGCCGCGCCGCCCACGCCGCCGCGGTGGTGGCTGCCTGACGCCTTCGGGCGGGTAAGGCGGCGTGGACGGCGGGGGCATCGGCGTGGGTCGCGCAACCCTGCTGGGCGCCGGCGGCGCACTGGGATGCGACACCGGCCGGGTGCTCCACGTCCGTGTTTCGGTCGCAGATGACGGCATCGCGGGACGACGGGTCAACGCCTCCGCGGTCGCGCCGGCCAGCTCGCCCGCGGTGCTGAACCGATCGTCGGGATCCTTGGCCATTGCGCGGGCGATCACGGCGTCGATCGCGGGTGGCAGTCCCGGGGACACCTCGCTTGGGCGAGGGATCGGCCGCATCAAATGGGCCATCAACATCGCAGCAAGCGAACCGGTTTCGCCATACGGCGTTCGCCCGGTCAGCAGCCGAAACAGCGAGCAGCCCAGCGAATAGATGTCTGCCCGATGGTCGACGGCTTCCCCTTCGATCGCCTCCGGAGCCGCATACGCCGCGGTGAAAACCAGCGAGCCGGTCGCGGTAAGCGATGTCGCGTCGTCAAGCGCGCGGGCGATCCCGAAGTCGGCGAGCAGAACTCGTTCCTGATCGGCCCCGGGACCCGAGACCAAGAAATTGCCGGGTTTGACGTCGCGGTGCAGCACCCGTCGGGAATGGGCGTAATCGAGCGCTTTGGCGACGTCGGTGGTGATGCGAATAATCCGCTGCAGCGTCAGGTCTGACCTCGAAAGGCCATTGGCCGCAGTGCCTTTGACGTATTCCATGGCTATCCACAGCTGACCGTCTGCGGTTTCTCCGCGGTCGAACACGGTGACGATATTGGGATGGCTCAACGTGGCGGCCAGGTCGGCTTCGCGGACGAATCGGGCGCGGAACTTGTCGTCCAGTGACAGTTCGGTGGACAGGATCTTCAGGGCATCGTTGCGCGGCAGTGTCGGATGGCGCGCCAGATAAACCGTGCCCATGCCCCCGGAACCCAGCACACCCTCGATCCGGTAGCCGGCGATCACCGTTCCCACAGCTAGCGGCATTGAACGATCCTGATCAGGGCTGTCCGAGACGCGGATGGTAGCTCATGCTACCAAGCAGGCGCTGGTTATTGTCGTCGACATGAAGCGTCCGAACTTCCTGGTGATAGTCGCAGACGATCTCGGGTTTTCCGACATCGGCGCGTTCGGCGGCGAGATCAATACACCGAACCTGGACCGGCTGGCCCATGCGGGATGCCGCTTCACCGATTTTCATTCAGCGCCGGCGTGTTCTCCTACGCGGGCGATGCTGCTGACCGGAACCGACCATCACATCGCCGGCATCGGTACCATGCTCGAGGTCGCCATCCCCGAATTCGCCGGTGCGCCAGGATATGAAGGCTATTTGAACGACCGAGTGGTGACGTTGCCCGAATTGTTGCGCGACGCCGGCTACCTGACGTTGATGTCGGGCAAATGGCACCTCGGCGACACGATCGAGACCTCGCCATGGGCAAGGGGATTCGAGCGATCGTTTGCCCTGCTGCCAGCCGGCGCCAGCCACTACGGCGGTGCCAAGGGCGCCGGATTTTCCCCGGCGCCAACGCTTTACACCGAAGACGACCGGTTCGTCACGGTCGGTGACAACTTCTACTCGTCGGACTCCTACACCGACACATTGCTGCGCTACTTGCGGGAACGCGAGGACGACCGACCATTCTTCGCCTACTTGCCCTTCCAGGCGCCGCACTGGCCCCTGCAAGCACCCCGGGATTACATCGCGAAGTATCGCGGCCGCTACGACACCGGGCCGGACGCCTTACGCGACGCACGCTTGGCCGCACTCAAACGGCTGGGCCTGTGTGAGCCCGATGTCATTCCGCATCCCGTCGTCGCCGACGGTGCTCCCGAATGGGCCGACATGACGGCCGACGAGCGCGCACGTTCGGCACGAAGCATGGAGGTCTACGCGGCCATGGTCGAGCGGATGGACTGGAATGTCGGGCGGGTGGTCGACTACCTGGCCGAGACGGGTGAACTGTCCGACACGGTCGTAATCTTCTTGTCCGACAACGGCGCTGAAGGCGCGATCGTCGAGGCGATGCCGTTGCGCGGCCCACAGATCGCCGCGCAGATCGAAAAGTATTGTGACAACAGCCTCGACAACCTCGGCGGGCCCACGTCGTACATCTGGTACGGCCCGCGCTGGGCCCAAGCCGCCACCGCACCGTCACGCCTGCACAAGGCGTTCACCAGCGAAGGCGGGATCCGGGTGGTCGGCTTCGTCACCTGGCCCGGCTTCGCCCGGCAGCGTCAGATCGGCACCGCGTTCACGACCGTCATGGACATCGCCCCTACCGTGCTGGAACTTGCGGGCACCGCACACCCCACGACCTACGGCGGCCGGGAAGTGGTGCCCATGCGCGGCCGCTCATTGCTGCCCTACCTGTCCGGAACCGCCGATACGGTCCACGACGCCGACACCGGCACGGGTTGGGAGTTGTTCGGGCGGCGCGCCATCCGGCAAGGCGAATGGAAGGCGCTGTGCCTGCCGCCCCCGTATGGCCCGGGCACCTGGCAGCTCTACGACCTCGCCCGCGACCCGGGCGAGATCCACGATCTGGCGGACGCGCAACCCGACAAGCTGGCCGAGCTGCTCGCGCTGTGGGAGCGCTACGTGGCGGACACCGGCGTGATCCTGGATCCCATCTCGGTTTTCGAGGTCGAGCTGCCGGAATTTTCCTGACCTCGCCGCCCCGTATGCTTGGGCGCTGATGGTTGACACGACGACATGCGCGATAATCGGCGGCGGCCCGGCCGGAATGGTCCTCGGGTTGTTGTTGGCCCGGGCAGGTGTCGACGTCACCCTGCTGGAGAAGCACGGCGACTTCCTGCGCGACTTCCGCGGCGACACGGTGCACCCGACGACGATGCGCCTGCTCGACGAACTCGGCCTGTGGGAGCGTTTCGCGGCGCTACCGCACACCCAGGTGCACAAGGCGACATTTGAGGCCGACGGCCGCTCGGTGACCTACGTCGATTTCGGACGGCTCGGCCGGTTCGGCCAACCTCATCCGTATGTCGCGATGGTGCCGCAATGGGACTTGCTCAAGCTACTGGCCGCGGCCGCCGGAGCCGAGCCCACTTTCACGTTGCGGATGAACACCGAAGCCACCAGCCTGTTGTGGGACGCCGGCCGGGTCGCCGGGGTGCGCTACACGGGACCCGACGGCCCCGGCGAATTGAAAGCCGAACTGACCGTTGCGTGCGACGGCCGGTCGTCGATCGCTCCTGACGAAGCCGGTTTGAAGAGACACGAATACCCGGTCAACTTCGACGTGTGGTGGTTCAGGCTGCCGCACGAGGAAGATACCGAGTTCTCCTTCCTGCCGCGGGTCGGCCCCGGCAAGGCGCTGGGCGTGATTCCGCGCGAAGGCTATTACCAGATCGCCTATATCGGCCCGAAAGGGACGGACGGCGAACTGCGCGCCCGGGGCATCGAGGCGTTCCGGCGCGACGTCAACGCGTTGCTACCGGATATGACCCACTCGGTGGCCGCGCTGACGTCCATGGACGAAGTCAAGCATCTCGATGTCCGGGTCGATCGGCTGCATCGCTGGCACACCGACGGGCTGCTGTGCATCGGCGACGCCGCGCATGCGATGTCTCCGCTCGGCGGCGTCGGCATCAACCTGGCCGTCCAGGATGCCGTCGCCGCGGCAACCGTACTGGCCGAACCGCTGCGCCGGCACCACGTCACGGAACGCGATCTGGCGGCGGTCCGCCGCCGCCGGCTATTTCCGACCGCGGTAACCCAAACGGTGCAGCGAATGCTGCAGCGAACGCTGGTCGGCCCGCTGTTGCAGGGAGCGGACCCGACTCCTCCGACAGCCCTCCTCGGCCTGGTGCAACGGCTGCCCTGGCTGTCCTTTGTGCCGGCCTATTTCATCGGCGTCGGCGTTCGGCCGGAGCGCGCCCCCACGTTTGCGCGTCGCTGACCCCGCGGCTGCTAGCGTTCACGTCGTGTCAGGAGAAGCGACCCCGCTGCGGATCGGCATCCTGGGTGCCGCACGCATTGCGCCGATGGCCCTCGTCAACCCGGCCAAAGCAAATGCCGAAACCGTCGTGGCCGCGGTCGCTGCCCGCGATGTGGCACGCGCCCGAGCCTTCGCCGCAAAACACGGCATTGCCCGGGTGCATGACAGCTACGACGCCCTGATCGCCGATCCCGAACTGGATGCGGTGTACATCCCGCTGCCGAATGGCTTGCACGGCAAGTGGACTCGAGCCGCACTGGCCGCCGGGAAACACGTGCTGTGTGAAAAACCGTTCACCGCAAATGCTGCCGAAGCACGCGAGATCGCAGACCTGGCCACGGCTTCGGGTCGCGTTGTGATGGAGGCTTTCCACTACCGCTACCATCCGCTGGCCCTGCGCGTCGAGGAGATCATTGCCTCGGGCGAGCTGGGTAAGCTGCGCCGCGTGGAGGCGGCCTTATGCTTTCCGCTTCCGCGTTTTTCCGACATCCGCTACAACTATTCGCTCGCCGGTGGCGCGACGATGGATGCGGGCTGCTATGCGGTCCACATGGCCCGCACGTTCGGCGGTTCCACACCGGAAGTCGTTTCCGCGCAGGCGAAGTTGCGCGATGCCCAGGTCGACCGGGCGATGACGGCCGAGTTGAGGTTCGCCGACGGGCACACCGGCCGGGTCCGTTGCTCGATGTGGTCCAAGCACCTGCTGCAGGTCAGCGCGAAAGTCGTTGGCGAACGCGGTGAGCTACGCGTCTTCAACCCCGTTTTGCCGCAGGTCTACCATCGGCTCGCAGTTCGATCGCCAAATGGCAAGCGGGTGGCGCATTTCGGGCGTCGCCCGTCGTATGCCTATCAACTCGACGCGTTTGTCGCCGCCGTCCTGCGCGGCGAGCCGGTGCGGACGGCGCCGCAGGACGCGGTCGAGAACATGACCGTGATCGACGCGATCTATCGCGCGGCCGGCCTCCCGCTGCGCGAGCCCAGCTGAATCAGCGCACAACGCTCATTCCGGCTGGCCCGCCAATCGGGCCAATTCGTCGGCGGCCGGTGCCGTTTGGGTGGTCAGCGCAATCTGTCCAGATGTCACCTGTTCTTGGATGGTCGGCGCCTCCAGCACGAGATCGTCACGGACGAAGGCGATATGGGCGTGCGTGTGGCCGGCGGTGAACGACGCCCACGCGGCCGCCGAGGACGGATCCAGGGTCAGGTTCACCTCGAAGTAGTCCGCGGTCAATGGCCTCGGTGGGTCCACCCTGGTCAGCACCAGTTGCATCGTCTCCGGGCCCAGCGTGTAGACGTTGGTCCGGGCGAGGTCGCAGGTGACCAGGACGTCCGCCGGTGCGACGGGAGCGTCCGGATTTGTCGCGGGGCACTTGTCGGCCGTCGTCATCTTCGACCCCTGCACCGGCCGAACCGGCAATGGCCGAATCCGCGGCGCCGGCGCCATCGATGGGGTCACTATCGTCGTTGACATCGGCTGTGGTGGCGCGGTGGTCTTAGGGGTGTTCGACGAGGCGGCGTGGTGCCCCGAGTGACAGCCGCACAACAGCGCGCCCAGCAGGATGACGACCGCTGCTATGCCCGCACGGTGAGCCGTGCCTTGCGTCGTCACACTCAGCAAGGTAGACGACCGTTGCTGTCGATCAAGAGGCGCCAAGCGGCGTGTCACTGAAACACGCAGCATCGAACAGCCCTTTGCCCACACTACGAACATAGAGTACGCTTCCGATCCAGATACCGGTCTCCTGCCTGAGGAAAGCTCCCGCGCCATGGCTCAACGTGCCGATCCCGCATCGCAGCGGCGAAAGCCCAATCCCGCGGAGCGCCGGCGGGATCTTTGCGATGCGGCGATTCAGCTCTTGGCCGACGACGGTGCCAAGGGGTTGAGCCACCTGAAGGTGGACCGCAAGGCGGGGGTTCCCGACGGCACCACCTCGTTCTACTTCCGCACCCGATCGGCGCTGCTGCGCGCGGTCGCGGAGCGGCTGGCCGAGTTGGACCTCGCCAGCCTGCACTCGGTGGTCGACAGCACCGACGGCCGGGGCGACAATCCCTCACCGTCGCGGTTGTCGCAGGTGGTAATCCAAGCCGGCAGCGAGCCGCAGTTGTCCCGCACCAAAGCCCGATACGAGCTGACGATGCAGGCGACTCGCGACCCGGCGCTCGCCGCGATCTTGCAACAGGCCACCGATGGTTTCACCAAGCTGCATCGCGAGATTCTGGTACAGCTGATGCCTGACGGCGCCCAGTTGGAATCGGCCGTGATCGAGGATCTGAGCAACGTCACGCTGACATTCATCAACGGCCTGTTGCAGCGGGTCGCCCACGGCGACCGGATTGTCCAGAGTGCCGAACAACTCGACGGAATCTTGGCCGCGATTGCCACCGGCATCCTGAAGAGCCCGGACAAGGGACGACTTACCGGAGCCCGCGGGCGCCGCACGGCCAGGCGCCGGCGGACCTGAAATGCTCGGTCCGCACAGGGATACGGGTTTCACGGGCCTATTGCCAGCGCGTCGGCGGTATGGTTCTCTACGCACATAGAGAAGAACCGTCAGCGAGCCGGAGCGAACCGGTAGCGGAAAATACCAGCGGTAGGAGAGATTTCGTGTCGACAAGCACCGAGAGCCACGTTCGGTTCGATCCATACGATGTCGAGCTCATTGCCGACCCGTATCCGATGTTCGCACGGCTGCGCGACGAGGCGCCGCTGTATTACAACGCCGAATACGACTTTTTCGCGGTGAGCAGATTCGTCGACGTCAACAAGGCGCTGGTCGACCATGCCACCTTCAGCTCCGCTCGCGGCGCGATCCTGGAGTTGATCAAGGCCAACCTGGAGATCCCGTCGGGGATGCTCATCTTCGAAGACCCGCCGATCCACGACGTGCACCGCAAGCTGCTGTCCCGCATGTTCACACCACGCAAGATCAGCGCGCTGGAGCCGATGATCCGGCAGTTCTGTGCGCAGGCGCTGGATCCACTGGTGGGATCGGGACGGTTCGACTTCGTCACCGACCTGGGCGCGCAGATGCCGATGAAAGTCATCAGTGCGCTGCTCGGCATCCCCGAAGATGATCAGGAGTACATCCGCGATCGCGCCAATGCACAGTTGCGCACCGAGGCGGGTAAGCCCATGCAGGCGGCCGAAAAAGGCCTTTCGGTGGGCGAACAGTTCGCCGCGTACATCGATTGGCGGGCGGAGAATCCGTCCGACGACATCATGACCGAGTTGCTCAACGTGGAGTTCGTCGACGAAACCGGCACCACCCGACAGCTGACCCGCGACGAGATCCTGGTCTACGTCAACGTCGTCGCCGGAGCGGGCAACGAGACGACGACGCGGCTGATCGGTTGGGCCGGAAAGGTTCTCGCCGAGCACCCCGATCAGCGTCGCGAGCTCGTCGCGAATCCCGGCCTCATCCCGCAGGCGATCGAAGAGCTGCTGCGCTACGAGCCGCCCGCACCGCACACGGCGCGCTATGTCACGCGCGATGTCACCTTTTACGACCAGACCGTCCCCGAGGGCAGCGTGATGATCAATCTCATCGGCTCGGCGTGCCGCGACGAGCGCCAGTTCGGTCCCGACGCCGGCGAGTTCGACATCCATCGCGTCCCTCGGCCACACCTGACCTTCAGCGTCGGAACGCACTTCTGTCTGGGCTCGGCGCTCGCCCGCCTGGAAGGCCGGGTCGCGCTGGAGGAAATCCTCAAACGGTTCCCCGAATGGGAGGTCGATCTGTCTCGGGCCAAGCTGAGCCCGACGTCGACCGTGCGGGGCTGGGAAAGCATGCCCGCGTTGGTGGCGTCATGACCGGCCGGGTCGAGGGCAAGGTTGCGTTCATCACCGGTGCCGCCCGGGGACAGGGCCGCAGTCACGCGGTGCGGCTGGCTCAAGAGGGCGCCGACATCATCGCGATCGACATCTGTGCGCCGATCGAGAACCTGAGCTACCCGCCTTCAACACCGGCTGACCTCGCCGAGACCGCCGAGTTGGTCAAGGCCCAAGACCGGCGCATCGTGACCGCGGAGGTCGACGTGCGCGACTACGATTCGCTCAAGGCCGTGGTGGACAGCGGGGTGGAGCAGCTGGGCCGACTCGACATCATCGTCGCGAACGCGGGCATCGGGACTATCGGCAAGAAACTGCACAAGATCCCGGAAAACATCTGGCAGGACATGATCGACGTCAACCTGTCGGGTGTGTGGAAGACGGTGAAAGCCGGTGTGCCGCACCTGATCGCCGGCGAGCGAGGCGGATCCGTCGTGCTCACCGGATCGGTCGGGTCGCACAAGGCCCTGGCCTACACCGGCCACTACATCGCCGCCAAGCACGGCGTGATGGGGCTGATGCGGTCCTTCGCGGTCGAGCTGGGCCAGCACCGGATCCGGGTGAACTCGGTGCACCCCAGCCAGGTCAACACACCGATGACCATGAACGACTTGACGTTTCGCCTATTCCGTCCGGACTTGGAAAATCCCGGGCCGGAGGACTTCGCGCCGTTCTCGCAGATGACGCACACGCTGCCGGTGCCCTGGGTGGAACCCATCGACATCAGCAACGCGGTGCTGTTCCTCGCCTCCGACGAATCTCGTTACATCACCGGCGTTTCGCTGCCCGTCGACGCGGGTGCACTACTGAAGTAGGAGAATACTGATGCCCGAATACGACTACGAAGAGATGAAAAAGGAAGCGGAGCAATACATCAAGTTCGAGAAGGACGTCAAGAACAGAATCGCCTACATCACCTTCGACCGTCCCGACGCGCAGAACTCGACCACGTTGGGAATGCGGCAGAACTACGCCGACCTGATCCACAAGTGCAATGTGGACGACGACGTCAAGGTCGTGGTAATCCGCGGCGAGGGTGAGGATTTCGGTAGTGGCGGCGACCTGCCCGAGCAACGGGGGATGCTGGAGAACCCGGGCATGCCGTTGCTGCACGAGCTCGCCATCAACGACGACGACGTCAAGTACCCGCCCGGCGGATCCTATCGCTACCTGTCCACGGTCACCGACTTCTACGCCAAGGCCCGCGCCGGAAACCGTCCACTGCAGGAACTCCGCAAGATCAGCATCATCGAGGCCAAGGGCTACTGCTACGGGTGGCACTTCTACCAGGCCGGCGACGCCGATCTGGTGATCTCCTCGGACGACGCACTGTTCGGGCACCCGGCCTTCCGCTACGTGGGCTGGGGCCCTCGGCTGTGGTGGTGGGCCGAGACCATGGGCCTGCGGAAGTTCTCCGAAATGCTATTCACCGGACGGCCATTCACCGCGAAGGAAATGTACGACTGCGGCTTCGTCAACAGCGTGGTGCCCCGAGACAAGCTCGAAGACGAGACACTGAAATACGCGATGGCATGTTCCCGGTCCCGCCCGACCGACACGGTCGCGGTGCAGAAGACGTTCCTGGAGCTCTACAAGCAACACAAAGGGGAGTACTTCGGCAGTCTGCTCACCGGCATGGTCGAGGGGATGCTGCCGATGATCACGAACGACCGGGACAATGAGGTCGATCTCACCGAGGGCACCTTCAGCAAGGGCCTCAACAACGTTGTCAAGGACAACGATATGAACTTCCCGCCGGAGTGGCGGCTGAGCCGCTCCGGGCGAAACAAGCCTTAAGCCGGGCATGTCGGCACTTTCCGGTATCAGGATCGTCGAGCTGGCCGAGTCCGTCGCAGGGGAGTACTGCGGCAAGCTGCTGGCCGACTTCGGCGCCGAAGTGATCAAGGTGGAGCCGCCGGGACGGGGCAGCACCACTCGCTACCTGGCACCGCTTGTCGCCGATGGACCAGAAGGCAGTGGTTTGTTTGCCTACCTGAACACCAACAAGCTGTCTGTCGAATTGGATGCGGCTGCTGAGGAACTGACGCGGCTCATCGGAACGGCAGACGCGGTTATCGTCGACCGCGCGAGCGACCGGGCCGAGCAGCATCCGGACGTGGTGTTCTGTTCAATCACGCCGTTTGGCCATGGGGCGGCTGCCGAGTTCGACAACGTCAAGAGCATCAACGTATTTCATGCCAGCGGATGGGGCTATCACACGCCCAGCCATGCCGACCCGGCCCAGCCACCGCTGCAAGGACCGGGCCGATTCCTGCCCGATTACGAAGCGGGGTTGGATGCGGCGCTGTGCGTGGTATCGGCGTTGTTTCGGCGGCTGCACACCGGCGGAGGCGAGTTCGTCGACATTTCGCAGCACGCCGTGCTGGTCTCCCGCGCCGATTGCATACTGGGTCGCTTCATCACCGGTGAGGTGCCCGCTCACGGCACACGTGACGACTACGACCAGCAAGGCCCGGCATCGTTTTTCGCCTGCGCCGACGGCTTTGTCTACCTGTACGTGACCAACCGCGCGCACTGGCTCGGGGTCAAGGCGCTGATGGGTCATCCAAAGTGGCTCGACGACTTCGACGACGATTGGCTGGAGTTCTCCGTCACGGCAGAGAAAGTGGCGACCTTTCAGCGCGGATTCGCGGCGTGGGTCAAGGAGTTGCCCAAAGAGACTGCTGCCGAAGCAGCCCAACGCCTGAACGTGCCGCTGGTGCCGGTCAACGACGCTGCGGACTTGCGTGCCTCGCCACAGTACCGGCACCGAGGCTTTTTCCGGGAGATACGTCACCCGGTGCTGGGGCGCGCGTCGTACGCCACGGTTCCCTACCGGTTGACCGCATCGCCGGCGGAAACCGCCTTTGCCGCACCGGCTCTCGGCCAGCACACCGCGGATGTCATGACTGGGCTGGGTGCACCGCGCACGTCGCTGACCGTCAAGTCGCCTCAGCTCAAGGCCCCCATGCGTGCCCGGGGCGGCCCGCTGGAAGGGGTGCGCGTCGTCGAGCTCACCAAAGTGTGGGCCGGCCCGTACGCGGGAAAGCTGCTGGCGCTATTGGGCGCTGAGGTGATCAAGGTCGAAACCGCTGGCAGCCCCGAGGAAATGCGCGCCTACGGCGGCACGGACGTCAACCACGCCCCGTACTTCCTGAGCATCAACCCGGAAATCCTCAGCGTCGACCTCGATATCAAGTCGGCACAGGGTATGGCGCGGCTGCGCGAGCTGATCGCCCGCAGCGACATCGTCATCAACAACCTCCGCCCGGGCGCGATGGAGCGCCAGGGCCTGGGCTATGACCAGCTCAAGGAGATCAAGCCGGACATCATCTCGGTGTCGATCAAGATGTGGGGCAACGACGGGCCGTTGGGCCACCAAACCGGTTATGCGCCGTCGTTCGCCGCGTTGGCTGGGCTCGCCGGACTGGTCGGCTACCCTGGCGGGCCGCCCCTCGGGATGAGCATGCGTTACGGTGATTCGACGGTTGGCGCGGCCGCCGCGTTTGCGGCCGTGGTCGCGTTGTTGCATCGCGAGCATTGCGGTGCAGGGCAATTCGTCGACGTCTCTGCCGTGGAGGTGCTTTCCTCGATGATCGGGGACTGCCTCGTGGAACACAGTCTGACTGGAGAACGGCTGGGGCCCCACGGCAACAACCATCCTGACCTGTGTCCGCACGGCTGCTACCCATGCCGCGGCGGTTCCTGGGTCAGCATTGCCGTAGCCAATGACCTTGAGTGGCAACGGCTATGCGAGGTGCTGGATGCGGAGTCGTTGGCTGATCGTTATTCGACTCGGGCCCGTCGCCAGGCTGACCGGGCGGCTCTCGATGCCGGGCTGGGGGTATTGACCCGGGATCACGACGCTGAAGAACTCGCGCATCGACTGCGGATGGCGGGTGTGCCCGCGAACAAGAGCGCCACCGCCATCGATGTCATTGGCGATCAACGGCTTTGGGACCGCGGCTTGTATCGCTTCGTCTCCGATCACCGCGAAGGGCAGCGGCCGATCATCGGTCCGTCGTGGCGGATGACGCGAAACCCGGCACGCATCGAACGCGGCGCACCCGACCTCGGTGAGGACACCGATTATGTCCTGCGCGAGATCCTGGGTGCCGGCACGGGCGCCACGACATGACGCCCACATTGGCTGGTGCTGCCGCGTTGGTGACGGGCGCCAGCAGCGGGATTGGCGCCGCCACCGCGAAAGCGCTCGCCGAGCACGGTGCTGCGGTGGCCGTGTTGGCCCGGCGGGACGATCGGTTGCAGGCGCTGCAGTCGGAGATCGAATCATTCGGTGGCACAGCGCTTGCCGTGCCTGCCGACATCACGGATGCCGATCAGGCGGCGGATGCGGTGCAGCGTGCCGTCGACGCATTGGGACGCCTCGACATTGTGGTCAACAACGCCGGCGTCATGCAATCTGGGTCCGCGGCCGAAGCCGCAGTGCAAGACTGGGATGACATGGTGGCGGTCAATATTCGCGGAGTCCTCTACGTCACCCGGGCAGCGTTGCCGCATCTGATCGACGCCGCCGCCGATTCACCGCGCGGCGTGGCCGATGTGGTCACCATCAGCTCGACTGCGGCCTGGGTGGCCCGGCCCGGCACCGCGGTGTATTCGCTGACCAAATTCGGGGTGAATGCTTTCAGTGAAAGTCTCCGCCAGGAGTTGATCGAAAAGCGGGTGCGGGTCGGAGTGGTGGGTCCCGGAACTGTTGACACCGAGATTTTCGATCACCTGAATGGCCCGGCGCGTGAGGCATTCGAGCACCGGACCGCCGGCATGGTGAAGTTGCGGCCGGACGATATCGCGGATGCGGTGCTGTACATGGTGACGCGTGATCGTCGGGTGGCGGTGAACCAGATGCTGGTCCGCGCTGCCGAACAGACTTGGTGACGTAAAGCGCGAGCAGACGCAAAATCGCCTTATTTGGTACGAAGGTGGGGGACTTTGCGTCTGCTCGCGACGGGTCTAAATCCCTTGTGTCACTGTGGCTTCAGTGGCCACATTTCAGGGTTTGTTGTCGGTGGGTCTTCATAAGCTTGCGGCATGAGTTCGAGCAGTCGTGAAGAGGTCGTGGAGGTCTTTCGCGCGCTCGATGCCGAGGTGGACCGGTTGTGCGGGTTGTCCTTTGACGTGTTCACCACCCCAGAACGCTTGCGCGCGTTGGAGCGGCTAGAACACCTAACCCGCCGGCTGCGCGCCCCCCAGCACACCTTGATCAACCAAGTCAAAGCCCAAGCGGGCGAACAAGAACTGGGCGGCGGCTTATCCACCGCATTGGCCAACCGCCTGCGGGTCACCAAAGCCGAAGCGGCCCGGCGCATCGCCGACGCCGACGATCTTGGCCAGCGCCGCGCGCTGACCGGCGAACCGCTGGCCCCACAGCTCAGCGCCACCGCGGCCGCCCAACGCCAAGGGCTGATCGGCGACGGCCACATCAAGGTGATCCGCAGCTTCTTTTCCCACCTGCCCACCGACATCGACCTGCCCACCCGCGACGCCGCCGACGCCGACCTGGCCGACAAGGCCAGCCACTACCGCCCCGACGAGCTGGCCCAATACGCCCAGAAAGTCATGGACTGGCTCAACCCCGATGGCGAACTCGACGACACCGAGCGCGCCCGCAAGCGCGGCCTCACCCTCGGCAAACAGGAATACGACGGCATGTCCCGCCTCAGCGGCATGGTGACCCCGGAGCTGCGCGCCGCCATCGAGACCCTGTTGGCCAAATTGGCCGCACCGGGGGCGTGCAACCCCGACGACGAAAACCCGGTGGTCGACGAGCAGCCCGATGAGGAGGCGGTGCGCCGCGACACCCGCTCTCAGGCTCAGCGCAACCATGACGCGTTTCTCGCCGGACTGCGCGGCCTGTTCGCCTCCGGAGACCTGGGTCAGCACAACGGGCTGCCGGTATCAATCATCGCGATGACCACTGTCAAGGAGTTGCACGCCGCCGCCGGCAAAGCCCACACGGGCGGCGGGTCGCTGCTGCCGATGTCGGATCTGATCCGGATGGCCAGCCACGCCCACCACTACCTGGCCATCTTCGACGGCGCCAAACCCCTGGCCCTGTATCACACCAAACGCTTCGCCTCACCCGCGCAGCGAATCATGCTCTACGCCAAGGACCGCGGCTGTAGCCGACCGGGCTGTCCAGCGCCGGCCTAACACAGTGAAGCCCACCACGTAAAAGGCTGGACCACCACGCACCGCACCGACATCACCGACCTCACCCTGGCCTGCGGCCCAGATAACCGGCTCGTCGAAAAAGGCTGGACCACCCGCACCAACGCCCACGGCGAGACCGAATGGATACCGCCACCGCACTTAGACCACGGCCAGCCAAGAACGAATTCGTTTCACCACCCCGAACGATTCCTGCGCGACGAAGACGACGACGAACCCGGTTGACGAGTTCGCTCTATCCTGCCGCGTCATCCCACGATGGGCTGGCGGTCAGCACGTCAGCGCCATCCTCGGTGATGTGAACCGTGTCTCGGCGGAGCACCGCGCCGGCGCCGTTCGCCCACACGTAGGCCGTGATCGCCAGCACCATCCCGGGCTCCAGTCGCTCGTGAGCGTCTGCGGCAGAAAGGATCTCAGAAACCACCGGCGGATCGAAACCGAGTCCGAGCCCATGCGCGATCGGCATCGGCGGCGTCGGCTCGCCGGCCGCTTCGTAGGCGGCGAGCAGCTCTCGGGTGGAGCCGCCGGGGCCACAGGCCGCAATCAGCTTGCTATACAACGTCTTCGAGCGTTGATAGAGCCGGCGCGCCCCAGGAACGGGCTCTCCCACCGGCCAAGTCCGGCCCACTTCGCCGACATAACCGCCGGCCAACGCGCCGGCGGCGAATGCCACAAGGTCGCCGTCGCGCACTGTGCCGCGCGGCTGGGCGCGTCGCCATGGATGCTCGCGCGAGGTCACCCACGCGGCGTCCTGGGTGGCGGGCGCGCTCACCCCGCCGGCCGCCATGGCTTCCAGCACCGCGCCGGCCAGGTGCTGCTCGGGGAGCCCGGCCCGCAATTCAGCCACTCCGGCGGCCAGCCCCTTTTCGGCAATGCGAACAGCCGGCCCCATCGCCGCTATTTCGTCGGGTGTCTTGATGCGCCGCGCCGCTCGCATGGCCAACTCGCCGTCCACCAGCTCTGCGTTGGGAAACGCGTCGGGTAGCAACACGGCGAAAGTGGGTGTGATCGCGTCGGTTCCGACGCGACGCGCGGTTTCCGCCTCGGGAATCTTCTTCAATACGTCGACCAAGGACGATGGGTTCCACGCCAGTCCGTAAAGGTGATCGTGGCCGATTTCCTCGGGAACGCCTTCGTCGTCGGTGGTATTGAGATAGATCTCGCCGGTGGCGCGCACCACGACACAGACCGGCCCGAACGGTCGCGTCCCGGCGATCCACAGCTGCGGGGCGCCGGTGACGTAGCGGATGTTGGATTGGCGCCCGAGCACGAGGATGTCGAGGTCGTGCGCCGCCATTTGGTCCAGTGCCCGGGCTCGACGCCAAATCCGCAATGACCGATCGTCGGGCGCCACGTCAGTTGTCATCGGGCTCAGTCACCGTAGGGGGAGTAGGGGTAGTCGGTGATCGGCGTATAGCCGTCTTCGGTGATCACCACGATCTCCTCGCTGCGGTAGCCGCCGGTACCGTCTTCCCACACCACCGGTTCCAGAACCAGGACCATGCCCGGCGGAAAGACGAAGTTGTCGTCGAACTCTTGGCCCAAATCGGTTCCGATCATTGGCATTTCAGCGGGATAGGTCCCGATGCCGTGGCCCAGGTAGAAGTGCGGCAGCCAGGGTTTGCGGCCACCGTAGGCGGCGATCGCCGCGCGGGCGAGATCCCCGGACGTGGCACCGGCGCGAGTTACCGACAGCACCGCGTCCACAATGGATCGCCACTGCCAGAACTGGTCCTGCTGTGCTGCGGCCGGTTGCCTGCCGACCAGCCAGGTGCGGCCGAAATCCGAGCAGTATCCGGCGTAGCTGAAGCTGATGTCGGTCCAGAGCACATCGCCGGCTGCCAGTTCACGATCGGTGGGTAACAGTGGTAGGGCCAGGTCGCCATGCGTCGTCCATACGCCGGCCTCGCGCGAGGGCGGCATCACCTGCCAGATCGCTTCCAGCATGTTAGCGGTGGCGCCCAGCTCGAACGCTCGGCGCACCAGCGCGGCCGACAAGTCAATCTGCCGCACGCCCGGCGCCAGCGCCCGCTGCACATCGGCCATGGCCCGCTCGGTGATCCGGGAGGCGCGGCGAATACACGAGATCTCGTCGCGGGTCTTCACCAGCTGCGCAGCACCTATCACCACCGCCGCATCGGAGGGCGCACCCGACGGAAACAGGAGGTCCGCCGAGCGACGCATCGCACCGGTCATCTCGTCGACGGCAACCGTCGCACCCGGCGGAATCAACTGGGCCAGCACGCGCGCGAAATTTGCTACGCCGTAGTCGAATTCGAGGTAGACCGGGCCGTGCAGGTGGTCGGCAGGACCTGGTGGCTCCGACGAAGCCCCGTTGCGGAAAGGCAGGAACAGATGCGGATGCACATCCTCGGCCAGCACCACCGCCACCGGGCGCTCAACATGCGACAGACCGGCGTCCAGCAGCGGCCAACTGAACCCGGTTGCGTATTGGACGTAGCCGTTCATCAACAGGATCAGGGCGTCGACGCCGTATTCGGCCATCGCCGTGTGCAAGCGCGCTCCGATCTCCGAACGCATCCGCCCCCAGTCGGGCTCGTCAGGGATATCGAGGACGGTGCCGCGGGGAGGAAGGGTAGGCGAGCGTTCTCGCGACGAGTCTGCGGTCACGACGTCAGGGCATCGAAGATCAGCGACCCGTAGGTCGCCATCCGGTCCGAGCCCAGAATCCCTGGACCCATCTTGTTCATCACGTAGGAGATGGTGGTGCGGCGGTCCGGGCACATCGCCACCATTGAGCCACCCCATCCACCCCAGAAGCAGATCTTCTCGTCCGGAACATAGGGCAGTGCCTCGTTTTTCGCCAGCGCATAACCGATGCCCCACCGCACGGGTGCGGGCAGCACGAGGTCGACGCCGTTGGCCTGCTCCTCGAAAATCAGCTCGACGGTCTCGGGCTTGAGCAGTTGAACTCCACACGCCTTGCCGCCCAACGACACTGCCGACAAGATCGTCGCCAGCGACCGCGCATTGCCGTGGCCGTTGAGTGCGCCCAAGTCGGCGTCGCGCCAGGCCGGAGTGTTGGCGGCGTCGGCGTTGGGGGGTGGGCCGCTGAAGGTTTTGCGCATCGGGCTGTCTTCGGGCAGCATCTCCAGCGGCAAATCGAGCGGCGGCGGCGGAATGATCTCGGCGATGCGGTCGTAATCGTCACGCCTGGCACCGATTTGGAAGTCGGCGCCCAGCGGACCGGCGATTTCGTCTCGGACGAACTCCTTGAGTGAACGCCCGGTGACGCGCCGCATCACCTCGCCGATGAGGTGGCCCTGGTTGTGCGCGTGGTAGCCCGATGCGGTTCCCGGTTCCCACCAGGGGGCTTGTGCGGCCAGCGCCGCGGTCGACTTCTCCCAGTCGTACATGTCTGCGGTGGTGAATGGCGCATTCCAACCGGAAACGCCGGAGGTGTGTGACAACAGGTGACGAAACTCGATGTCCTGCTTGCCATTTGCCGCGAATTCCGGCCAGTACCGGGCGACCGGTGCGTTCAGCTCGACGAGACCCCGGTCGATGAGCATCAGGCCGGCCAGGCTGGTGACCGTCTTGGTCGACGACCACACGTTGACGATGGTGTCCTCGCGCCAGGCCCGCGTGCGCGGGAAGTCAGTGCGGCCGCCCCACATATCGACCACGGTTTCGCCGTCGACGTCGATCGCGATACAGGCACCGACCTCTTCGCCGGAAACGATGTTGTCCGCCAGCGCGGCGCGGACCTTGTCGAACGTGCTGTCGCAATGTCCGTGGACGACGTCGTCCATGATGACTCCGTTTCGTTGTGGGTCGGGCTCAAGTATGTGGCATCGGGCACGCCGGCCGGGAGCGAGTGATGCGCACTGCGCTGCACTGGCCCCGGTGATGACGGACAATGTCCGACATGGGGCTGACATGAAGGCGATCGCAGACCCGCAGGCTCGTCCGGAGCCGTGGGGCAAGCGCCAGGACATGATCGTGCGCACAGAACTTCCCTACAACGCCGAGCCGCCCGCCGCGCTGCTGGCGGACGACCCCATCACCCCGCTCGATGCGTTCTATGCCCGCAACCACGGCGCTATCCCCGACATCGCGCCACAGCAGTGGCAGCTGACGGTCGACGGTCTGGTGGACAGGCCGCTCACCCTGACATATGGCCAGCTGAAGGCCGATTTCGAGCAGCACACCGTGGTCGCCACGCTGGCCTGCGCCGGCAATCGGCGTGCGGAGATGCTGCGGGTGCGGGACATACCGGGCAAAGAGCCGTGGGCGCACGGGGCGATTTCCACGGGCATTTGGCGCGGGGCGCGATTGGCCGATGTCCTCGCGGCCGCCGGAGTGCAACTCGGGGAGCGACTGCACGTTGCCTTCGACGCCCCGGATGTGGCGCTGGAGGCTCGGCCCGCCCAGCCGTACGGCAGTTCCATCCCGCTGAGCAAGGCGATGTCACCCGAAGTCCTGCTGGCCTGCGAGATGAACGACCAACCGCTGCCGCGTGCACACGGCGGCCCGGTCCGCGTCCTGGTGCCGGGCTATATCGGGGCTCGCAGCGTCAAATGGGTCACGGCCGTCATCGTGCAAGCCGGGCCGTCGCAAAACTACTTTCAGGCCCACGACTACCGCATCCTGCCGCCGGACGCCGACGCCGACACGAGCCCGGCCGGCGAAGGCATTTCGCTGTCATCGCTGGCACTCAATTGCGACGTCCTGTACCCAACCGACGGCGACCGGATCCCGGCGGGTGCACTGACCATCCGTGGTTATGGAATCGTCGGCGACGGCCGCGCTGTCGAGCGCGTCGACGTATCCCTTGACGACGGCCTCACCTGGCAGCAAGCCGACTTACACCGGGCGCCCAGCGAGTGGTCATGGCGACCGTGGTCGCTGACCGTCGACGTCGAACCGGGGCCTGTGCATGTCACCGCTCGAGCCTGGGACGACACCGGCACAGTGCAGCCGGAATCAGCTGCGTCCCTGTGGAATCCGCGCGGCTACGGCAACAACGCCTGGGCGCGCGTCGAATTCACCGTGGTATAGCGCGACACACGATCAGCCCCCGAGGCCCTTCTTTACGGCCGCGTCCTGTTTCTGACCGACGTCGTTGACGAAGTCCGGAGGCGCCAACGAGTCGACCGGCCCGTCGAATTGCAATGTGACAAAGGCTTTTCCCTCGGTGAACATCAGTATCGTCACTCCCTTGGAGTGGTCTAGCGAATTACCCATCACCGTCGTGCCGCCGGTGCCGATGTTGGCGGGATGCGTGGACGGGTGTTTCAACGTGTTCGCCTGTGCGCCCTTGGCCGCGTTCAGCGCATTGGTGGCGGCCGCGCCGTCCGCCAGCACCTGGATCGTGTCGTGGATGACACGAATGCCGTCTTCAGTGCTGAAGGTCGTCGCGACACCCGGCTGGCCGTTCGGATTCTGGGTAGGCGGGCCGGCCTTGAAGGGTTCGGGCGCGACGATGTCGCTGGCCTGGATCAATAACTTGGCGTAGTCAGAGGGCTGGCCGGCGGCCGACGATGTGGGCGCCGGGCCGCGGCTACCCGTGGACGGCGTGGGCTTTTTGCTGCAACCGCCTACCGTCAGTACCAGACTCAACGCGGTCAGAGCGGCGACGATCGTGTGAGAGATTCTCATCGAATCGCAGACTACCTGGCGTCGTGATGCCGATTCGGCGAGACCTGACGTGTCGGCGCTGTCAGAAGCCACCTCGACCGCCCCATCGGCTGTCCCTCGGCGTGAACCGATTGGCGTGCGGAAACGTGACCAACGCAGCGGATTGGAGGGCGGATGACAGACCGTGATCGCTGCGGCGCCGACGCTGATGTGAGTCGTCCACCACCCACGTCGAGCGGGTCCCTCGGCGAAGCGGTGGCACGGCCGCGGCAACCGCTTCGGGTGCTGGTGGTCGGCGCGGCGGTCGCCGGAATTTCCGTCGCGCGGGGCCTGCTGCGCGATGGCCATGACGTCGCCGTCTTCGACCAGCGGTCCAATGTGCAGGCCGGTGGCGGGGCGGTGACCATCTGGTCCAATGGCGAGACGGTGCTGCGGCAATTGGGCGTCGACATGGACGGCGCCGGTCAGCTGCTGTCCAGCGTTCGGGTGATCACCTCGGGTGGTCGTCGGCTTGCCACCGTGGACGTGGCGGCGATGGAAGATCGGCTTGGGGCGCCGGTGCGGATGGTGCCTCGTCGCGTTCTGCTGCAACGACTGCTGGAAGGCTTTCCCGGAGAACGCATCCGATGCGGCTCCAGGGCGGTCCGGGTCAGCACTCGGCGCGACGGGGTGCGGGTGATGTTCGCAGACGGCAGCACGGCCGACGGCGATCTGTTGATCGGCGCCGACGGCCTGCACTCGACAATCCGCGGCGTGGTCGGTGCGCCGGACGCGAAGCCGACGGGCTGGTGCAGCTGGCAGGGCCTGGTCGATTTCCCGGATTTCGCCGACAAGCGCGTCGGCCTGATCGTGATCGGCGAGCGCGGCAATCTCGGCCTCTGGCCCGCGGGTGAGCGCGAGCTGCAGTGGTGGTTCGACCTGCCGTGGTCGTCCGATTTCGTCAGGCCGACGCGTCCGATCGATTTGATCCGGTCGAGCTTCGCCGGCTGGACCGACTCGGTCGATCTGCTACTCGACAAACTCACCGACGACGATCTGGCCCCGTCGCCGTTTCCGCATTTTCGGCATCCGATACCGGCCCCCGGCCGAGGAGCGCTGACGTTGCTCGGCGATGCCGCACATACCATGCCGCCGACCCTCGCGCAGGGCACCAATCAGGCGTTGCTCGACTCGATGGTGTTGTGCAAGGCGCTTTCGGATCTGCGGCAAGGTATCAGGTTCAGTGATGTTCCGAGTGCGCTGCGCTGGTACGAGAAGACCAGGCGACGCAGGGTCGCGGCGGTGTCGCGGGTGGCGTCGCTGCAGGTTGCCCATGGCGAGTCGGTACTGAGACCCGCGGCGTTGATCTCGGACCGGTTGCACACCTGGACCCTTGCCGCGTTTCTGCGTGCCACCAGCCACCGCCGGCTGTCGCAACGAATCAGCCGAGACCTGGCGCGCGCAACCTATCCGATACGTGCCCCTGCGGTATCGCGATGAGCGACTCGGGTTATCCGGTACGGGTGCGAGGCGAATTCGACGCTCCCTCGCGCTGGCTGTGGCTCGTCAAGTGGTGTGTGCTGGCCGTTCCGCATTACCCGATATTGATCGCGCTCTACCTGGTGTATCCGGTGCTGACAGTCGTTGCCGGCGTTGCCATTTTGTGCACCGGGCGGTATCCGCGCCCGATCTTCGACTTCAATGTCGGTGTGCTGCGCTGGTCGTGGCGCGTCATGAATTACCGCTTCCCGATGAACAGCACCGACAAGTACCCGCCGTTCACCCTGGCCTCGCAGCCGGATTACCCAGGCGATCTGGAAGTGGATTATCCCGAACGGCTTTCGCGCGGGGCCGTGTTGGTGAAGTGGTGGCTGCTGGCGTTGCCGCAGATACTGCTGTGCTGGGCCATGGAACCGCTGCTGCAGGTGCTCGCTCCGATCACCGCGGTGGCGTTGTTGTGCACCGGCACGATTCCCCGGGGCATCTTCGAACTGCTCATGGGCATCGTCCGGTGGCGCTATCGGGTTGCGGTGTACGTGTCGTTGATGCGCGACGAATATCCGCCATTCCGAATGGATCTCGGCTAACCTAACCTACTCGACGCTGACGGCCTCGATGATGTTGAGTCGCGCGGCGCGACGCGCGGGTGGCACCGAGCCGAGCAGGCTGATCGCCAAGGCACCGATCGTGAAGACCAGCACCATCACGGTTGGCCGGAAGCCGACGTGAAAATTCATCATCTCGCCGCTGACGAGGCTGAACAGCCACTGGTCGGTCAGGCCGAACACCAGCCCCAGCGCTCCGCCGACCACCCCGATGCCCAAAGCCTCGACCAGGACCATCCGCAAGGTGAACCGGCGGCTGGCGCCCATCGCCCGCAGCACGCCGATTTCGCGGCGGCGTTCCAGCACCGACAGCGTCAGGGTATTGAGCAGCGCCACCGCGGCCACCAGCACCACGATCACCCAGACGGCGTTGGCGATGAACATGCTCTGGCGCATCGGCGCCTCGAGTCCGGCCAGCTCGGCGTGGCCGTCGTAGACGTGGTTCGGCGCCGGCACCACCCGGCGCACCTCGGTGAGCAGGTTTTTGGGATCGACGCCCGCCGCCGCGGAAACCTGCAAGACGGTGGCCGCCGGACGTTCGAACCAGGTCCGCATTTGGTCGAGGCTCATTCCGACCGTGCCGATGACCGTCGAGAAATACGGCACCAGGGCCAACACCGTCGTCTCCTGCACGCCGCGCGGGGTTTGCATGCGCAGCCGATCACCGGCCCGAACGTGCAGCGTCTTACCCAGATTCTGGGTGAGCACCACGCCACGCCCGGCGAGCACGTCGTCGCGGACCCGGTTGTCGAGCGCGCGGAAAAGGGCGTCGGCACTTCCCGCGGAGAACCCGTCGAGCATCACCCGGGTGCCGCCGACCTCGGCGAACCCGAATGCGCCCTCGACGACGCGCGCCACGCCCGGCACCGCGGCCACCTTTTCTGAAAGACCTTGCGGCAGAGCGTCGGTGGGGTAGCTGTCGGGGGCATCGGCGCTCACCCACACCGGAACCTCGGCGACCGACGAGAAGATGCCCCGCGCCGAGCGGATCATGTCGGTGTTGGTGCCGGTGATCGCGATGGTGGTGACGACCGCGATGAGCACCGTCATCACCGTGGCCCACACCCGTCGCGGTGCGCGTTCGATCGTCGCCGCCGCAAGTGCCCCGAACGAGCCGAACATTCGGGCCGTCGCGGCGGTGGCCTTCACGATGGCCGCGGTAAGCGCGAAGCCGAGCGCCACTTCGGCACTGAACACCGCCGACATCGCGGCAAAGGCCACCACGCCCCGTTGGGTCATGACGAGCGTCATCGAGACTGCCAGCACCGTGACGGCGCCGATCCCGGTCGCTATCCGCAGCCATCGCGGGACCCGATCGGCCGCCGAGACGCCCACGGGCGCCAAGGCTTCGATCGGTGAGACCTTGTACACCTGGCGGGTGGCCATCGCCGACGCCGCCACGCTGGTGAGAGCGGTGGCCAGCAGTGCCGTCGGTATCGCGTAGACCGGCAGCCAGTATTCGACGCGCGCCTCCAGCCCTTGCGTCATGGCCGTCGGCAATCGGCCAATCGCTATGCGGCCCAGCACTATTCCCGCGGCCGCGCCGATGGCCCCGCCGAAAAGTCCGAGCAGCGCGGCTTCGGCGAGCATGTCACGAACGATGGTGACGCGCCGCCCGCCGATCGCGCGCAGCATCGAGATGACCGGGCGGCGCTGGGTGATCGCCATGGTCATCGTGGTGTAGATGAGAAAGGCGCCGACCATCAGCGCAACCATCGCGCCCATCAGCGCCATGTAATTCATCATCTTCACGCCGTCGCCGGCGCGGGTCGCCCGCATGCTGGGATCCGCCACAATCGCCCGGCCGTTCACGGCGGCGACGACGGCCTTGCGGACCTGGGCGAGATCAGCGCCGGGTTTGACGCTGATCAGAATGGAGTCGAGCTGACCCTGCCGCCCGGTGATGTTCTGCGCCAAAGCAAGTGGAGCCAGGACATAGTGCCCGCCGTTGAGGTCGGCAAGCCGCTTACCGCCCAGCACCTCGATGACCGTGACCGACTCCGAACCAAGTTGGAACGTATCGCCTTTCCGGTGGCCGACGGCGGGACCGACACGGACACCGTTGGGGGGGTCCGATGAACTTGTCAGCTGACCCGATACCCCGTCTTTGAGCGCGCCGCCCAGCGCAGCGATGCTCTGGTCTGCGCCGAACAGCAACACGTGACCCGACGCGACGGTCGCCGACGTGCGGATCATCGGCGCTGCGACCGCGACGCCGGGAACCGCGGCCACGTCGCCCGTTATGGTGTCGGGGAATCCCGCGTCGGTGATACCCGACACCTCCAGGGCCGCGACGCCCGCGATACCGTCACTCAGCCGGTTCACCGACCCGGTGATCGATCCGAAAATGCCAATTATGGCGACGAGATACATTGCGGAGACGGCCATTACGGCGATCGAGGCGGTGGTGCGGCGACGATGGAGGGTTAGTTCGCGCAGGCTGAACACCCGTAGCCGGCTGGCCGCGGCACCGATCGCCGAGCCTGGTTTCAGCACGGGACCAGCAACGACTCGTCGGAACCGACTCTGCCGTCCTGCAGCGTGATAATCCGGTCCGTCGCCTGCGCGGCCTCTGGGTTATGGGTCACCATCACCACCAGGCGGCCGCGGCCTTCCTCGTGTGCGACTTCGGCCAGTAGTTTCAAAATCGAAGCGCCCGTTGTGGTATCGAGGTTTCCCGTGGGCTCGTCGGCGAGGATCAGCGGGGGATCCATCATCAGCGCCCGCGCCACCGCGACCCGCTGCATTTGCCCGCCGGACAGCTCCGAGGGCCGATGCTCGACGCGATTGCCAAGGCCGACGCGCTCCAGCAGCCGAACCGCGTCCGGCTTGGCCTTACCGAGTCGAACGCCGTCGAGCAGCTTCGGCACAGCCACGTTCTCCCACGCCGAGAGCGTCGGCAACAGGTTGAAGAACTGGAAGACGAATCCCACCCGATGGTGTCGAAACTCCGATTGTTCCCGATCGTTAAGCTGGCCGATTTCCTTGCCGTCGAAGGTGATTGAACCCGTGTCAGGGCAGTCCAAGGCGCCGAGCAGATGCAGCAACGTGCTCTTGCCCGCCCCCGACGGCCCGACGATGGACACGAACTGCCCACCCTCAAGCGTCAGGTTGACGTTGTCCAGCGCACGGACTTGCTGATCACCGATCGGGTATTGGCGCACCACGTCGTGCAGTTCGATGGTCAGTGCGCGATCCGGCGGATCGAGGCCAACGAGTGCTTCGATAACCGCGCCGAGCAGACGCAGCAGTGTGCTCTTACTGGCCCCGGACGGTCCGAGCGTCGACAAGAGCTGCCCATCGTCGAACCGCATGTTGTCCAGCACGGGGACCGGATGGCCATTGACCCGGTGCTGGCGCGCCGCATCGCGCAGTTCGGTCAGGCCGCGATCCGGCCGATCGGCGGCAGCGAGTGCCTCGATCGAGGAAATCAACGAGCGCGCACTACCCAGTGCATGACGGCCGCGACTCATGCGGAGTACACGAAACCGGTGCCCAGGGGGTTCAGCGTGATGCTCGACCGGGATGTTTATATCCCGATGCCCGTGGGGAGCCCGGCACAAATTCGGGTTCGGGTGGCCGTCGAATGTGGGGCTTGTGTCACGGCGCGCGGCGCATTAGCGTGCATCAACCCACATTTTGGCGTGGGAGGTTGTACGGCTATGGAACGACTGAGCGGATTTGACGCTTTCTTCCTCTATTTGGAGACACCGACGCAGCCGTTGAATGTGTGCTGCGTCTTGGAGTTGGACACCTCGACGATGCCGGGCGGCTACACGTATGCCCGTTTTCGCGCGGCGCTGGCGAAGAACGTGCAGGCGGTGCCGGAGTTCCGGATGAAACTTGCGGACACCCAGCTCAACCTCGACCATCCGGTCTGGGTCGACGACGACAACTTTCAGCTGGGTCGCCACCTGCACCGGGTGGCCGCGCCTTCGCCGGGCGGGCGTCACGAGGTGGCTGAGATCTGTGGCTATATCGCAGGTCTGCCGCTGGATCGTCACCGCCCACTGTGGGAGATGTGGGTGATCGAGGGCGGTGCCCGCCGCGGCGTCGTGATAGTGATGCTCAAGGTCCACCACTCGCTGGTCGACGGCGTCGCCGGGGTAAACCTGCTGGTTCATCTCTGCAGCGAGCAACCCGATGCGCCGCCGCCGGAACCCATTGATAAGGGGGCGGGTGGCGCAAGCCCCCTCGAGATCGCCGTCAGCGGCCTCAAGGAGTTCGCGCTGCGGCCGTTGCGGCTGGCACGGGTAGTGCCGGCGACCATCCTGACCTTGACCCAGACGGCGCTTCGGGCGCGCCAGGGCCGAACCATGGCCGCTCCCTTCGCGGCCCCGGCGACCGCGTTCAACGCTCCCTTCAGCGGACTGCGCAATATCGCTTACACGCAGTTGGACCTGCGCGATATCAAAAGGGTCAAGAACCGGTTCGGGGTGACCGTCAACGACGTGGTGGTGACTCTGTGCGCCGGAGTGTTGCGCCGATTCTTGCTCAAGCGTGGCGAACTGCCCGACGAGCCGTTGGTGGCCGCGGTACCGGTATCGGTTCATGACAAATCGAACCGTCCCGGCCGCAACCACACCACATGGATGTTCTGCCGACTGGAGACCCAGATCAGCGACCCCGCCGAGCGAATCCGCACAACGGCCGCACGCAACGCCGCAGCCAAAGACCACACCGCGGCCATCGGACCGACACTCCTGCACGATTGGACACAGTTCGGCGGACCGACGGTGTTCGGCGCGGCGATGAAGATCCTGCCGCGAATTCCGATCTCGCTGAGTCCCGCCTACAACCTGATCCTTTCCAATGTGCCCGGCCCGCAGATCCAGTTGCACTTCCTGGGCTGCCGGATCGAGACGATGTATCCGCTCGGACCTATCCTCGCCGGCGCCGGCCTCAACATCACCGTGATGTCCCTCAACGGGATATTGGGAGTCGGCCTGATTTCGTGCCCGGACCTGCTGCCCGACCTGTGGGAAATCGCGGACGAGTTTCCCGAGGCGCTCAAAGAGCTGTTGGAGTGTGACAAACGACGGAGTCCGACATCGGTTCAGAATTCGTAGCCGGTGCTGGTGCCGAGAACCTCGACGGCCGCGTTGATGTTCGGGATGACGGTGGCGCCGTATCTGGCGACGATCTGCCCGAGCGCACGGGCGATGTGCGGTCCGACGTCGTTCGCGAGCAGGACGTCCTCAGCGATGACGACGCCGTTGACCAAGTGCGCCGCCAGCAGGCGGCCGTCGCGGCTGACCTCGTAACGCCAGTCACCGATCTGGATCCGCTCAGGCTGCGATCGCAGCAATCCGCGTCGCGCGGGCGTGTGCACCACGCCCGGAATTCCCGCGAAGACCTTCACCACCAACCCGACCCCGCCCGGACCGGCCAGCGCGGCGCCGACGGTGCGGCTCACCCGCTCGTGATCGAAGTCGACCATCAGCCGTCCATGGGCAGGACGAACGACGGGGTGATCGTTTCTCCGCTGCCGGTGCGCCGTACCGCGGTTCCCGCCGTGTAGAACTCCACCGTGTGCATCCCCCACGCGTAGTTGGAGATGGCGAAGTGCACTCCTACCACGCCCGTGGCGCCGTCGCGTTCCGCCTCGCTTTGCATGCGTGACATCGCCAGCTCGCGGGCTTCGTAGTTGCCTTGTGTCCACTGCGGCATCTCCATGTTGCGGCCCATCTGGCGCAGCGTCTGCATGAAGCCCTGTACGGCGATATGGAACACGCAGTTGCCCATCACGAACGCCACCGGAGCGAACCCGGATCGCAGCAGGGTCACCATGTCCTGGCCGGACAAGTGGCTGGAGAACGCCTGTCCGTTGGGACGCCGGAATGCGCCGGGCTTTTCGGTGTAGCGCACCGCGGTGCCGACCGCCATGAACTCGAGATGTTCGCCGCCCTCGCCGTGATGACGCCAGTTGAGTCGGACACCGACGATCCCGTCCGCTTTCAGGGCGTCCGCTTCGGCCTGCATGCGCGCCATCGCATTCCACCGCGCCCGGTACGTCGCCTCGGTGAGCACACCCAATTCCTGTTGCTGCCGTATGCCGCTGAACTGGAAGCCGACGTGATACACGGAGACCCCCATCACCAGCTCGAGTGGTTCGAATCCGGCCCCGTGCAGCAGTGCGAACTCGTTGATCGACAGGTCGGACGTCCATGACTTTGTGGCGTGCGACAGCCGTTCACTGGCTACCGGATCGAGCTGGTTCGGTTCCATCGGCGAGGTCCCTTCTAACGTCTTGCGTCAGCGTACGACCCGCGAGCCGCAGGTGTCTGCCTTATTCGCGCGATTTTGGCGGCACGTGGTGGCGCCGGGAATCAAGCCGGGCTGAGCTCAGCCCAGTCTCGTTGTGTGACAGCGCTGCTCAAGGCGACAGCGTGATTGCCTGCTCCGGGCAGTTCTGTTCGCCGGTGCGGGCGTGCTGCTCGGCTTCCCCGGAAACCTCCACGGCCAGCACGACGGAATGCCCGATCTCGTCGGCGTCGAAGATGTCTGGCGCCAACGTGTAGCAACGCCCGTGCCCAGTGCAGCGGTCCGGGTCTACCGAGACATGGGTCATCGCAGGGGTGCTCCGAACACCAGAGGCAGCGCCTCCACCGATCGCAGCGCAGCGGTATAGGTCAGCTGTGTGCCCGGCTTGATCTCGTAATCCGGTATACGCCGGTGGAATTCGCGCAATGCCACGCGTAACTCCATGCGCGCCAGGTGAGATCCGAGGCAGCGATGCGGACCTCCGCCAAACGCGCGGTGCCGGTTGGGATTCCGGGTGAAGTCCACCAGCTCGGGATCGGGGAATTCCGCCGGATCGGTGTTGGCCGCGCCCAGCAGCGGGCTGACCCGCTCGCCCTTGCTGATCGGGCATCCACCCACCTCGACGTCCTGCATGGCCACCCGGGCCACCCCGGGCACCGGCGTCTCCCAACGCAACAACTCTTCGATCGCGTGCGGCAGGATCTCGGGCTGCTCGATGATCTGGTGGCGGTGGTCGGGGTGTCGTGCCAGGTACACGAAGAAGCAGTCGAGCGAGTCGGTGACCGTGTCGAGGCCGGCGATCAGAAACAGGAAGCAAATGTCGAGTAGCTCCTCGCGCGTCAGCCGACGGCCCTCGCTCTCGACATTGGCGGCGATCATGGCGGAGAGCACGTCGTCGCGCGGGTTGGCGATGTGGTCGTCGATGGCGCGCTCGAAGTAGTCGTAGATCTGGTTCGCCACGGGCGCGGAGGTCTCGTGGCGGCGGCCGTAGCCGGAGTCGCCTTCCGGCCGGATGATGCCGTCCTTCCAGTCCAGGAATTTGTCCAGGTCTGCCAGCGGCAGGCCGAGTAGTTGCAGGAACACCGTGCACGGCAGCGGAACCGCGAACTCGGCGTGGAAATCGCATTCGCCGCGGTCGGCGAAGGCGTCGATCATCTGGTTCACCAGGTCGGTGACGAGTGGTTCACGCCGGGCCATCTCCCGGGGGGTGAACAGCGGGTCCAGGATGCGGCGATACTTGGCATGGTCGGGCGGGTCGACTTGCAGTGGGATCAGCGGTCGCACGTTGCCGAGATCGACGGCGTCCATGTTCGACGAGAACAGGTCGGTGCGTTTGAGCGCCATCTCGATATCGGCAAGACGGCTGAGCACCACCGACTGCGGCGCTCGAAATACCGGAGTCGACTCACGCAGCGCCTTGTACATGGGTTGCGGCTCGGCGAGGCCCATGACCGCCTGGTCGACAAAACCCTCGGTGTCTGTCATGGAGTTAGCGTGACACCGGTGTCCGCCGGTGGGCAATGCCTCCGGGCGCCTTTGTTGCAAAAATTATTAACTTAAGGAAGTTGTCGGTGTGGCTTGCTTTCGCGGCGCAGGACCGCCGCCGTGGAGCGGATCGCCCCTCGGACCGCGTAACCGGCGGCCACCACCGACAGCACGATCAGCACGATGAAGGTCGGCAGCCAGTTGGCTCGATCATGTTTGACGTTCCACCAGACGATCGTGAACAAGACAGTGCACGCAAAGAGCACCACGTCGCGCCAATTGCCGTGGTACGACATGGCCGCCCTGCGCAGCGCACGGCCCCGTTCGGCGGCGTCGACCAGGTCGTCGATGCGGTCATCGATGCTGCGCTGCAGGTTGGCCCGTCTTTCCGTGGCCTCGGGCGGAAGCCGGTCCAGCAGGTCCATATCCTGCTTGATCATCCCCCGGTAGTCCGGGCCCCTGAGTTGCCCAGCCGCGAAGGCCAGCATGGCACCACCGAAAACCGGTGCCGCACCCATCGCCGCCTGTCCAATTCCGACCACGTCCGCTCCTTAGCATCATTCGCAATGTCGCCCCCGTTGAGGATTGCCGAAGCGCGAGCAGACGCAAAGTCCCCCAAAAACCCGGCGTGTCGGGGAACTTTGCGTCTGCTCGTCCTTAGTCGAACGCGATGGGAAGCATTGTGGGACCGGAGAGTTCGGTCGGCAGCTTCCATGGTGCGGCGCCGGTGCGACGAACATTGCGCATCCGACGGGTGATGACGCGCAACGCCTCGACGAGTTCGACCCTGGCCAGATGCGCGCCCAGGCAGTAGTGAGCGCCGCCGCCGAAGGTCATCATGGCCGGCGCTCCCGCACGGGTGATGTCCAGACGGTCGGGGTCGTCGAAGACGGTCTCGTCGCGGTTGGCGGACGCGGTATTGGCGATGACGTAGGTGCCTGCCGGGATCAGGGCATCGCCGAGCACGACGTCCTGGGTCGCGACGCGCAGCGCCGTGTAGATGATCGGGGAGTGGCGGATGAGTTCCTCGACGGCTTGCGGCGCTAGCTCGGGGTGCTCGGAGAGCAGTGTCCACTGGTCGGGGTGCGCAGCGAACACCTGCACCGCGGCGGCCAATTGATTGCGGGTGGTGTCGGTTCCGGCATTGAGCAGAATCGCGGCGAGGTTGACCAGCTCCTCGTGGGTGAGCCGGTCGCCGTCGGCCTCTGCTCGGATGAGTTCGGAGATGAGGTCGTCGGACAAGGCTCGGCGCCGGCGCTCGATCAGGTTTTCGATGTAGGCCTCGAGCTGTTCCCAAGCCCGCAGAATCGTCGATTCCTGTTCGGCGACATGGACACCGAACGCCTTGATGATGTCGCCCGCCCAGGTGGAGAACAGGTGCCAGTCCTCCCGGGGCGCGCCCAGTAGCGCGCAGATGATCGGAACCGGGTACGGCTGGGCGATATCGGCGACCATGTCGCAGTGTCCGGCGGCGGCGTGTTGGTCGACCAGTTCGGTGATGACGGCAGTGCACGCGCTGCGCATCCGTGCGGCGGCGCGTGGGGTGAACGCCCGGGACACCAGCCGCCGCAGGCGCAGGTGCTCGGCGCCGTTCAGGCTGATCAAAAGCCGGCACACCTTGTCCCACACCGGGCCGGAAGTGATGCCTTGCACCACCAGACCGATTCCTTGCGGCATGGCGAACCGCGAGTCGCGCAGCACGGTGCGGACCAGATCGTAGGTGAGCACCTCGGGTCCAAAAGGACCGATGGCGATGGGCGCTTGGTGGCGCGCGTGCCGAATCAGTCGGTGGACTTCGTCGGGATCACGGCAATCGTGATACGCGATGGTCGGAAGGCCGAGATCGAAGACGTTGGCAGTCGGGGTTTCGACGGTCATGGACTCGACTATCCGGCGATTGCGGCCGACGACCATCGGCCAACGTGCCAATTTGCGCGACGCCCAAGAACGCTGACGTACGCGTCACGCGCAGCAAACTAATAGGCCATTTGGCCAATGTTCTCCCGCGCAGGTCACCGCATGCTGACTAGCATGAGCACGACTGAGTGGAGTGACGTTGGTGTGAATGAGCTACCAACCGGAACCGTGACGTTGCTGCTGGCCGACGTCGAGGGCTCCACGCGGCTGTGGGAGACCCAGCCCGAGGTGATGGCCGCCGCAGTGGCACGCCTGGACCAGGCGCTGTCCGAGGCCGTCGCTGCCCATGACGGCGTGCGCCCGGTCGAACAGGGTGAGGGCGACAGCTTTGTGATCGCGTTCGACCGGGCCTGCGACGCGGTGGCCTGCGCGTTGGACTTGCAGCGGGCACCGCTGGCGCCGATCCGGTTGCGCATCGGCATCCACACCGGCGACGTGCGGCTGCGCGACGAGGGCAACTATGTCGGACCGTGCAAGCGCACCTTTCGCACATCTACACCAAGCTCGGCATCACCTCGCGCGTCCAGCTGGTACGCGATGCGGAGTTGGGCAGCTAGACACCAGTCCAGCAGAGAATTGGCGCCTGCGCCGGACAACGCTCACCACACAAATATGCTTTGACTACGTATTATCTGGGAAATCCGGCATAAATGCGCTGGCCCACGCTTGCCTGATTGCTACCGAGCCGCTACCCTCGACCACTAAATCCAGACACCTGTCCAGACGTCGTGGAGGACTGTCGTGACCACTGATCGCGTACTCGTCACGGGGGCGTTCGGCCTGGTCGGCTCCGCGGTGGTGGCCGCACTGGCCGACCGGGGCCGTCGCGTCGTGGCAACCGATCTGGACATTCCCGCGAACCGGAACCGGGCACAAGCGCTTAGCGCACGTCCCGGCGTCGAGGTGCGGTGGGCCGATCTGACGTCGCCTACCGATGTCGCCGCCTTGCTGGAAGCTGTTGCGCCATCGGCGATTATCCATTTGGCGGCGATCATTCCGCCGTTCTGCTATGCCCGCCGCGAGCTTGCCCGGTCGGTCAACGTCGACGCCACCGCCGAGCTGGTAAAGGCCGCCTCCGCGCTGCCAAACCCACCGCGCTTCGTACACGCTTCGAGCGTCGCGGTGTACGGGGCGCGTAATCCCCACCGCACCAAAGACCTGTTGACCTCGTCGACTCCGGTGCGGCCCACCGAGCTCTACGGCCAACACAAGGCGCTGGCCGAACAGCACGTGATGGCCTCGGGCTTGGAGTGGGTGGTGCTGCGGCTGGGAGCGGTGCTCAGCGCCGAACCCCGCTGGACGATCGACCGGGAGCTGATCTTCTTCGAGGCGGTACTGCCGTCTGACGGACGCATTCAGAGCGTCGACGTGCGTGACGTCGCCGCCGCGTTTTGCGCGGCGACCGTCACCGACCAGGTCCGCGAGGTCTTCCTCATCGGGGGCGACGAAACCCACCGCATCACCCAGGCCGTCCTCGGCGCCGAGTCGGCGGCCGCAATGGGCTTGGCGGGCGGCTTGCCCCCGGGACGGCCCGGCGATCCGGACGACGACCTGGCCTGGTATGCGACCGATTGGATGGACACCGAACGCTCGCAGAATGTCCTTGCCTTTCAGCATCATTCGCTTCCCGACATGAATGCCGAATTGCGGGCGAAGGTCGGCTGGCGGCGCGTGCTGCTGCGACTGCTCGCGCCGGCAATGCGCTGGTATCTGGGACGGCGCTCGCCGTATCGGGGCATTCCCGGCGGCTATGCCGACCCGATGCAGGCGCTCGGCCGACGCTGGGGCGATCCACGTCCATCGCAGGACTCCGACGAACGGGTGCTGCAGCCGTAAGCTGGCGCCGATGACCGACGAGGACCGGCGCCGCTGGGACGACAAGTACGCGAGCCGTGGACCCGCACCGGTCGCCGCGGTTGGTCCACCGAGCATCTTTGAGCCCTACGCTGACGTCTTCCCGACGACCGGACACGGCCTCGATCTGGCCTGCGGCCAGGGGCTGGCCGCGGTCTGGCTGGCCCGCCGTGGGCTGACGGTAGTGGGCCTGGACATCTCTGCGGTGGCGATTGACCAGGCGCGAGAACTGGCCCGGCGCACCGGTGTTGGCCACCAGTGCCGCTTTGAAACGTGGGACTTCGACGAAGGCCTGCCCGACGGTCCCGTCGTCGACGTCGTTCTCTGCCATAGATTTCGCGACAGGCGGCTCGACCAGGCGATCATCGAACGCCTGGCGCCGGGCGGGCTGCTGGCGATTGCCTCGCTGAGCGAAATCGGCAGCGCCCCAGGGCCGTATCGGGCAACCCGCGGCGAACTACCCGCCGCCTTCGGTGAACTCGACCTGATTGCGGCCGGCGAGGGCGAGGGCCACGCGTGGCTGCTGGCTCGCGCCTAGCTCTTCCGAACGCGGCCACCTAGCCGGCACTTCGCTGCGGGCGGGTGGAACGGCGACGATGTCTGACTTGCCGCGTCGGTGTGGCGGCGCGCTCCGACCTCCCCGGTGTTGTGTCGACCCGAATAGTCCTCGCTGATCGCGTGCGAGTGCGACGAGGTCGCTGCCGAGAAGGCGACGAGACAGTGACGGGGGCAGGCTGGTAAGGCGCAGTCTCACCTACAAGCGCCTGCACGGCTTCCGAATCTGCGCTGACATGCTTGGGGGCGACCTTGACGCCGGCCTTGCGCATCAGCGCCTGGGTGTGTTCGCGCTGCTCGGGCAGAACCACGGTGACCACGTCGCCAGTGCTTCCTGCCCGTGCGGTGCGTCCGGACCGATGCAGATAGGATTTGTGCTCACTTGGCGGGTCGATGTGCACGACTAGTTCGACTTCGTCAACGTGCACGCCGCGTGCGGCGATATCGGTTGCTACCAACACCCGGGCGCTGCCCGCAGCGAACATCGCAAGGTTGCGTTCGCGTGCGGGTTGAGACAGGTTTCCGTGCAAATCGACTGACCGAACTCCCGACTCGGTGAGCTGCTTGGCGAGCTTGCGCGCTTGATGCTTGGTGCGCAGGAACAGAATTCGGCGTCCCGTGCCGGAGGCGAGGCGGTGCACCAATTCTTTCTTGGCCGCTGCGCTGGCGACATAAAAGACGTGATGGGTCATTTCTGAAACGGGTGAGTTGACCTCATTGACGGAGTGCGACACCGCATTTCGGAGGAATCGCGTGACGAGCTTGTCGACGCCGTTGTCCAGGGTGGCAGAAAACAGCAGCCGCTGCCCACCGCGCGGGGTGGCTGCCAGTATCCGGGTGACGCCGGGCAGGAAACCGAGGTCTGCCATGTGATCGGCCTCGTCGATCACCGTGATCTCGACCGCGTCGAGACTGATCAGACGCTGCTTCATCAGATCCTCGAGCCGGCCCGGACAGGCCACCACGATGTCGACGCCGGATTTGAGCGCGGCCACCTGCCGGGATTGTGATACGCCACCGAAGATCGTGCTGACCCGCAGGTTGTAGGCGACTGCCAATGGCTCGAGTGTCGCTGTGATCTGGCTCGCCAACTCACGGGTGGGCGCGAGCACCAAACCCGCAGGTCGCGACGGGTGCGCGCGTCCGGAAAGCCGGCTGATCAGTGGAATCGAAAATGCAAGTGTCTTTCCGCTGCCGGTCTTTCCGCGACCGAGTACGTCTCGGCCGGCGAGTGTATCGGGAAGGGTCTCGACCTGGATCGGAAATGGATGTGTCATACCGTGGGCGGCGAGGGCATTTAGGAGCGGTCTCGGCACGCCGAGATCGGCAAAGGTTTTGTCAGTAGTCACTTTCGGTGCCTTTCAGGCATCGGTGGTGCGTGGCCTAAAGACGCGATCGTCGCGCGGCCTGCACAAGGTGGCGAGATTGCCGGAAGGCAAAATCGATCGCCGCGAGACAAGCTGGTGCGAGATGCACGGATCATCTGGACTCGGGGCAACGCAAGGGTTGACACGAGGGGGATGAAAAGCGTTCCACGACGGTGTTGGCATCAGGGTTATGCGGCCAACGTTCCTGCCAGCCTAGCGCACGCGGCACGGAACGACTAAATGGGCGCGGGAATCGTTGGGTCCGAGCCTGACGCTCAGGATTCCAGCCTCGCCCGCACTGCCGCCATACGCTCCTCGAGCTCGGACTCGTCGATAACGCCGCGCGCCACCAACGAGTGCGCTAGCGCGACCAGCCGATTCTCGGGATAGGGCAGCGTGGAATAGACGGTTGCCGAGAGCGCGTCCTCTTCGTCACGCCGCTCAACGAAGTTGAGTACCTCTGAGCCACAGGCGCTTTGGTCGAGTGCGTCGCAGATACCGTCGAGACTGGTCTTCCATGGCGGTACGGGGTTGTCGACGCCGTACTTTGCTGCCATCCGGCGCCAGACCTGGTTGCGTTCAATGATTTTCGCCAGCGCCGTGGGTGCGGTGCCGTTGACCGAACGAGTATTCGCCATCACTGTTCCACCGGGTGGATGGCAGGCCGGGTCTCGGTGATCACGTTCGTGGTCACGTCGACCTTCGGCAGCGCGACGCCGATCAGACAATCGCGGGTGATGATCTCCACCAGCTGGTCCTCCGACCAGCCGTCGGTGCCTTCCGGACGTACGGGCATGACCATGAACCGGTGCTTCTGATTGGAGTCCTCCACCCGGATCTCGACCTCTTCGGGCAAGTACAGCCCGAACTCGGCGAGCACCTGGCGCGGCCAGCGCACGATACGTCGCCGGTAGTTGGGTGTTCGGTACCACTCCGGCGAATTGCCCAGGATCGGCCGCGGGTAGCAGGAACACAAGGTGCAGACGATGACGTGGTGCAGTGTGGGCGTGTCTTCGAGCACGCGAAAGGCCGTGAAGTCGCTGGGCGTACCGAAACCCGTGGGCTGCAGCCAGTCGACACCGACTTCCTTGCTCGCCGCCAGCGCGTCGGTGAGCGCCAGCGCCTTGTACTCGGGATCGAGCCAGGCCCGGGCCACCATGCGGGCCGCGGGCGCCGGGCCGATCTGTTCGGCGAATTCGGTGAAGCGCCGATGATCCTCCGCAGTGAATATGCCTTTCTCGATGCACAATTCGCGCAACGCGATCTCGAGTACTTCGAAATCGGTTATCTCGTCCACCATTGGTGCAGCAGTTCGATCGTGATCATGATCTGTCATGCTGAGATCCTTTCCAGCCATCGCTCCGGAATCTCGGTCTGCAAGGTGTCGTTGCCGGGTCCGGTATGGCCGTGCCAGAGCTCCGAGAGGTTGAACCGCACAAGGTAAAACCACTCCGGTTTCATGTCCGGCCGGTCCCAGGTCTCGTCCTCAGCCGCCGGACTTTCGTATGCGACGCTTGAGATTTCGCCCGTCGCGCCACGCAAGTACTCCTGGGTGCGGGTATACAGCAGGATCGGAAGATCCCGAACCACGACTCGATCGCCGACGCGGAACTTGGGCTGGCCGGCCTGCCCGGCGAACACTTGTGGGTCGCCCTGGCCGACCGCGTGAATGTGGTGACGGTTGCGCTTGACGTTTGACGGGTCGCCTTCGAACTTCGGCCGGGCTTGCAAGGCCTTTCCTTGCAGGCCATCGGCATACCGTGCCTTGACCTCGGCCATGCGTTCGGCCAACTCGCTCAGGCCGATGTGATGTTTCTCGACGAGGATGCGGGCGACTGCCAGCAGCCATCGGCCGTAGTAGGGCAGACCCAGATAGATGGTGCGGCCGAGATCGACATTGCCCATCCGGCGTCGCTCCTCCGACAACCAGATCCCGCGCCAGCCGAGAACCTCGCATAAAACGTAGGTGTTCTCTTCCCACATCTCGTACTGCTTGTTCTCGAATCTTTGCGGAGCATCGGGCTCACCGCCGACATCATGCGGTGTCTTGAGGTATGCGGCAATTCGCTGGTGGTCTAGGAGATCGGGTGTGGGTGCGTCGGGCAGCTCCGGAAAGGACGACTTCAGCCGGGCCATCAGGTCCAGCTGTGCTGCCCGGTCTGACGGAGTTGGCATGCGGAGCTCCATTCTTTCGAGGAACTGTGCCTTCAGGTCACCTCACCGCAAGTCTGGACATCACGCAACCACCCTGGGCGGCAAATAACAAGATCTGCAGCGGCACAACCGAAATCATGCCGTCAATCAACGGTCGTTCTCGGCAAGCTCGGTATCCGGTAATGTCAGCCGGCATGGAGCGGCGTGTGCTCGAAGCGGTCATCTATGAACGCGAACCGCCGATTGCGCGGATCATCCTGAACCGGGTCGACAAGGCCAACACCAAGGATGCCGTCCTGGTCACCGAAGTCGACGATTGCCTGCATGAGGCCGACCGGGACAAGGAGATCAAAGTCGTCATCCTCAAGGCCAACGGCAAAGGTTTCTGCGGGGGGCACGTGGCCCGCTGGGGGCCGGACGAGAATCCATACCCCGAATTCGGCAACACGTTTGAGGATCTGTACAAGGGCACCGCCGACCTGTTCTTGTGGCCGACGCTGTATTTGTGGGAGTTCCCCAAGCCGACGATCTCGCAGATTCACGGTTACTGCATGGGCGGCGGGATCTACCTGGGTTTGCTCACCGATTTCTGTGTGGCGTCCGACGACGCGTATTTCCAGATGCCGCTTGCCCAGAGCCTGGGAGAACCGGGCGGGCACACCATGATCGAGCCGTGGCTGTTGATGAACTGGCATCGCACCATGGACTGGCTGCTGCTGGCCCCGACCCTGTCGGCCCAGCAGGCTCTCGACTGGGGCCTGCTCAACCGGGTGGTGCCGCGCGACGAGCTCGAGGACGTCGTCGAGGAGATGGCACGCAAGATTGCGCAGATTCCGTTGACCACGCTGATGGCGGTGAAGAACAACGTGAAGCGAGCGTGGGAGCTGATGGGCATGCGGGTGCACCTGCAAGTCAGTCACATCTTGACCAATATGGTCGGCGCGGCATCCGACGTTCAGGCGAGGCGGGCCGAGCTCATGCAGTCGGGGATGAAGCCGCGCGACTTCATCGAGGGCGAGACGGAAAAGCGCCCGTAACCCCGGCGTGTCGCGTGCGTCTCGCCGAACTAACCGGCTGCGTGGCGGGCGGCGACGTAGCCGAACACCATCGTGCAGGCGATGCTTCCGCCGGCACCGAGATAGTTACGGCCCATCACAGTGGCGGTGATGTTGCCCGTTGCGTATAACCCCTGGATCACGCGTTCGTCGTGATCGAGGACCTGCGCGTGCTCGTTGGTGATCACCCCGCCGCAGGTACCGACGTCGGCCGGAAATACCCGCGCAGCGTAGAACGGCGCACGGTCGAGCGGCCCGAGCGCGGCGTTGGGTTTGTAACCGGGGTCGCCCAGACATACGTTGTACGCCGACTGACCGCGCCCGAAGTCCGGATCGAGACCCCGGGCCGCGAACTCATTGAAGCGGGCGACGGTCTGCTCCAATGCTGGTGCGGGGACGCCTATCTGGCTTGCCAGGTCAGCGATCGTACTACCCCGCACGACCGCGCCGGACTCGATCACCTCTTCCGGCAGCCGACGCTTCTGAAACGGATTGGCGGACGACACGTATCGCCTGACATAACCTTCATCGAAGATCTGCCAACAGGGCACCGCTTTGTTGGCGTACATAGCTTTGCCCACTTCGACATAGGAGTTCGACTCATTGCAGAAGCGCCTGCCGGTGCCGTCGACGTAGATGGCCCCGGGACGCTGCCGCGCTTGGCCGATCGCACGGGCGCGGGAGTCTGCGACGAAAACCGATGGGAGCCACCAGGCTTCATCCAGCAAGTCGGTCTTTGCGCCAAGTCGCATCGCCGTCTGCAGCACTTCACCGGTGTCGCCGGTATTGGACAGAGACCACTTTGCCTCGTTGGGCTGGTCGCCGCTGAAGCGGCGGCGCATCTCCGCGTTGCGGCTAAATCCCCCCGCGGCGAGCAGCACTCCTTTGCGCGCCTCGACATTCAACGACGCGCTGCCGCGAGTGACCCGGGCACCGACGACCCGACCTTCGTCGACGATCAGATCGTCCATCGCAGTTCCGGTCCACACCGGTGGATCACCCCCGCTGAGGTCGATCAGCACCTTGAGCATCTGACCGATGATTGACGCGCCGTTGGTCAACATTGTGCGGGCCCGAAGCCGAGCCAACCAGGTGCGCGTGAACACCCGCATCGCTACCGCGAACGCGCGCGGCGAGCGGTTGAAGTATTGCACCGACCGCAGCTCGTTGGTCTTCACCACGAATCCTCGGTTCCAGTTCTTGTCCATCCTTTGGAGCCTGTCGCTCCAGTCGCCTAACACTGAGGCGTCGTAGGGAATGCCCTCGACCGACCGTCCGACTGCGTTGCCGCCCTTGTGGTTTGGATAGTAGTCGCTGTAGCCGGGGCACCGGACAAGGCGGACGCCCCTTTGCAGGAGGAAGTCCATCATCTCGTAGCCGGCGGTGAGGAACATCTCTCGGCGGGCGACGGACGAGGCCGGGCCGATGTCGCCGACGACGTCGTCGAAGTACGCCAAACCGTCCTCGTGCGAGTCGGGGATGCCTTCGGCGCGCATCAGCGGGTTGTTCGGCAGCCAGATCATGCCGCCCGACATCCCGGTCGCCCCGCCGATGAGGTCCTGCTTTTCGATCACCAGCGGCTCGATCCCGGCGTCGAGCGCCGCCAATGCGGCCACCATGCCGCCGCCGCCGCTGCCGACGATCAGCAGGTCGACGGAGTGGTCCCAGGTCGTCATGATCGTGCCTCCGAAGTGACCGGGCTGCTGAATCCCAAGTCCACCACCGGAACGTCGATCGTGGTGTTGGTCTTCTGGATCGCCGGTACCAACGCGTCGTAGGGCAGGCCGGCGAGGAAGCCGTCGACCACGCGTTCAAAATTCGAGATCAGTCCCTCGATCTGGTTGGACAGCCGCATGTACTCGAATCCCTTGGAGTGCAGGCCTTTCTGCTGACGGGGCAGGTTGGAGAAGTCCTGGGCGGGGATCGGCGGCCAACGCGGGTCGTCGGGCGCCATCGGCTCGGGCGGCTTCGGTCTTCCTGCGGAAACGTCACCGGGATATCGGGTGAGGGACCAGATTTCGAACAGCGTCTCCTCGGGTCCCAGCGGCCGTATCCGGTACGAGGACGCACTGCTGTAGGTGGGCAGGATGAAGTGGTGCGGGAACCCGAACCCGATCGCGTCGGTGATGCCGCGTCGGACCAGGTCGTTGAGGTCGGGCATGGTGCTGCCCCGGGCCCGGTGCCAGCTGACGACGGCGTCGTTGAGGGCCGTGCGCCAGGCGGTCAGCGCTTCGGCCGGATCCGACGGCAACTCGATGGTCTGCAAGCCCTCGGCAATCCGGATGTCGTTCTCGTGGGTCATGCCGCCCATGCCGTCGCCCAGGGTGCGCATGAAGTACAGGCTGCTCTGCACTACGGGATGCCCCGCAGCAGAGGGACCGGCCGTCTGCGCGGACGGCAGCAGCTGGGGATGCGTCTGCGGCACGTGGTAGCCCTCCATGAACGCCGCCGTCGCCAGTTTCCAGTTCACCGGGAGACGGCATGCCTGCCACCACTCGACGCGCAGCGACTCGACCTGCCAGGCGTCATAGATCGACGCGAACGGCTCGAGGCATTCGCGCAGCGTGGGCGCTTGGTCGTCGAAGTTGATCCACGCGCATCCGCCCCACAGCTCGCACCGGACCGACACCAGTTGAAGGTCGTCGGGGCGCAGATTCTCCTCGGCGAACACCTCCGGGCGCGCGACGAAGGTGTTGCGTCCGTCGATGCTCCAACACCAGCCGTGGAACGGGCAGACAAAGGTACGCCGAGATCCATTGCCCTCCACCAGCTTTACCCCACGATGCCGGCACGCGTTGTGGTAGGCGCGCACCGTGTCGGCATCGACCCGCACCACGATGACCGAGTCGTCCAAGATCTCGTATTCCACGAAATCTCCGGGCTTTGGTATCTCCTCCAGGCGGCAGGCGAGCTGCCACACGCGCGGCCAGAACATCTCGTTTTCCAGCGCGTAGAAGTCCGGATCGTAGTAGCGCTGCTTGGGAATACGATCGGGTGTCTGCACGGCCCACGGCACCGGAAGCGGCGTCCAGTTCACATCCATGACCATTCCCTCGTTCATACGATCCGTGATACCCGCCCCTGCCAATAGCGGTCGCGGATGCGCCTCTTGTAGAGCTTTCCGTTCGGATCCCGGGGCAGTTCCGGGTCGAATTCGATTGTGCGCGGGCATTTGTACCGCGCGAGGTGCGCTCGGCAGTACTCGATGAGCTCGGCCGCCAGCTCGGGTCCCGGGACGACGCCGTCGGCCGGTTGTACGACGGCTTTGACCTCCTCGCCGAACTCCTCGTTAGGGACGCCGAACACCGCCGCGTCGACGAGTTTGGGGTGCATGATCAGAAGGTTCTCCGCCTCCTGCGGATAGATGTTCACCCCACCCGAGACGATCATGAACGTCGAGCGGTCGGTGAGGTAGAGGTATCCTTCCTCGTCGACGTAACCCATGTCTCCCAGTGTCCGCCAACCACGCTCGTTGTACACCGACGCGGTCTTGGCCGGATCCTTGAAGTACTCGAAACTCGGGCCACCTTCGAAATACAGCTCACCGGACTGCCCGACGGGAAGCTCCTGCCCGTCATCGCCGACGACGTGGATCCGGGACATCGGTATGCCCACCGAGCCGGGATGCGCCAGCCACTCGTCGGGGCCTATCGTCGTGCCCGCGAATCCCTCTGTACCGCCGTAGTATTCGTGAATAATCGGCCCGAACCACTCCATCATCCGGTACTTGACATCCACCGGGCAGGGGGCGGCCGCGTGGATCACGCAGCGCAAACTCGAGACGTCGTATTTTTGCCGGACGGCCTTGGGCAGCTTGAGCATCCGCACGAACATGGTCGGCACGAACTGGGCGTGCGTGACGCGGTGGGTCTCGATGAGCCGCAGCACGTTTTCGGCGTCGAACTTCGCCATGATGATCGACGCGGCGCCGACACGGTGGACCGCCATGGTGTAGTTCACCCCGGCGGCATGGTAGAGGGGCGCGGGGGAGAGGTACACGCTCGACGGGCTCATCCCGTACTTATGGGTCAGCGCCAGCTCCAGCACCGACTGCGCCCACGAGCCGTTGCCGTCGGTCGGCAGCGGCCGCCGCACGGCCTTGGGCCGCCCGGTAGTGCCCGACGAGTAGAGCATTTCCGAGCCGTCCGACATCGGCGGCGCAGCGCCCGCCGCGGCCAGCGCGTCCTGGTAGCCGTGCCAGCCCGGCAAGTCGTGGCCGACAACCAGGTGCACCTTGACGCCCGTGTTGACGCTGCGGATGTGCGCGGCGAGCTCGTGCATTGATCCGTCGACCAACACCGCCCGCGCTTCGCAGTCGTCGATGACGTACGCGACTTCCTCGGGCGTGAAGTGGGTGTTGACCGCGGTGTAGTACAGCCCGGAAAGCTGGCAGCCCCAGGTGATTTCGAGGAACTCGGGCCGGTTCGGCAAGACCAGCGCCACGCCGTCGCCGCGGCGCAGCCCCGCATCGTGTAGCACTGCGGCGACCCGTTGGCTGCGGGCATACAACTCGCCGTACGAGATCGTGGGACCGTTCGCGACGATGATCGCCGGCGCATGGCCGGCGCTGATCGCGTGATCGGCGATGTTCACCGAGACAACCTCGAAAACCTCAAGTGGTCGCCGCCCCGTCGCCCGACGATGCAGCGGCGGCTTGGCGGCGCGCTTGTTCGGACGGCAGCACCTTGTCCTTGAACACCGTCTGGATCAGCTGCTGCACATCCTTGCTGATCGAGGCAAGCGCGACCAGGTCATTGGAACTCTGCCAGTGCACCCGCATGCCCATCAGCTCCCAGGCCCGTTTGAGATTGGCCTTGGTCGCCAGCAGCGTCGTCATCGGCGCCTGCGCGATGTGGCGGGCGATCGCATTGACGCGCGAATCCAGTTCCTCCCGCGGGACCACCTCGTTGACCAGCCCGATTTCCAGCGCCCGCTTCGCGTCGATGACCTCGGCAAGGTAAAGGTAGTAGGCCGCGCGTCGCCAGTTCATGAAAACCCATGGCTCTATTGAGCATTCACCGGACGGCATGCCGAAGCCCTGCAATGGCGGATAGGAGAAGTAAGCGTCGTCGGAGGCGATGACGATGTCGGTGGTCAGCCCATAGTGGGTGCCACCGCCGACGCAGTAGCCGTGCACCTGCGCGATGGTCGGCTTGGAGAACTCCCAGAGGTTCAAGATGGGCTTGACGAACAGGTCCGTCTGCGGCTTCCACGGCGTGCCCATGACTTTCGCGCCTTCGACGAAGGCCGGGTAGTCGACCGCGTTGTTGCCGATCGCATGCCCGGAGCAGAAGCCCTTGCCGTTGGCCTTCATGATGAGCACCTTGATGTCGTAATCGCGGTCGGCATCCAGCAGCGCGGCATCGACTTCCTCGGCCAGCTTCTGATCCTGGGCGTTGGCCTTCTCCGGCCAGTTGAGCGTGACCCGCGCGATCGGACCTTCCTTTTCGTAGATGATTCTTTCCCGGGTCTCGTTGAGATCCATTGTCTGTCCTCGCCTTTCGTTATGAGCTGATGACGCCGATCTGGGCGCCGATGTCGTAAGTTTTCCCGATCTGCCCGGTCCATTGCACCGTGCCGGATGCTCCCGCTTCGATCTCCTGCTCCACCTTCTCGGTGGCGATCACGTAGATGGGTGTGCCCTCCTCGACATGCTGGCCGGCCTCGACCAGCAGGTCGGTGAGCTCAGCCTCTGAAACGGCCACCGACACCCGGGGAATGCGAATGATGAACTCAGCCACGCGCTCCCGCCCCCTGCAGGGTTCGCTGCGCGGCCGTGACGATCCGCGCCGGCGAGGGATACACCTGGGCCTCCAATGCCGCCGCTGCCGGATTGGGGACGAACCGGGCGCCGACGCGTTCGACGGGTGCGGCCAGTTCGCCGAAGAGTTCACACTGCAGGATGGCCGCGATTTCGGCTCCCGGACCGGCGAATTGGACCGCGTCGTGCGTGATAACCGCTCTGCGGGTGCGACGGGCGGATTCGATGATGGTCTCCACGTCAAGCGGCACCAGCGTGCGCAGATCGACCACCTCGGCACTCACCCCCTGCTCCTGCAGAATGGCCGCGGCCGCCAGCGCGTCGTGCACGGCGCGTCCGTAGCTGATCAGGGTCAGGTCGGTACCCGGTCGCTTGATTTCGGCCTGCCCCAAGGGAATTGAGAATCCGGGACCAACCGGCACCGGCCCCTTCTTGGCTTGCAGCCGGATCGTCTCGACGAGCAGGCACGGATCCTCGTCGAAAATCGCGGCGGTGAGCAGCCCTTTGCCGTCGCGCGGGGTGGACGGCACGATCACCTTCATCCCCGGGACGTGCATGAACCACGCCTCCAGGCTTTGCGAATGCGTTGCGCCGGTGGCCAGTCCGGCATAGACCTGGGTGCGAATGGTGATCGGCGTAGTGGTGCGCCCGGCGGTCATGAACCGTAGTTTCGCGGCATTGTTGATCAGCTGATCGGCCGCGATGCCGATGAAATCCATGATCATGATCTCGGCAACCGGTAGCATTCCGTCGATGGCGGCGCCGATCGCCGCACCGACGATCGCCGCCTCCGAGATCGGTGTGTCCAGCACCCGGTCGTGGCCGTACTTGGTGGACAGGCCGGCCGTCGGGCCCGAAGCGCCCGGGTCGGCGATGTCTTCGCCGAGCAGAAACACCCTGTCGTCGGACTGCAGTGCCTGATCCAGCGCGAGGTTCAGCGCCTCACGCATCGTCATCTCTTGTTCGTCCATCCGGCACTCCTCAGACCGGGAACCCGATGGGCGTCGCATACACGTCGCGCTCGAGTTCATCGGCATCGGCGGGGTCGGCGCTCATGACGGTGTTCAGCGCCGTCTCGACCGTGTGCAGGGCGTCGTCATCGATCCGGTCTAACTCCTCTTCGGTGCAGATGCGGGTGTCCGCGAGGTGGCGGCGGAACCGCGGCACCGGGTCGGCTGCCATCGCGGCGGCCAGCTGATCCTTGGGAATGTAGAGCATCCGGTCGCCGAAGTAGTGGCCACGGAACCGAAATGTCACGCATTCGAGGAAGGTTGGGCCGTCACCGGCACGCGCCCGCTGCAGCGCTTGATCGAGTGCCGACTTCACGGCCAGCGGATCGTTGCCGTCGACGCGGACGCCCGGCATGCCGTAACCGGCGGCACGGTCGGCGACGCGCTCGAGCTTCATGGTGTCCGACGTCGGCGTCATCTCGGCGTACAAATTGTTTTGGCACACGAAGACCAATGGCAGATCCCACAGCGCGGCCATGTTGGCCGCCTCGTGGAATGAGCCGGTGTTGGTGGCGCCGTCGCCGAAACTTACCACCGTGACCCGGTCCAGGCCTTTGCGTTTGCCGGCCAACGCCAGGCCCACCGCCACCGGCGGTCCGGCGCCGACGATTCCGGTCGAGAGCATCACACCTTTGTCCGGGTTGGCGATGTGCATGGTGCCGCCCTTGCCACGGCCGGCACCGACGGTGCGGCCCATCATCTCGCCGTAGATCTCCTCGAGCGGGACGCCCTTGCCGATCAGATCGTGCAGGCCGCGGTAGGTCGTCACCAGCTGGTCGTCGGGGCGCAGCGCGACCCCCATCGCGGCGGCGATCGCCTCCTGGCCGCGCGACGGCCAGTACACGCACATGAACTCGCCGGTGCCGATGCCCTTGGACAGCCGGTCGTCGGCCGCCTTCATCAGCATCATCAACTCGTAGAGCCGGCGCTGAACCGCGGGCGGCTCCTGGGTCACTGCTCTTCTCCAGTGCCGTTGCGGGGCAGGGGGATTCGCTTCAAGATAGTCACCCACCCGACCATGGCTTCACCTTGAGGAAGCCGCCGCCGTCGACGCGGAGCTGCTGACCGGTGATGTAGCGCGCCGCGTCGGAAGCCAGAAACAGCACCGCCTCACTGATGTCCTCGGGTTCCACGTAGGGGATGGGCATCGACTGCACCAGCGGGAAGATCGGTTCGGCATCCTCGCGGGTGGGGTTGGGCAGGTCGGGCCGGAATGCCCGGTACATCGGCGCGCTGTGCAGCATGTCGGTGTTGACGTTGGTCGGGTGCACCGCATTCATCCGGATGGAGAACGGCGCCAGGGCCCGGGCGAAGTCGTTGACGTAATGCGCCGCAGCCAGTTTCGCGAAGGCGTAGCCCGCCCCGCCGGGGCCGCCGTCGATGCCGGTGGTGTTCATCGACGACATGAATGCGGCATTCGATCCGATCACGATGATCGACGCGCCGGCCTGCAGGTGTTTGAGGCTGGCGTGCACCAGGTTGAGCACGCCGACCAGGTCCACGTCGACGGCGTCGGCGAACGCCTTTGGCGGTAGGCCCGCCGTCAACGGGCAGATGCCGGCGTTGGCGACCACGATGTCCAGATGTCCGAGCTCAGCGACGCCGTCGTCGATTGCCTTGGATAGCGCCGGGCGGTCGCGGACGTCGGCGATAGCGCTGAACACCCGCTGCCCTTCCTTCTCGACGAGCCGCACGGTCTCCTCGAGGTCCTCCGGGCGGGCCAGCGGATACTCGTTGGTGTCGATGTCTTCACACAGATCCACCGCGATGATGTCGGCACCCTCGGCGGCCAGCAGTCGCGCGTGCGAGCGGCCCTGACCGCGGGCGGCGCCACTGATCACCGCTACCTTGCCTGCGACCCTGCCCATCGCCTCAACCCATCCTCAACGTGCGATCTCGATACAGACGACAGCGGTTGGCGCCCAAAGGGTTCGACGACGGGAACGGGTGCGGAGCATCGGGATCCGGCTCAGATCAACGGTCGGCTCCATCGCATCTCTCCCACGGAATACTGCCCCGCTGATGACCTTGGCTTGGGCGCAGCGCGGCCGCAGCCGGGCTACTGTATCCCCTACAGTAGCTAGAATATCTAAAATAGCAAGGAATGCCGTGCCGGTGGCGGGCGGCTCCTGACGCCCCCCGGCCTCTGCTGCGAAGATGGTGTGCGCCTGAACGGCAAACTGCGCGAAAGGAGCTGCCATGACCCCGTCTGGTCGGGTCACCGCGCCGCCGACCGAGCTGGCCACGATGCGTGAGGTCGTCGAGACGCTGGCACCCATCGAGCGCGCTGCCGGTGAGCCGGGTGAACGGCAAGCCGCCGAATGGATCGTCGAGCGCCTACGTAGGGCGGGCGCGCAGCACGCCCGAATCGAGGAGGAGCAGTTCTTCGACGGGTATCCGCGGCTGCACTTGAAGCTGTCGGCCATCGGGGCGGCGGCCGGACTCACCGGCCTGCTCAGCCGCCGCCTGCGGGTGCCCGCCGCGCTGGCAGGGCTGGGGGCGGGGCTGGCGATCGCCGACGATTGTTCCAACGGACCGCGGGTGGCCCGCAGGAGAGCGCAGAAGGCCAGGACGACGTGGAATGTGGTGGCCGAAGCGGGCGATCTCGGTGGCGACTACACGGTCGTGGTGTGCGCACACCACGACGCGGCGCGCACCGGCAAGTTCTTCAACCAGGCTCCTCAGCAGTTCCTCGTCGAGCGATTTCCCGGCATCGCCGAACGCATGAATACGTCATTGCCCAATTGGTGGCCACCGATTGTTGCGCCCGCGCTCGCCGGTGCCGGTGCCCTGCGCGGCAGCCGCAAAATGATGATCGCCGGCGCGACGATGAGCGCCGCGGCGGCGGCAGTGTTCGCCGACATCGCGCGCAGCCCGGTGGTTCCGGGAGCCAATGACAATCTGTCTGCCGTCGCGCTGATCGTCGCGCTTGCCGAGCGGTTACGCGCGCGGCCGGTGAAAGGCGTGCGGGCGCTGCTGGTTTCGCTTGGCGCCGAGGAGATACTGCAGGGCGGTATCTACGGATTCTTGACGCGCCATGCCTCCGAGCTGGACCGCTCCCGGACATACTTTCTCAATTTCGACACGGTCGGCTCGCCGGAGCTGATCATGCTCGAGGGCGAGGGCACGACGGTGATCGAAGACTATTACTACAGCCCGTTCCGTGACCTGGTGGTCCGCGCGGCCGAGCGGGCCGACGCGCCGCTGCGCCGAGGGATGCGGTCGCGCAACAGCACCGACGCGGTGCTGATGAGCCGCGCACGATACCCCACCGCATGCTTCTCTTCGATCGACCGCCACAAGGAGCTGTCGAACTACCACCTGATGTCGGACACGCCGGAGAACCTGGTCTACGAGACAATCAGCCACGCCGCGACGATTGCCGAAGCGGTGATGCGGGAGTTGGTGCGCTGAGCCCGATTTGGCGCGCCGCCGAGTGATGCACCCGCCGATATCAGCACCGTCACAAGCGCATATCGATTCCGGCGTTGGTCTGGCACTACACGTTTGGAACGCAAATCATTGCACAGTGCGCTATCGGTCGATCGAGGTCGTTCGAATTGTGCCGACGTCGATAGGGCACAACAGGAGGTATTCACTTCATGATCGCTAACTGGGTTCCTGCCCAGATGTCGAGTGGCCACAACTCGGGCCGCATTCTGGACACCGCTCGCGGCATCCTCATTGGTCTGCGGCGCTGCCCGGCGGAGACCGCGTTCGACGAATTACACAGCGCCGCACTACGTCACAAGGTACCGGTGTTCGCGATGGCGTGGGCGCTGGTCCACCTGGCCGGCGAAGGCGAGAAGACACCCAGCTTCAGCGAAGCGCAGTCTGCGGCCCGTCACGAGTGGGGCCAACTGTTCGCGCGGCCTGCTGTCTCGACCTGTTGAATGACGTCCGCGGTAACGGGGAAGTACCGCGGCGGCAGCATCGGGAAGTACTGGCGCGCAGCAATATTCAGGTAAACGCGGGTGCGACGAAGCGCTGCACCAGTTGGCGTTCGGCGTCGCCGTCGTCGGCCGGCAGGTACATCAGCGACAACACCACTCGCACCAGCCATTGGGCGGCCTGCGGGTCGCCGTCAGTCAGTCCGGCTAGGTCGGTGGCGAACCGGGTGAGCAGCGGCGATGACGTGAGCGTGGAGATTTGGTCAGCGGCACGGCTGGACCCAACCAGCAACTGGCCCAGCGGGTCGGATCGAATTCTGCTGAGCGCCAAGATGATTGCGGTGACGACCCGTTCCGGCCCGGTCAACTCCTCGACATCCGCGCGGATGGCATCGACGATGCGACTGGCGGCCCGGGCCAGCACGGCGTCGCGAATCTCGGCTTTCCCGCCGGCGTATCGATAGACGGTGGCCCGGGAGCAGTGGACCTGGGCGGCCAGCGTGTCGATGTCGAACGCGTCCAGCCCTTTCTTCGCGATGAGTTCGGTTGCCGCGGCATAGATACGCTCAGCGGCGAGCGCTCGCCGGTCGCCGCCGACCAGCCAATCCTCACGCGGCATCGGTCACCGTCCTTGGAAACACCGGGTCGAGCTTCTCACAGTGAGACACATGAGACATTCTTTCTCAGCGAAGTCGCAGGTCCGGGCGCCGTGGTGAGACTCGGCCCGCCCGGCCGCCCGGTGCCGGTTCTCAACTTCTCGCGACCGCGTTGACGGGTGCCCATCCGCCGGTCAGCCTGGGGAAATGGTCGTCGTCGAAGATCCGGTCGCATTACTTGGCGCCGATGCTGTGCAGGATCCCTACCCGCTCTACGAGCAGATGCGGGCCGCGGGGGCGGTGCATCGCATCGGCGACTCGCAGTTCTACGCGGTGTGTGGTTGGGATGCCGTCAACGACGCCGTCAGCCGGCCGGAGGACTTTTCGTCCAACCTGACTGCGACGATGACCTGGACGCCCGAGGGCACCATCAAGGCATTCCAGATGGACCCACTCGGCGGTCCCACCCACGTACTGGCCACCGCCGACGATCCCGCCCATGCGCTGCACCGAAAGCTGCTGGTCCGCCACCTGGCGGTGCGGCGGATCCGTGCGATGGAGGAGTTCGCTACGCAGACCGCCGACCGGCTGCTGGCTGACGGCTTGCATGACGGGCACATCGAATGGATGGGCGCCGTGGCCAACCGCCTGCCGATGATGGTGGTGGCTCGGCTGATCGGGGTGCCGGACACCGACGTTGACCGACTGGTGAAGTGGGGCTATGCGGCCACCCAATTGCTCGAAGGCCTGGTCAACGAGGAGCAACTCGCGGCCGCGCGGGCGGCCGTGCTGGAGCTCGGCGGCTACATCGCCGAGCGCTTCAGCGCGGCAAGGTCGGGAGCGAGGGCCCATCAAGACAACCTGCTCGGCGAGCTGGCCACCGCCTGTGCGGCGGGTGAGCTGGACATGATCACAGCACAGGTGATGATGGTGACGTTGTTCGCGGCCGGCGGCGAATCGACTGCGTCACTGCTTGGCAGCGCAGCCTGGATGCTTGCGCACCGACCCGACATTGCGCAGCGGGTGCGGGAAAAGCCGGAATTGCTAGGAGCATTCATCGAGGAGACGCTGCGCTATGAGGCACCGTTCCGGGCTCACTATCGGCACGTGCGCAAGCACACCACACTGGCCGGGGTCGAATTACCCGCCGACTCGCACCTGCTGCTGTTGTGGGGTGCGGCCAACCGCGATCCCGGCCACTTCGAAGCGCCCGGGGAATTCCGCCTGGACCGAGATGGAACCAAGGGCCACATCAGTTTTGGGAAGGGCGCGCACTTCTGCGTCGGTGCCGCGCTGGCCCGTCTGGAGGCCCGAATCGTGTTGCGGACGCTACTCGAACGCACGTCGGTGATCGAGATGGCCGACGTCGGCCAATGGTTGCCCAGCCTCCTGGTGCGTCGACTCGAGCGCCTCGATCTGATCCTCAGATAGCGAGTTTACGAGCAGCACAACACTTTTCGTCGCCAGCGCTTACTGGGCGGGCGGGAGCTGCCGAGGACCCTCGGGTGACCGAAGTTGCGTCGGCCCTTCACGCTCGATCAATTGGCGCCGGCGGTCGCGTTCTGCCGCGTCGAGCGGCGCGCCCCGGCGATCGTCGGCCGACGCCCGGCCCAACGACAGGTACCCGTCGTCGGCAGCAAGCCGGCGGTGGTCCCCGAAGCTACCGGCGTTCCAGGGCTCTGCCTGGTCACGCGACGACGGGATGCGCCTGCTGTGAGCCGGGTCTTCGTTCGCGGTGGGCTGCGGCGGTGGGTCTGGCGAGGAACCGGCGGGGTCAGAGCTTTCCGAGTTCACCGTCACCTTGCGGGTGCGCTTGAGCGAAAACGCGATCTCCTCAACCTCTTCGAACACCTGCCGAGCGGTGCGCAGCGGCTGGGTGGTGTTGTCGATCGCGCGCGCCACAAAGGACGGCACCAGCGGACGGATCCAGCGAGCCGCGGCCCTGGTGGCGTCGGGGATGGACGGGATCAGCGGGGCTCCGGCTGCGCCCGCGTCGTGCTCGTGCTGCGGTTCGCCGACCGACTCGGCCGGTGCCGGCAAGTTCTCCGGCGTGTCCATCGAGATATCCCTTGCGGCAGCAGGCAATTGGGCAGCTGCGCGACTGGCGGCCTCGGCTTCGGCAGCGATCGGCAGGTACATGTCTTCCTCCACTGGTTCGAAAGTGTGCTGCGCCTTGACATCAGAGAAAGCCCGGACCGGACGCTTCGGCCCTTCCAGCGCTTCGACGACTCGGCGGCGTTGCTGCTCGCGGTCGATTTCGAGCTGGGCCTCGATGGCGAGGCGCGCCTGGGTGAGCTGATGCTCGGCCCACATGATTTCGGCCTCGCGGCGAACCTCGGCCCGCTTGATGGCGATGGCGGTATCCGCCTCGAGTTCGGCGCGTTCCCGATCAGCACGCGCGGTCGACCGGCGATCGTGGGTCGTCTCGCCGCGCCAGCGTCGCAGAATCAGCGGCAGCAGGTAAAGCAGCGCAAGAAGCGCGACGGTGAGCAGCCGCAGCAGCAAAACTCCGACACTGGCAAGAGTGAGGTCGTTCAGCGCGACCCACCGATCACCCAGGCTGCGACCGCTGTTGGCGATCGCGGTGTGGCGCGCCTCGGCCAGCGCCTGCTCGTCGTGCGCGACCAGGGCGTCCAGCCGTGGCGCCGAACGGTCGCGAGCGGCCGTGGCATCGTCCAACTCGCGTCGCGCGTCGTCCAGAAGGTCGTTTGCCGTTCGGGTTTCGGGTCCGGCACCGGGAACTCCGGTGATTCGGGTCTGCGGGCAGGCCGGTGTGGGGTGGTATTCGCAGCGGGCCACCACCAGGGCGTTGTCCAGTCGGCCGCGCGCCGCATCCACGGCGGCGTCCAGCGCAGAGCGCTCGTGCCGACTGCGGTCCAGTGCCGCCGACGCCTGCACCACCGCCGGTGCGGATTCGGCACTCATCGCGGCTCGCTGCTCGAGACGGCGGTCGATGGAACCGGAGAACATCACGAGTGAAGCCAGCTCGCCCACGATGATGCCGACGGCAACCGCAACCGCTCCGCGTCCCAGGACGCCCGAGACGCCGCGCGCGGGTCCGCCGGCGATGCCGCGGGTCACCGTGCCGATCAGCAGGCCGACCACCAACGACAGGCCGATGACCGCCCAGATCGGCCACTGTGTCGACTGATGAACGGCCGCGCTCGCGACGAGCCAGGCCAGCACGGCCCCGCACAGCACAATCGCACCGGCCACAACGTGCGTGGACCGCTCGTCAGGCTCGCCGAGCTCACGCCAGTGCCCGCCGCCGAGCCAGGTCAGCAGCCCCGCCACGCCGGATGCGGCCACCCTGGATTCAGCGGAGCGCGAGTCAACAGATTCATGCGCGCGCATGAGATTCCAACACCTCCAGTTTCTCCAAGCCTGGCAGCTTGCCACCCGACACACCGAATCGACGGGACCGCTTGTGGCGTTCTTCACAACTTCCGGAATGGCACGACAGATCACACACGGCCGGGATCGCCCCGGCGTGATCGGGCACCATCTGGCGCCGATTCCGGCCCAAAACCTGCCACGCGTGCGGATCAGCAGCCATTACGGCAAGTAGCGTGAGACGGTATAAGCCTATGCAAAACTACGACTACGTTACCTATGAAGAGTTCGGCCGTAGATTTTTCGAGACCGCCGTCACCCCGGAACGGGTGGCCGCCGCATTCGCCGATTTCGCGGGCACCGAGTTCGCCATGGAGCCCATCGCCCAGGGGCCCGGGGGTATCGCCAAAGTCAGCGCCAACGTCAAAGTCAAGGACCCGCAGGTCACCCGCCGCCTCGGCGACACCATCACGTTCGTGATCCACATCCCCTTGTCCATCGATCTGCTCCTCGATCTGCGGCTGGACAAGCAGCGCTTCACCGTCACGGGCGACATCGCGCTGCGCGCCACCGCGCGGGCGGCCAAGCCGCTGATCTTGATCGTCGAGGTGGCGAAGCCGCGACCCTCCGACATCACCGTCAACGTGTCGTCCAAATCCATCCGCGGTGAGGTGTTGCGCATCCTCGCAGGCGTCGACGGCGAAATCCGGCGATTCATCGCCCATTACGTCGCCGATGAAATCGACGCGCCGCAGTCGCAGGCCGCACAAATCATCGACGTGGCACACCAGCTGGAGACCACCTGGGACAACCCCTGACTTCCCAATGCGGCGTACGCCGCGTTTTCGGACCCGCGCGGGCGGGTATGCGAGCCGGACGGCGTTTGACCAGCATCACCGATCAGAGACGGAAAGACATGGCACGAGTAGACGTTTCGACGTCATCGAAGCTGGAGCCGGCGTCCGCCTGGAAGCTGGCCTCCGACCTGGGTCGATTCGACGAATGGATGACCATTTTCGGCGGGTGGCGCAGCGAGGTGCCGGCGACGATCGAGGAAGGCGTCTGCATTTCCTCGCTGATCAAGGTCAAAGGCTTCCGTAACATCATCCATTGGACGGTCACCCGGTACGACGAGCCGAAAACCATTGAGCTGCAAGGTCGCGGCCGAGGCGGAATTCGCATCGCGCTGTCGATGAGCGTCACCGACGACCATCCGGGATCCACCTTCCATCTGGTCGCCGAGCTGAGCGGCGGCCTGCTGAACGGGCCGATCGGAAACCTGGTGGCCAGGGTGCTGCGGTCCGATGTTCGTAAGTCGATCAAAAACCTCTCCGCCCTGCAGTAGGCGCCGCTGCTGCGATGCGGCAGGATCACCGGGGTGGGAGTTCGCACGTCAACGCGGCAGCTGCTGGCGGCTGTCCTGGTCAGCGCCACGCTGATAGCGGGCTGCTCGGGCGGCAGGATGTCGGGTGCAAGCGCGGCCGGGCCGGTTCCGGTCGGACCCCTGACTTCTCGTCAGTGTGCCGACGTCAACGATGCGAATGTGGACCTGTTGACCGCGTCGGACAACGACGGCGCACGCCGAGCCGCGAACACCCTTGCGAGTTATGGCCCACCGGCAGCGGTGCAAGCCGCGATTCAACACTTCGTCGGCACCGGCGGTGCCCACTTCGATGACCCGGACTATCCGAAGAACTACAAGGTGCTTGACGACTGGCTCAGGCAGGTCTGCCCCGCGCAATAGGATTGCCCGGATGGCGACCATCCCGCTCTGCTTGGCGAATTCGCCTGCGTTCCATGGCAACCCAGCTCAAGCCGGCCCCGAAGACCAGCAGTCCGAGGCTCACCGCTGCGACACCGAGACCAACCTGACCGAACGCGAAATTGGTCAGCCCCACCACGAACACCACGACGGCAGCGCCTACCGCGACGATTCTCGGGATCCGCTCCACGTCATCGACCGACTCGTCGTCTTTCCGGTGGGCACCGCCGGCACGGGCAGGTTTCCCGAGGCCGCGCGAGGTGTCTCCCATGAGCGCCTCCTCGTGTTGAGCCGGTTGCCAACCGGCTACCCGAAAAGCCCTCTGGACAAACGGATTACAGCGTCTGGTGCCGCCCGAAGTATTTGTGGTCTTCGCTGTAGCCGCCGTAACCGCTCCCGATGTCGCGGTAGTCGGCGACGAACTCGATTCCCTTGATCCACTTGACCAGCTTGAAGCCATGCTGCAACTCGTTGCGCAGCCGCAGCGGCTTGCCGTGCATGTAGGGCAGCGGCTGGTCGTTCATGTTGTAGGCCAACATCGTCATGTGGTGATCCATCTGGCCGATGTGGTGGGCGTTGTAGTAGATACCGCCGGTGGCGCCCAGGCCCATCGAGTAGAACACCACCCATTTCGCTTCCGGCAGTGGCTTGACGATATCCATGATCGTTTTCATCTGCACGCCACCCCATTTCGCCACTCCCGACCAGGCCTGGATGCAGAAGTGCTGGCTGATCTGGTCGTGGTAGGGCAGCGCTTTCAAGTCCTCGAGCGAGAACTCCATGGGGTGCTCGACGAGACCGTAGACCTTCAGCCGCCAGTCGCGAAAGTCGTTCTTTTCCAGCTCTTTGTACTCGACGGTTTCCGGCAGACGGCCGTTGCGCCAGTGGTGCGGGGAAATGTCCTCTTCGGTGAATGCCCCGGGCTTGGGATCCAGCCGCTCGAGCACGCGCTGGAACGGGCCTACGAGCGCGTACCCGACACGCTGGACGACGCGGGGATGGCGAATTGTGAACGGAGTGGCCCACACCCAGGCGACCGCGGTGACGACCATCGCCAGGGCGAAGATCCAGAAACCCATCCAGCTGTTGTCGTCGCGGGCGGCGAACATGTGGTTGAGGTTCTTCAGCGCGCTGGTGGAGAACACCAGCGTGACGTGCACCAGGATGAAGAACAAGAAGTATGCCAGGACCAGGAAATGCAGCGAACGCGCATGCTGAATGCTCAGCCGCTTGCTCAGCCAGTGCACCCGCTGAGAAAGCGCAGGCGACATGCCCAGTCCGGTGATCAGGGCGGCAGGGGCGGCGATGAACACCGTGGTGAAGTACGCCAGCACCTGCATGGCGTTGTAGGCCACCCACCCGTTGTCGGTCGGCCAGTGCTCCACGGACAGGTATTGGATCGCCACCGACGCCGCGTTGGGGAACACGTCCCAGCTGGTCGGCACGATGTGCCGCCATTGTCCGGTGGTGAACAGCAGAACGTAGAACACCGCGCCGTTGAGCAGCCACAGGACGTCGACGCCCAGATGCCACCAGCGCGCCAGCCCAATGGAGTGCCGGAACCCGGGCAGGCCGAAATGCGGCGGCAGCGCGACGGTGTCGGCGTTGGCGGTCCACAGCTCGTCGTCGGGCACCGGCGGACCGACCCGCAACCACTCGTCTTTTCCGGGCGTGGCGTTACGGCTGAAGTAGAGCCGGGGATGGTCACACAGGATCTGGATGCCGGTCCGGATGATGAAAGTCATCATGAACAGGTTGAAAAAGTGTGTCCAGCCAAGCCAGGCGGGGATACCGGGGGTCTTGGCGTGCGCGTCGACGCCCGGATAACGCTGGATGAACGCTTGCACCGAGGGCATGTTGTACAGACCGCGGCCGATGGCGACCGCCGCGACCAGCAGCGCGAAGCCGATCGGGATCAGCCACAGCAGGTTGAACCACTTGTCGCGGCCAACCCGCAGTCGCGGCGCCGTCGCCCGGCGGGTGAGGTCGAATCCGCCGCCGTAGCTTTCCACATCGATGGTGTCTTCGGCTTCGTGAATCTCGCTGCGGAAACCCGGGTCGGTTGCCAGCGGCGTGCCTATTGTTCGTGTCGAGACTGAGCTTTGGGGGGCCTGGGCGGAATCGGCATACGCTTCTGCGCCTTGACGTTCGGTGTTCGTCACTTGGCGAAAAATACCACCGATTGACTTGGATAAACCTGGCCCCACTGGGCCCGACGACCGGGTCGCCGCCACCGGCGAGCAACATTCGGGACGGTTTCCGCCGCGACGGCCGAGAAACGGCCATAGGTGCGCGTGCTAGAACCGCAACCGCATAAACAGACGCCAGTTATTTCCGCACATGCGGTTTTTAAGGGTCGGCTGTGAGTTTTGGCATAGTCTCCTGCGAGGAGCCGCCACGCCGATGTCCGTCAGGCCTCTACGACGCTGGATTCGGCCGGTCGCGGCCCGATCTGAGCGAGAACGGCTTCGGCCAACTCGGCTGCCCGGCGATCGGTGAACACATCCTCGAGCATCACCGCACGACCGTCCGGCCCGGTCAGCGGAATCCGCCAGTTCGGGTATTCGTCGGTGGTGCCGGGCTGATTCTGCGTCCGCCGGTCACCGACCGCATCGGTCAAGGCCACCCCCAACAGCCGCGACGGCGTTCGGCCCAGGTAGCGATAAAGGGCCAAGATGACTTGTTCTGCGTCCGCTGGATCGTCGTCAGCGCCCTGCGGCAACAGCCCGACGCGGCGCAACTCGGCCATCCAGGCAGCCAGTTCGGCGCGATCGGACTGCAGTTCCTCGTTTACCGGCCGGGTCAGCAACCCCAGGGAATCCCGCAGCCGCACATGATCGCCGGCCAGATATCCCGCGGTAGGCGGCAGATCGTGGGTGGTGACCGACGACAGGCAGTACTCGCGCCAGCGTTCGGCGGGCAGTGGGCCGCCCGTGCCGTCCCGATCCAGCTCGAACCACAGAATCGACGTCCCCAGCAGTCCCCTGAGTAATAAGTAGTCCCGCACCCACGGCTCGACGGTGCCGAGATCCTCTCCGACGACGACCGCGCCGGCCCGGTGCGCCTCTAAGGCAACGACGCCGATCATCGCGTCGTGGTCGTAGCGCACGTAGGTGCCTTGGGTTGGGGGTGCGCCCTCGGGAATCCACCACAGCCGGAACAGCCCGATGATGTGATCGATGCGGACACCGCCGGCGTGCCGCAGCACCGCGCGGATCAGCGCGCGAAAGGGCCCGTACTCCTGCTCGTCGAGCCGATCCGGCCGCCAGGGTGGCTGCGACCAGTCCTGGCCGAGCTGATTGAACTCATCCGGAGGGGCGCCTGCGGTCACGCCCAGCGCCAGCACGTCCTGCAGCGCCCAGGCGTCCGCGCCGTCCGGGTGCACGCCGACGGCCAGATCGTGCATGACGCCCAAAGCCATGCCGGCCCGGACCGCCTGCGACTGCGCTGCGGCGAGTTGCTCGTCGAGCTGCCACTGCAGCCAGCGGTGGAAATCGATGGCGTCGGAGTGCTTTTCGGCGAAAGCCGCGACCCGGCGACGCGCAGGGTGCTGCAGCGACTCCGGCCACTGGTGCCAGTCGCCACCGTATTCCTCGGCCAGCACGCACCAGGTGGCGAAGTCGTCGAGGGCACGGCCCTCCCGCTCACGGAACGCGGCGTAGGCGAGCTCACGTCCCGCCGACCGCGGCACCCGGTACACCAGCTCGAGTGCGGTGCGCTTGGCGGTCCAGGCGCTGTCGCGGTCGATCGCGTCCAGCTCGGCGGCGTGCCGTTGAACGTCGGAGCGCAGCCGCCGGACCCGCCCGCGCCTGGGCAGGTCGGCGAACTCGGGGATTGCCTCAACGCGAAGATAAAGCGGGTTGACGAACCGTCGCGAGGTCGGCAGGTACGGTGACGGCTCCATCGGCGATGTCAGGGTGGCCGCGTGCAGCGGGTTGACCAGCAAATACTCGGCGCCGTGCCGGGCTGCGGACCACACGGCGAGGTCGGCCAAATCGGTGAGGTCGCCGACGCCCCACGACTGGCGAGACCGCACGCTGTACAGCTGGATGGCCAGGCCCCAGGCGCGGCGAGCACCAAGCCGCTCGGGCAGCCCCAGCCAATCGGGGGTGACGATGAGCGCGGTGCTGGTCTCGGAGTCGCCCGAGCGCAGGCACACCCGGTGATAGCCCAGCGGCAGGTTATTGGGCAACATGAAGCTGGCCTCACCGACCCAGCGGCCGTCCAGGTCGAACGGGGGGGTGAAGTTGTCGACCTGCTGCACGTCATCGCGAACAGAGCCGTCCTCGAGTTGCAGCCACACGTCGGCGGGACTCCCGTGGTCCACATGCACCCAGAACCGTGCCTGTTCGCCCGACCGGGCGACGATGGTCGCCGGCATCGGGCGAGCCCAGTAGGACCGCACGTGCGCGGCCAGCGCCGCGTTGCGGTCCTCTTCGGTCCCGGCTGCCACGCCGAGCGCACCGAGAACAGCCACCAGCGTGGTCTCGGAGACGCGCACCTGCCGGCCGGCCCAGTCCTCATATTCGGTCGCGATGCTGTATCGCCGGGCAAGTTCCACCAGCGAGGGCGCGAGCTCACTCATGACGCCCATCTTGCGTCCCGCACCGGACCGGCGGCGAAGTGGGTGAGCCGTTTCGGCCGACAGTCGCTACCATGCCTTTCATGGGCCTTTAAAGGGCCCCATGAAGGGCCCATGAAGGGCCAACAATCCAGCGGGGGACGGACAGACTGGCGCCGGAGCTCTCAATCGAAAGGCAGCCGATTCGTCGTCGCAACACGGTGCCCACAAAGATGCGTGCGCTGTCGCGTGGCGAGGTCTGTGCGGGTGCCTTACGGTTATCGATGTGATTTGCGCTCGCTATGAATGGCGAGACGGAAATCCGGGCGAAATGCCAGGTCAATATCCAAGCGCTATACCAAACCGGACGGTGAATAAACGTGGCGGATGAGAGTCGCGGGCGACGTGGGTCGGGCTACGGCCTCGGGCTGTCGACTAAAACCCAGGTAAGCGGTTACCAGTTTTTGGCCCGCCGCACGGCGATGGCATTGACCCGGTGGCGAGTCCGCATGGAGGTCGAACCCGGCAGACGCCAGATATTGGCGGTGGTGGCCTCGGTTTCGGCGGCAATCGTCATTTGTCTGGGGGCGCTGCTGTGGTCGTTCATCAGCCCGTCCGGGCAACTGAGCGAATCGCCGATCATTGCCGACCGCGACTCCGGCGCGCTTTATGTCCGGGTCGGAGACCGGTTGTACCCGGCGCTGAACTTGGCCTCGGCACGGTTGATAACCGGGCGTCCGGACAACCCGCACCTGGTCCGCGGCAGCCAGATAGCGACCCTGCCGCACGGTCCGCTGGTGGGCATCCCCGGTGCACCGTCGTCGTTCGCGCCCAAGGCGCCGGCGGCGTCGTCCTGGTTGGTCTGCGACACCGTGGCCACGTCTACCGGTGCCGGCGCATCGCAGGGGGTGACGGTGACGGTGATCGACGGCGCCCCGGACCTCAGCGGCCACCGACGGGTACTGACCGGGTCGGACGCGACGGTGCTCAGCTACGGCGGGGACGCGTGGGTGATCCGCCAGGGAAAGCGTTCGCGGGTTGACCCGACGAACCGGGCGGTCTTGTTGCCGCTCGGGTTGACGCCGGAGCAGGTCAGCCAGGCCAAGCCGATGAGCCGAGCGTTGTTCGACGCGCTGCCGGTCGGACCCGAATTGGTGGTGCCGGACGTGCCCAACCTGAATGCCCCCGCGGCGTTCCCGGGAGCTCCCGGACCCGTGGGCACCATACTCGTCACGCCGCAAATCAGTGGGCCGCAACAGTATTCGCTGGTTTTGACCGATGGCGTACAAACGCTGCCGACGCTGGTCGCCCAAATTCTGCAGAACGCCGGCGGCCCTGGAAACGGCAAGCCGGTGACGGTGCAACCGGCTGATTTGGCAAAGATGCCGGTGGTCAACAAGCTCGATCTCTCGTCGTATCCGGACAACCCGCTAGAAGTGGTGGACATCCGGGAGAACCCGTCGACCTGTTGGTGGTGGGAGCGCAGCGCAGGGGAGTCCCGGTCCCGCGTCCAGGTGGTGTCCGGACCCACCATCCCGATTCCGGCGAGCAACACGAAGCGAGTGGTAAAGCTGGTCAAGGCCGATGCGATGGCAGCGGACCAGGTTTACTTCGGCCCGGACTACGCCAACTTCGTCGTAGTCACGGGCAACCACCCGGGAGCGCAGACAAAAGAATCCCTGTGGTGGATCACCGATGCGGGTGCGCGTTTCGGGGTCGACGACAACAGGCAAGCACGTGAGGCGTTGGGCTTGACCTTGCAGCCGAGCCTGGCGCCGTGGGTGGCGCTGCGGTTGCTGCCGCAGGGTCCGACGCTGTCGCGCGCTGATGCGCTGGTGGAACACGACACCCTACCGATGGACATGACACCTCAAGAATTGGTGGTACCCAAGTGAAACGTGGTTTTGCCCGGCCGACACCGGAGAAGCCGCCGGTAATCAAGCCGGAGAACATCGTCCTGCCAACGCCGCTGAGCGTTCCTCCGCCGGAGGGCAAGCCGGTGTGGCTGATCATCGTCGGCGTCCTGGTGATCGGGCTGCTGATCGGCATGGTCGCAATGGTCTTCGGCAGCGGCTCGCGCGTGTTCGGTGGCGCCGGCGCGATTTTCCCGATCTTCATGGTCGGTGGCGTCGCCATGATGATGTTCGGCGGCCGGTTCGGCGGCCAGCAGCAGATGAGCCGGCCGAAGCTGGACTCGATGCGGGCCCAGTTCATGTTGATGCTGGACATGCTGCGCGAGACGGCGCACGAGTCGGCCGACAGCATGGACGCCAACTACCGGTGGTTCCACCCGGCGCCCAACACGCTGGCGGCGGCGGTCGGGTCGTCGCGGATGTGGGAGCGCAAGCCCGACGGCAAAGACCTCAACTTCGGTGTGGTCCGCGTCGGGGTGGGCATGACGCGTCCCGAGGTGACCTGGGGCGAGCCGCAGAACATGCCGACCGACATCGAGTTGGAGCCGGTGACCGGTAAGGCGCTGCAGGAATTCGGCCGCTATCAAAGCGTCGTATACAACCTGCCGAAGATGGTTTCGCTGCTGGTCGAGCCCTGGTATTCGCTGATCGGCGAACGCGAGCAGGTGTTGGGGTTGATGCGCTCGATCATCTGCCAGTTGTCGTTCTCCCACGGTCCCGACCACGTGCAGATGATCGTCGTCAGTTCCGATCTGGAGGAATGGGACTGGGTCAAATGGCTTCCGCATTTCGGTGACCCCAAGCGTCAGGACGCGGCGGGTAATGCGCGGATGGTCTACAGCTCGGTGCGGGAATTCGCCGCGGAGCAAGCCGAATTGTTCGCCGGCCGTGGGTCTTTCACGCCGCGGCACGCCAGTTCGTCGGCGCAGACCCCGACGCCCCACCACGTCATCATCGCCGATGTCACCGATCCCCAGTGGGAGTACGTGATCAGCGCCGAGGGTGTGGACGGGGTCACCTTCTTCGACCTGACCGGATCGTCGATGTGGACTGCCGTCCCGGAGCGGACGTTGCGGTTCGACGAAAGGGGCGTCATCGAGACGCTGCCCCGGGACCGCGACACCTGGATGGTGATCGACGACAAGCCTTGGTTCTTCGCCCTTACCGACCACCTCAGCGGGGCAGAGGCCGAAGAGTTCGCGCAGAAGCTGGCACGCTGGCGCCTGGCTGAGGCCTATGAGGAGATCGGTCAGCGGGTTACCCAGATCGGTGCCCGAGACATCTTGTCCTACTACGGAATTGACGATCCGGCGAACATCGACTTCAACGCGTTGTGGGGTAACCGGACCGACACCATGGGCCGGTCTCGGTTGCGCGCGCCGTTCGGTAACCGGTCCGACAACGGCGAACTGCTGTTCTTGGACATGAAATCCCTCGACGAAGGCGGCGACGGCCCGCACGGAGTCATGTCGGGTACGACGGGTTCGGGTAAGTCGACGCTGGTGCGGACGGTGATCGAATCGATGATGCTCGGGCACCCGCCGGAGGAACTGCAGTTCGTTTTGGCCGACCTCAAGGGTGGGTCCGCGGTGAAGCCGTTCGCCGGCGTTCCGCACGTTTCGCGGATCATCACCGACCTCGAAGAAGACCAGGCGCTGATGGAGCGGTTCCTGGACGCGCTGTGGGGTGAGATCGCCCGCCGCAAGGCGGTATGCGACAGCGCCGGCGTCGACGACGCCAAGGAATACAACGCGGTGCGCGCCCGGATGCGCGCACGCGGTCAGGACATGCCCCCACTGCCGATGCTCGTGGTGGTCATCGACGAGTTCTACGAATGGTTCCGCATCATGCCCACGGCGGTCGACGTCCTGGACTCGATCGGCCGTCAGGGCCGCGCCTACTGGATCCACCTGATGATGGCGTCGCAGACCATTGAGAGCCGAGCGGAAAAGCTCATGGAGAACATGGGTTACCGCTTGGTGCTGAAAGCGCGCACCGCCGGTGCCGCGCAGGCGGCCGGCGTGCCCAACGCGGTCAACCTGCCGGCGCAGGCCGGGTTGGGATACTTCCGCAAGAGTCTCGAGGACATCATCCGGTTCCAGGCCGAGTTCCTGTGGCGGGACTACTACCCGCGCGGGGTCACCATCGACGGCGAGGAAGCGCCGGCCCTGGTCCACAGCATCGACTACGTTCGCCCGCAGTTGTTCACCAACTCGTTCACTCCGCTGGAAGTGAGCGTCGGGGGCCCCGAGGTGGAGCGGCCCGTCCTGGGCAATGGCGAGGTGCGCGAGGCCGAGGAAGTCGAGGAAGACGAGGACGAGGAAGGGATCCGGACGCCGAAGGTCGGCACGGTGATCATCGATCAGCTACGCAAGATCCAGTTCGAGCCGTACCGGCTCTGGCAACCGCCGCTGACCACGCCCATCGCCATCGACGACTTGGTTAACCGGTTCCTCGGCCACCCGTGGCAGAAGGACTACGGCTCGGCGCGAAACCTGATCTTCCCGATCGGGATCATCGACCGGCCGTTCAAGCACGACCAGCCGCCGTGGACGGTGGACACCTCCGGCCCCGGTGCCAACGTGCTGATCCTGGGCGCCGGCGGGTCGGGCAAGACGACTGCGCTGCAGACACTGATCTGCTCGGCCGCCCTGACCCACACTCCCGAACAGGTGCAGTTCTACTGCCTGGCGTACAGCAGCACGGCGCTGACCACGGTCGCCCAATTGCCGCACGTCGGTGAGGTGGCCGGCCCGACCGACCCGTACGGCGTGCGCCGGACGGTGGCCGAACTGTTGGCGTTGGTCCGCGAGCGCAAACGCAGCTTCCTCGAATACGGCATCGCGTCGATGGAGATGTTCCGGCGCCGCAAGTTCGGCGGCGAGCCCGGTCCGGTGCCCAACGACGGGTTCGGCGACGTTTACCTGGTGATCGACAATTACCGGGCGCTGGCCGAAGAGAACGAGGTGCTGATCGAGCAGGTGAACCTGATCATCAACCAGGGCCCGTCATTCGGCGTGCACGTGGTGGTCAGCGCCGATCGCGAGTCGGAGCTGCGGCCCCCGGTGCGTAGCGGTTTCGGCTCCCGCGTCGAATTGCGTTTGGCCGCCGTCGAAGACGCCAAGTTGGTGCGGTCCCGGTTCGCCAAAGAGGTTCCGGTCAAGCCGGGGCGCGGCATGGTCGCCGTCAACTACGTTCGCCTCGACAGCGACCCGCAAGCGGGCCTGCACACCCTGGTGGCCCGGCCCGCGTTGGGCGCCACTGCCGAAAACGTCTTCGAATCCGACAGCGTGGTGGCAGCGGTCAGCCGGCTTGCGATCGGGCATGCGCCCCCGGTGCGCCGGCTACCGGCCCGGTTCGGCGTGGAGCAAGTCCGTGAGCTCGCTGCCCGGGACACCCGCCAAGGCGTCGGCGTCGGCGGAATCGCTTGGGCGATATCGGAATTGGACTTGCAACCGGTCTACCTCAACTTTGCCGAGAACGCGCACCTGATGGTCACCGGCCGACGCGAATGTGGTCGAACCACGACCTTGGCCACCATCATGTCCGAAATCGGCCGGCTGTACGCCCCCGGGGCCAGCACCGCGTCGCCGCCACCGGCGGGCACGCCGTCCGCCCAGGTCTGGCTGGTAGACCCGCGTCGCCAGCTGCTGACCGCGCTGGGCTCCGAATATGTGGAGAAGTTCGCCTACAACCTCGACGGTGTTCAGGCGATGATGGGCGAACTGGCCGCGGTGTTGGCCGGACGTGAGCCACCGCCCGGTTTGTCCGCGGCGGAGCTGTTGTCGCGGTCTTGGTGGAGCGGTCCGGAGATCTTCCTGATCGTCGACGACATCCAGCAGCTGCCGGCCGGTTTCGACTCGCCGCTGCATAAGGCCGCTCCCTGGGTGACCAGGGCCGCGGATGTCGGGTTGCATGTGATTGTCACCCGCACCTTCGGTGGCTGGTCTTCGGCGGGCAGCGACCCGCTGCTGCGCGCCCTGCACCAGGCGAATGCGCCGTTGCTGGTGATGGACGCCGACCCCGACGAGGGCTTCATCCGCGGCAAGATGAAGGGCGGTCCGCTGCCCCGCGGCCGCGGTCTGCTGATGGCCGAGGACACCGGCGTGTTCGTGCAGGTCGCCGCGACCGAGGTGCGGCGCTAACCGTTGGGCTGAGCGGTATCGGCGCCGGGACCCGACCATCGGGTCCCGGCGTTCGCCGATCTTCGGCATAACGCAAGCGGGCCACCCGCGGCATGGATTTCAATTCCTATTTCTTAATTGCGCCCGAATTTCAGGCGAACTGATGGTTACGCGTCGGTTTCTTCCGGCCACGTTTGTCGTCAATTGGCCGCAGCCGATGATCGAAAGTTTCTGCAGGTCATAATCGCTCCGGACGCCCGGCTTCGTAAATCGGGAGTGGCCGATGGATGAACAGCGGTTGGCCCTTAATTAGCCGCGAATGAATTGTTGGCGTTGCGCGCGGCGTGGCGCGCTGCGGCCATCTAATCTCGCAACCGGCGATGTTGTGGATGCGAGTTGTCGAGGCAGAATGCGCATTTCGTTCGTGAGATACCGAAATGCTGGTGGCGCTGTCGCCAAAATTCCAGTTGCCGCCGAATTGTCGACCGCCATTTGTGACCGCGTCGCCAGCAAGCCGACGGCGCCATACGCGGCGACAGCGGCAGCCACGTGATCTTGACCGGTTGAGGAGGGGTGTTGTTCGACTTCGGGTTATTGCCGCCGGAGGTCAATTCGGGTCGGATGTATGCCGGTCCGGGGGCGGGGCCGATGCTGGCGGCCGCGGCCGGGTGGGACGGGCTGGCCGCAGAGTGGGATACCGCCGCCCGCGGTTAT
>NZ_JCALCG010000039.1:0-977 GCF_059812225.1 Mycobacterium sp. NGS66 | reverse complement strand
GCCGTGATGGGTTTCTACGTGGAAGTCGAACGCGCTCGGCGATACGACCAGCGCCGAGGCGCCCACAGTCGTCTGCTCACCGAGCACCACCTCTTGTTCGAAGCGCAGGTCGCGGATTTCGGCGAATTCACCTATGACTGTGCGTGCGGCCTCCAGCGCCATCTCGCAGTAGGCCGCGGCGGGCAGTACTGCCGCGGTGTGCAGCTGGTGATCGCCCAGCCAGGGCTGAGCGGCAGTGCCGACATCGGATTGCCACACGTGGTGCTCGGGTTCCTCCGGCAAGCGCACATGCGGGCCCAGCAGCGGATGTACCGAGACGGAGTATGCGCCGTAGCTGTGCGATTTTTGCCGGTCGCCGTCCAGCCACAGCCGGTTGTGGGTCCAGGTGGGCAGCGGCGCGTCGACCAGCCGCCCGTCGGGGTAGAGCACGGAGAAGTCGATCGCGGCGCCGGCGTTGTGCAGATCGGCCAGGAAGTCCCGAAGCCCGTGGGGGAGTGGTTGTTCGCGTCGCATACTTGCCAGAGCGGCGATTCGCATATCGAGACTGCGAGCGGTTTGCTCGACCGCGTGGGTGAGCAGGGGGTGTGGTGCCAGCTCGGCGAAGACGCGGTAGCCGTCCTCCAAGGCGGCCTGCACCGCGGCGCCGAAGCGCACCGTGCAGCGTAGGTTGTCCACCCAGTACCGGTTGTCGCAGACCGGCTGCTCGCGCGGATCGAATCCGGTGGCCGAGTAGTAGGGCACCTGCGGGGTCTTGGGGGTGAGTTCGGCGAGTGACTCGCTCAGCTCGTCGAGGATGGAATCGACTTGAGGCGAATGCGAGGCGACGTCGACGGCGATCTCGCGGGCCATCACCTCGCGCTGCTCCCAGGCGGCGACCAGTTCACGAACCGTCTCGGTGGCACCGCCGATGACCGTGGACTGCGGCGAGGCCATCACTGCCACCACGACGTCCTTGATCCTGCGTACGGTCAACTCCG
>NZ_JCALCG010000038.1:0-977 GCF_059812225.1 Mycobacterium sp. NGS66 | reverse complement strand
TGGAGTTGACCGTACGGTCCGTTAAAAATGTCGTGGTGGCGATAGCGACCTCGCCGCAGTCCACGGTCATCGGCGGTGCCACCGAGACGGTTCGTGAACTGGTCGCCGCCTGGGAGCAGCGCGAGGTGATGGCCCGCGAGATCGCCGTTGACGTCGCCTCGCATTCGCCTCAAGTCGATTCCATCCTCTACGAGCTGAGCGAGTCACTCGCCGAACTCACCCCCAAGACCCCGCAGGTGCCCTACTACTCGGCCACCGGATTCGATCCGCGCGAGCAGCCGGTCTGCGACAACAGGTACTGGGTGGACAACCTACGTCGCACGGTGCGCTTCGGCGCCGCGGTCCGGGCGGCACTGGAGGACGGCTACCGCGTCTTCGCCGAGCTGGCACCACACCCATCGCTCACCGACGCGGTGCAGCAGACGGCCGGCAGCCTCGACTTGCCCGTGGCCGCTCTGGCAAGTATGCGACGCGAACAACCACTCCCCCACGGGCTTCGGGACTTCCTGGCCGATCTGCACAACGCCGGTGCCGCGATCGACTTCTCCGTGCTCTACCCCGACGGGCAGCTGGTCGACGCGCCGCTGCCCACCTGGACCCACCGCCAACTGTGGCTGAGCCGCGATAGTCAAACAGCTTCCGCGCACGGCGCGAGCATGGTTGCCGTCCATCCGCTGTTGGGTTCGCATGTGCATTTGCCGGAGGAATCCGAGCGCCACGTGTGGCAATCCGATGTCGGCACTGCCGCTCAGCCCTGGCTGGGCGATCACCAGCTGCACACCGCGGCAGTACTGCCCGCCGCGGCCTACTGCGAGATGGCGCTAGAGGCCGCACGCACAGTCATGGGTGAATTCGCCGAAATCCGCGACCTGCGCTTCGAACACGAGCTGCTGCTCGATGAGCACACCACCGTCGGCGCGTCCGCGTCGGTGTCATCACCGGGCATGGTCGACTTCAAGGTGACGACGACTCGAAAG
>NZ_JCALCG010000037.1:0-1025 GCF_059812225.1 Mycobacterium sp. NGS66 | reverse complement strand
GTGAAGATCTGCCCGTCGGGGATCTGCTCACCGGGGTGATTGTCGCGCCAGCGGGTGAACACGTCGGGCACCAACGCGATCTTGGTGCCCAAGATGAACGACAACCCCGAGGCCTGCAGGGCGATCTGATTGGCCTCCGAGATCATCCCCGCATCAGCGACGACGGTGACATCAGTCAACTGATGGGCGGTCTTGAAAGCGTTGATGACCGGCAGCATGGTGGCGGTCTCGGCCTTGTTGCCCTCGAAAGCCTCCACGGCCAGCGGGAACCCGGCGGCGTCGGTGAGCAACCCGATGGTGATCTGCGGTTCTAGCCGCCGTTCTTTCGAATAGCCGGGCTCGCGAAACCCATCACCGGTGTCGGTTTCGAAGTAGAGCGTGGAGACGTCGTAGAGCACCAGCGACGCCGGTCCCAGCCCGGCGCGGGCAGCACACGCTGCTGATAGTGATTGGCGCACTTCTCGTTTGGCGATCACCGGCAGGCGCCGTGTCACGGTCCGATAATCGACCGGTTCGATGCCGGCCTCGGCGAGCACCCGCAGCGAGTCGGCCTTGCTGGTCGGCTCGATGATCCGCGCCAACACCAGATCGCGGAAGACCTCGTCTCCGCCGGTGGCGGTATCAAAGCCCAGCGCCTGGTAGGCCCGGCACAAGCCGTCCCACAGGTGGCTTGCCTTGGAGGCGACGATCTCCAACGGTTCGCCGTCGACGCCGACGGTGTTTAGCCCTAGATCCAGCGCACCCTGACCTTCGGAAAGCCGTTGGCGCGCCGCGGCCTTGAGCGCTTCGACCTCGCCGTCGTCGTGGCCTGAGCCCAGGTGCTCGATCTGGCGCGAACCGCGCCGTGTGGACCACACGATCTGCACCGCGGTCGCTCCCGAGCTGGTCTTCACGGTACGCACGTAGGCCACCACAGCACCCTACGAACCAAGAACTAGTGTGCAAATATCGGCTCGACATGGATCAAAACCACAGATCAGCGACCCGCGCCAACGTCAGCAGCCGAAAAATGTCCTAAGTCGGGT
>NZ_JCALCG010000036.1:0-1131 GCF_059812225.1 Mycobacterium sp. NGS66 | reverse complement strand
CGCAGATATACGTCACCGTATTCAGAGGTCGTGCGAGCCAAGATCGTCCTCTATGCCGCCGAGGGACTGGGCAACGACGAGATCGCCGCCCGCCTAGACACTCCCCGCCAAGTGGTCTCCAAGTGGCGCAAACGCTTTCACGAGCACCGCCTGCCCGGACTGGCCGATCAACCCCGGGGCGGACGACCCCCGAGTTTTTCCCCCTGACGTCGTGGTCGCGGTCAAAGCGCTGGCCTGCGAATTGCCCACCACCGCCGGTGTCCCGTTGGCCCGCTGGCACTGCCCGGATTTGGCCCGCACCGCCGTCGAGCAAGGCATCGTCGCCGCCATCTCGGGCACCACGATCTGGCGCTGGCTGTCCGCGGATGCGATCAAGCCCTGGCAGCACCGGTCCTGGATCTTCCCCCGCGACCCTGACTTCGCCACCAAGGCCGCGCGCGTGCTCGACCTGTACGCACGCCGCTTCGATCAGACCACGCTGGCCGCCGACGAGTACGTGATCAGCGCCGACGAGAAGACCTCCATCCAGGCCCGCATCCGAAAACACCCCACCACCGCAGCCGCATCGGGTCGGCCAACCCGTGTCGAACACGAATACGCCCGCGGCGGCGCCCTGGCCTACCTGGCCGCCTGGGATGTGCACCACGCCAGAGTGTTCGGCCGTTGCGAGCCCACCACCGGCAACGACCCCTTCGACCGGCTCGTCGCCCAGGTCATGGAAAGCCCACCGTATGCCACCGCGCGCCGGGTGTTCTGGATCGTCGACAACGGTTCCTCCCACCGTGGCCAACCATCCATTGACCGGTTGCAGTCGCGCTGGCCCACCCTGCAACTCATCCACCTGCCCAAACACGCCTCCTGGCTCAACCAAGTCGAGATCTACTTCTCCGTCATACAGCGAAAGGTGCTTGCACCCAACGACTTCCACAACCTCGATGAACTCCAGACCAGACTGCTGGAATTCCAGCACTACTACCAGCAGATCGCCACACCATTCGAGTGGAAGTTCACCAAGGCCGACCTCCACGACCTACTCGACCGAATCATCATCCACAAGAACGCCCAGCTCACACCAGCCGCCTAATCAGCGCCGACAAATACGTCACCGAAATTCCGACCCAGACCACTAAG
>NZ_JCALCG010000035.1:0-1353 GCF_059812225.1 Mycobacterium sp. NGS66 | reverse complement strand
TGAACTACCCCGGGTTTAATGCACACCTTCTTTCGAGGGAAGGTAGTTCGCATCATGCCCAAAACATACGACGAGGAGTTCAAGTCCCGCGCTGTGCGGCTGGTTGCTGAGCATTGCGAGGAGTACCACAGCCAGTGGGCCTGTATCCAGGCCGTCGCGCTGCGATTGGGTATTTCTCCTGAGACGCTGCGCCGGTGGGTGCGCCAGGGTGAGGTCGACGGTGGTGAACGCGAGGGGGTTGCCAGCGACGTCGCTCGGGAGAACCGTGAACTCAAACGGAAAAACCGCGAGCTAGAAGAAACCATCGAAATCCTGAAGGCGGCAACGAGTTTCTTCGCGCGGGAGAGCGACCCGCGACGCCGCTGACCTGTGCGTTCATCGCCGAGCATCGAGCTCGGTTCGGGGTCGCTCCGATCTGCCGCGTGCTCAGCGAGCACGGGTGCCCGATCGCCCCGAGAACCTTCTACGCCTGGTTGTCGCGGCCACCGTCGCGCCGGGCGCTGTGGGACATGACGATCACCTCCATCCTGGCCAGCTACTACGAACCCGACGAACGTGGCCGCCGCCCCCCGGAGTCGCTGTATGGGGCCACCAAGATGTGGGCCCACCTGCAACGCCAAGGCATCGCGGTGGCCCGCTGCACGGTAGAACGGCTGATGCGCGCCAACGGCTGGCAGGGGGTGACCCGCCGCAAGAAGATCCGCACCACCGTGGCTAATCCGACCGCCGGGCGCGCCCCCGACCTGGTGGACCGCCAGTTCCGGGTCAGCGCGCCCAACGTTCTGCTGGTGGCTGATTTCACCTATGTCCGCCTGGTCAGCGGGACGTTCGTCTATACGGCGTTTGCCATCGACGCCTACGCGGGGCGCATCGTGGGCTGGCAATGCTCAGCCGGCAAAAGCGACCACTTTGTGCGTGCGGCGATTCGCCAAGCCGCCGAACTGCGCCGTCGTGAAGGTAACCCGTTGACCGGCACCACGATTCATCATTCCGATGCCGGATCGCAATACACCTCGGTGCGGTTCGGGGAAACCCTGGCCCTGTCCGGGCTGATGGCCTCGATCGGGTCGGTCGGCGACGCCTACGACAACGCCCTGGCCGAGACCACCATCGGGTTGTACAAAACCGAAGCCGCCCGCGACGATTCACCCTTTCGACACGGCCCGCTACACCGCCTAGTTGATGTCGAACTGCTGACCGCCGACTGGGTGCACTGGTACAACACCGAACGCCTCATGCATCGCCTTGGCCGGATCCCACCAACCGAATACGAAGCCAACCACTACGCTACAAACACAGTCGAACACCAGACTGCACACCAATAACCAGGTGCGCACCGAACCCGGGGCGATT
>NZ_JCALCG010000034.1:0-2447 GCF_059812225.1 Mycobacterium sp. NGS66 | reverse complement strand
TGATGGCGCTCATCGAAAATCCCCAGGTGTGCTCACTGAAATTCCCCACCCGGGGGCGGTGGTTACTGTAGCGGTTTTCGGCGGTGGGTGCACAAATTGTGGGCGGTGAAGCTGACCAGGTCGATGACCAGTCCCGCGTCGTAGCTGGTCCAGTTGGGGGTTTGGGGGCGGTCGTGCCCGGTGGCGTGGAGATAGTCGGACAAATGGTCGGCAATGCCGTCGGCGTGGCGCAGGAATCCGTCGAGGATGTTAAACAGGTCGGCGATCTGTGCGAGTTGTGCGGCGTTGATCGGGACGCTGGCGCGGGCGGGGCGAGGTTGCTGGCCGTTACTCGGAATCGGTTGGGCTGACTGGGTATTCATCGGTTCCTTCTCGGTATGTGGTGATGGGTTCATCGACTGATTGCGGTGGTTGCTTTGCGCAGGGTTTCGGCGGCGGCCTGGTGATCGCGCAGCCGGTAGGACTCGCCATCGAGGGTGAGCACCACGCAGCGGTGCAACAACCGATCCAATAAAGCGGCCGCGACGGTGGTGTCGCCCAGGATTTCGCCCCACGACCCTACCGGCCTATTGGTCGTTAACACGATCGAGGACTTCAAATATCGTTGCGAGACAACCTGAAACAACGCGGAAGCGGCCTCGTTGGGCAGCGGCAGATATCCAAGTTCATCGATGGCCAATAGCGTCGGGCCGGCGTAGAAGCGCATGGTGGTGGCCCAACGGCCCTCGATCGCGGCGCGGTGACAGCGCGCGGCCAAATCAGCGGCGGTGGTGAAGTAGGTGCGGTAACCGGCGTGCACGGCCGCGCGGGCCAGGCCCACCGCTAAGTGTGTCTTGCCCGTACCCGGCGGCCCGACCAGCAAAATGTTGGTGGCCGACTGCAGGTAGCGGCAGGTGGCCAGCTCGTCGAGGAGTTTGCGGTCCACCCCGGCGGCGGCGTCGACGTCGAAGCCTTCCAGGGTGGCCGGGGTGGGCAGGCTGGCGAAGCGCAGCCGGCCGGCCAACCGGCGAGCCTCAGTCGCCCTGACCTCGATGGCCAGCAGCCGCTCCAACGCCGCGGTCAGCGACAGCTGCTCGGCGGTGGCCTCATCGAGCAAGGCGGGCAGTGCTTCGGCGGCGGCCTGTAGTTTCAGCGCAGCCAGATGCGAGCGCAGGCGCTGGTAGCGGCTGGCGGCCTCGGCGGTGGTGGGCATCGTCAATGAAGTGTTGTCAGTCATTTCAGGGTGGTCCTTTGCTGTGCGGCCCGCTCGTAAACGGACAGGTCGATGATCGTGGAAGTGGTTGTGGTGGCGGATGACTCGACCACAGGCCCCTCTGCGGTGGCCAGTCGCTGGCGCAGTTCGGCCGCGGCGGCGCGAGCGGCGGGTCCCGGTGGGATGCGTTCCTTGCGCCGGTGTGGACGCCCACTATTGGCGGCGGCCATGGCCGCGGTATCCAGCGCGATCACATGCCCGCTATCGCGCACGGTGGCACCCAGACCGTCGGCCAGACGCCGGTGCCGGGCCACCACGATCCCGCCGGACGTGGCGATGTCGATGAACTGGCCACCGACCGGGTGGGTAACCGTGACGGTGGCCATGGCTAGCTCCGGGGGCACCGAGTAGCGGTTGCCGCGGTAGGACACCAACGCTTGGCGCGACGCGATCCGCTGCTCGGCCACGATCAGCGGATACGGTTGCGCCGCAACGGGTTGCAGCGGTTCGGTCGCCGCGAGCGCGGCGACGCTGTATTTACCCTCGGGGGTCACCCGCATCCTGGTGTCAGCACGGGTGGCGCAAAACCGGTCGAGGCCCGCTTGGGCCTGCTCGGGTGTGACATCGTCGGCCACCGTGCGCCACCAGCGTTGCGCGGCAGTGTGATTGTTTTTCTCCACCACACCCTTGCGGTTGCCGCGCCGGGGCGGGCATACCGCCACCGCGACCGAATAGTGTTTGGCCACTCCGGCAAAGGATGCGGTGATCCGGCCCGAGCCTGGATCACACACGGTGGCCATCCGGTCGAACCGCCACGTCTTGGTCACTCCACCCAAGGCTCGAGAAATCCGGTCCAAGCCCTCCACCAGGTGCGGCTGATCGGTCGCTGGCTGCAGCCAGCCGCGCCACTTGCTCGAATAGGCCAGCGACCCGACCAGCAGACGCGCGGTCTTACCCCACCCCCACAACGCCGGTGGATCCGGCAAATCCAGCCAGTCCCACTGGGTTTCGTCCCCCGGCTCGTGCGCAATGATCGCATTCGGCCGATCCGTCACCGACCGGCAGGCCTCGCAATCCGGCCGCAAACCACGCGCGCGGATATTGCGGGTCAAGCTCTGATACGACAGCGGAAAACCCAGCCCTTCCAGCTCATCGAACAGGGTGCAGGCCCACACATGCGGGTCCTCACGCAACCGGGCTTTCACATAATCGACGAACGGGTCGAACGGATCCGGCGACGGCCGCGCCCGCACCC
>NZ_JCALCG010000033.1:0-3255 GCF_059812225.1 Mycobacterium sp. NGS66 | reverse complement strand
TTTTGGACGCGGGTGAGCTCAGCGATGCGCTCGACCGCGTCGGGCTCGTTGGGCGGCTCGACCAAAATCCGGAATTCGTGAGGACGTTCGCGAGCGAAACGCGCGTAGGCCTCAGCGGCGAGCAGAATGCGGTCCTCGACGCTCCCCTCTGCCGCGTAGGCCGGATCCATGTAGACGCGACTCTCCTCGAGCGCCTGCTCGGCCACCGCGGTCAGCAGAGCTGAGCGCCCGCCGACCCGGTTGTAGATGGTCTGCACGACCACGTCGGCTTTTTCGGCGACCGCCTCCAGGGTGAGCGCGTCCACACCCTGGGTGGCGATGATCTCGCGCGCAGCGTCAATGACCATGCGGCGGTTCTCGGCAGCGCGTTGCTGCGTGCGGGTCATCGACGCACGGCCATCGGGTACGGCGGCGGCACTCACAGCAATATTGTAACCTATACAACAGTTGGGATGACTTCCAATATTAGTATCCATTCCATTACTCTGGGGGTCATGATTCGAACAGACCTCACCTTCGCCTCCGCCGAGGGAACCTGCGCCGCCTGGCTCTACACCCCCGACCAGCACTTCGCGGACACTCCGCGGCCCGTGATCGTCATGGCCCACGGCCTCGCCGGCGTCAAAGAGATGCGTCTCGATGCCTTCGCCGAGCGATTCACCGCCGCTGGCTACGCCTGCCTGGTCTTCGATTACCGCCACTTCGGCGCCAGTTCCGGCGAACCGCGCCAACTGCTCGACATCGACAAGCAACTGCAGGACTGGCGCTCGGCGGTCTCGTACGCGCGAACCCTCGACGGCATCGACCCAGACCGAGTTGTGGTGTGGGGCACGTCGTTCGGTGGTGGCCACTCGATCATCACCGCTGCCCAGGACAAACGGATTGTCGCCGCGATCGCGCAGTGCCCGTTCACCGACGGGTTCGCCTCCGCGTTCGCGGTGCCGCCGATCAGTTCGGTCAAGGTCACCGCCTTGGCCCTGCGTGACGTCATCGGTGCGCGGCTCGGACGACCGCCGGTGATGGTGCCGTCCTACGGTCCACCCCGATCAGCAGCCCTGATGTCCTCGCCCGACAGCGTCGCCGGCGTCACCGCGCTTATCCCCGACGGGCTGCACGTACCCAAGGAGGTGGCGGCCCGCTTCGGCCTCGACATCGTGCGCCATTTCCCTGGCCGTCAGGCCCCCAACGTGGCCTGCCCGATCTTCTTCGCCATCTGCGAGAACGACACCGTCGCACCGGCCAAGCCGACGCAGAAGTACGCCGCGCAGGCACCCCGGGGCGAGATCAAGCTCTATGACGCCGGCCACTTCGACATCTACGTCGGCGAACACTTCGAGCGCAACGTCGCCGACCAGCTCGCCTTCCTTACCCGCCACGTCCCCGTCCACTGACCGAATCCACGGCCACATAACCCAAGGAGAATCCATGTCCACGTACAACCTGACCGGCAAGGTCATCCTCATCACCGGCGCCAGCGGCGGCATCGGCACCGCGAGCGCGCACAAGCTCGCCGCGCGGGGCGCCAAGCTGGCTCTGGTCGACCTGTCTGGCGATGCCGTCACTGCGCTCGCCGCGCAGTTGCCGGCCGGAAGTGCACTTCCGATCGCCGCCGACGTCACCGACGTCGATCAGATGACCACCGCCGTCGAGAAGACGGTCGCAGAATTCGGCCGTCTCGATGTCGTGTGGGCCAACGCCGGTATCACCTACGAGCCGCCGGTTACGCTGCTGACCGCCGACCTGGCCCGCTACGAGAAGGTCATCGAAGTCGACCTCCTCGGCGTCGTGCGCACCATCAAGCCCGCCCTGGACCAGATCATCACCAACCAAGGTCAAGTCGTGGTCACCGGATCGGGATACTCGTTCGTCAACGCGATGATCAACTCCGCCTACGGCGCGTCCAAAGCCGGCGTCGAGATGCTCGCCCGCTGCCTGCGCGCCGAGCTCGCCCCGCACGGCGCCTCGGCCAGCGTGCTCTACCCAGGGTGGACCAAGACGTCGATCGCCGAATCCACCCAGACCGACGACATCGTCAATCAGCTCTTCCGCCACGCCTTCCGCGGGCCCCTGGGCAAGATGTCGTCTCCGGATGTCGTCGCCGCCGGCCTCATCCGCGGTCTGCAAAAGCGCTCGCCGCGAATGTTCGCCCCGCGGCCGTGGGCGGCCTACTCCGCGCTGCGCGGCATCCTCAACCCGCTGACCGACGCCGCCGTCGACCGCGACAAAACCATCCACTCCCTGGTCCGCCAGCTCGAAGACAAACGCAACGCCGCCAACGCCTGACCCTCGCATCGCCCGACCGAAAGGACTACCACCAATGCCTAAGTACGACCTTGCTGGACGCACCGTGGTGATCACCGGTTCCACCGGAGGTCTCGGCCGCGCCCTCGCCACGGCGCTGCGGGCTCGCGGCGCCAACCTCGCCCTCCTCGACCTCAACCAAGACTTGGTTGACAAACACGCTGCCGAACTCGGATCGCAATCCGTAGCCCGCGGCTGGGCCGCCGACGTCCGCGACCTGTCCGCCTTGGAACACGCAATGGACGCTGCCGCAGAACATTTCGGCCGCATCGACGTCGTGATCGCCAACGCCGGTATAGCTCCTCCCGCGGTACCGCTGTGGGACCTGGAAGGCAAAGACTTCGAGCGGGCGATCGATATCAACCTCAACGGCGTATGGCGCACATTCCGGGCCGGCATCCCGCACGTTGAGAAGACCAAAGGCTACCTACTGGCTATTTCATCAATGGCCGCATTCGTCCACGGGCCGCTCAACGGCCCGTACTGCGCCGCGAAGGCCGGAGTGTGGGCACTCGCCGATTCCACCCGGCTCGAGCTCCGCGACTGCGGGGTCGGCGTCGGCACTGCCCATCCGACGTTCTTCCCGACACCGATGATGGAACATGTCCACGCCGACCCCGCCGCCAGCGCGGTCTGGGGCGGCAACGAACGCGGCCTGTGGAAGATGGTTCCGCTCAAGGTGGTCGTCGATGCCATCATCGACGGCATCGAGAAGCGATCCGATCTCATCGTCGTACCGAAAAGCCTTGCACTCACTGCACGCATACCGGGCATTGTCCGGCCGTTCGTTGACCGACTCGGATTCCCCGGCACAACGATCCGCGACGCGATCGCACTCGCCGCGGCGCGGGTCGAAGTGTGACTAGCTTTGGAAGCCAACTCATCAGCGACGTCGATCTACGTTGGCTGGCACGAAACGGACGTTCTCCGACGCTGAGCGCGCGCCGTTCGTTC
>NZ_JCALCG010000032.1:0-4460 GCF_059812225.1 Mycobacterium sp. NGS66 | reverse complement strand
CAAGGCCGGCAGGCAAACACTGACCGCCGCCGACCCGCTACCCGACGACCTCCGCAACGCGCTCACCAACATCGACGCCGGCCATGCACACTAAATTGTCCTAAGTCGGGGCTGACGGCCAGTGCGGCGACCACGATGCTCAGGTGGGCCTCAATGGATTCGCGTAGGTGGTGGTAGATCGGGCGGGCTTGCAGGTCGTGTTTGGACATCCGGAAGGCCTTCTCGATGTGCCACAGCTGGTGGTAGGCGTCGATGATGAACTGCGGGGGCCGCTCGATCAGGTTGGTGGTGTAGCCCTTCCAGCCGGCCAACGCGCGGGCCTTGGCCTCGAGTTGTCTGTTGACGCTCTTGGTGGCACCGGCGAGCTGGATGTAGCGGTTGCGTTTGACTGGCGCGTGCCCGTCGACGGCACGTTCGGCTTTGCGGACTTGTTCATCGATGCCGCGCAGTGTGCGTCGGGCCCGGTCGTACCGGTACTGGTAGTAGATGATCCGGTCGGGGATCCCCCGGGCCTTCTCCGCCGAGGTCGATCGCCAGGGCTGGGTTAGCACCAGGCCATCGGGAATCGCCTCGTCGGGGTGTTTGTCGCGCCATCGGCGCACCACGTCAGGCAGCTGCGGGATGCGGGTGCCCAAGATGAACGACAACCCGGCGGCCTGCAGGGCGACCTGGTTGGCCTCTGAGATCATCCCCGCGTCAGCAACCACAGTCACGTCGGTGAGCTGATGCGCGGCTTTGAAGGCGTTGATAACCGGCAGCATGGTGGCGGTCTCGGCTTTGTTGCCCTCGAAAGCTTCGACGGTCAACGGGAATCCGGCGGCATCGGTGAGCAGGCCAAGGGTGATCTGAGGCTCGAGGCGTCGTTCTTTGCTGAACCCGGGCTCGCGGAACCCGTCGCCGCTGTCGGTCTCGAAGTACAGCGTGGAAACGTCGAATAACACCAGGCTGGCCGGTCCTAGACCGGCACGCCGTGCCGAAGCGGTGGCCAATGATTGCCGCCACCGTGGCTGGGCATAAACCGGCAGGCGACGCTTGAGGGTGGCATCCGAGGCCGGCTCCACACCGACTTCGGTCAGGACCCGCTCGGCGTCGACCTTGCTGGTCGGCTCGATGATCCGCGCCAACACCAGATCACGAAACACATTGTCGCCCTTAGTAGCTGACTCAAACCCCAAGATCCGATAGGCGGCGCACAGGCCGTCCCACAAATGAGTCATCTGCGAGGAAGTAATCGGCAACGGCTCTGATCCCGGCGGGGCTGGCACCGCGAGATCCAGTACAGCCTGGCCAGCGGCCAACCGCTCGGCGGCCGCCGCTTTCAGCGCCGCCAACTCGTCCTCGTCGTGGGCCGAACCGAGGTGTTCGATCTGGCGCGATCCCTTCCGCGAAGACCACACGATCTGCACCGCGACCGCCCCAGAGGACGTTTTCACCGTGCGGATATAGGCCACCAGCGCAGACTACGGCCCCAAATTAGTGCGCAAATCTCCACCACCCGAGCAGAAAAACAGCAAGTCAAAAGCCTGCAGCAAGGGCTGACTGAGGTTCCCCCGCTTTTCTGGAGGCCTCTGATCTTGGTCCACTGGGCCAGGGAAGGAGTCGATGATGTCACGGCCGAGTAAGTTCCCGGCGGAGTTCCGGGCGCGTGGAGTGACGCCCTCCGCACGACGAAGCTTGCCCCGCTGACCATCCACGAGTTACGACACACCTACGCCAGCCTGGCCCGCAAATCCGGGGCCGACCTGCGCTATGTGCAGAAAACCATGGGCCACTCCACACCTACCGTCACCGCCAACATCTACGGCGACCTCTATTCAGATGAACTCGACCAAGTAGCCACCAACCTCGACCGACTCCACACCACTGAAACGATCAGGCCAACGTCCACCGGACAAGAACCGGACAAAAACTTCTAACCGCTGAGTGCATATACGGTGTCCATGCAGGTCATAAAAGTGGTCCCGGCTGGGATCGAACCAGCGACCTTCCGCGTGTGAAGCGGACGCTCTCCCACTGAGCCACGGGACCGCCGCCGAGAGGCGAACGAGGTCGAAGACTAGCACGATGCCTGGCCACGGGACGCGCTGCATGGCGCGCCACCAGGGTGCACGGTAGCGTAGACCTGCACTGCACCAAGAGATTTGTGTGTGCCCGCTCACGTGGACTATCGTCGTGCTTCGCACCGGGCGACGATCTCGTCCGTTGCGCGCGGATGTAGCGCAGTTGGTAGCGCATCACCTTGCCAAGGTGAGGGTCGCGGGTTCGAATCCCGTCATCCGCTCGAAGGTGCAAGTGGCATCAACCCCAGCGGTGGAGTGGCCGAGTGGTGAGGCAACGGCCTGCAAAGCCGTGCACACGGGTTCGATTCCCGTCTCCACCTCCGAATTCGACTCAGCGCGATTAGCTCAGCGGGAGAGCGCTTCCCTGACACGGAAGAGGTCACTGGTTCAATCCCAGTATCGCGCACCAGCATCACCGCAGTTCAGAGCCGGTTTTTACGGTCAAGATCAGATTTTGTGGACTCCCCGTGGACTCCCGAGTTACGACCGGGGCAGTCCGCGTCTGAAAAGCGGCGCTAACACGATTGACGTGTACGCCTATCAGGCACACAATGGATGTCATGGCTACGAAGTCTGAACGTTTCGCGGTGCGCCTGACTCCCTGGCAGGACGCACTCATTCGCCATGCCGCCGAGGTCGAAGGGACCGACCTCACTACTTTCTGTGTCAGTGCTACCGTCGCCCGCGCCCGCGACGTACTCGCCGACCGCCGACACTTCTTACTCGATGACACCGCGTGGACCGAGTTCAACGCTCTCCTCGACCGGCCTGTCCAGATCAAGCCAGCTTTGGCCAAGCTGTTCGCCAAGCCATCCCTGTTTGATCCGGACGCGTGAGCGGTTACAGCGTCCCGCGACCGATCAGCGAGACAGACGACGCCGCCACGTTCGACAGTGGTGAACCCACGCTCGACAACTACCTGCGTGATCGTGCGCTGGCCAACCACGTCGGCGGCGCATCGCGTTGCTTCGTCACCTTGCAAGATGGCCGAATCGTCGGCTACTACGCCTTGGCGTCTGGCGCGGTGTCACACTCGGGTTGCGCCGGCAAGTTCCGCCGCAACATGCCCGACCCGGTACCGGTGATCTTGCTGTCCCGCCTCGCGATTGACCGGAAACACCAAGGCCGCGGGCTGGGAGAGAGTCTGCTGCGCGACGCCATCGCGCGGGCGGTGCGAGCCGCCGAGCAGATCGGCGTCCGCGCCATACTCGTACACGCACTCCACGACGACGCGCGCAACTTCTACCTCCGGTACAACTTCGAACCGTCCCCCACCGACCCAATGCACTTGATGTTGCTGATAAAAGATGCTCAGGCGAGCGCCCCCGCCGTGCGGTGAGATGAATACAACCCTCGTCGCGAGCTAATCGAGGCGATGGTCGCGGAGGGTGCAGACCGTGACCACCTTGAATCGCTGACCGAAGAGCAGTTCGGCCGTTTAGTGTCGCTCGCGACGCTCACGCATGCCGACCAGCTGCGCGAACTCTTCCCAGACGGCGCAGAGGCGGCCCTGGCCGCCGCCCGAGAAACAACTGGCCTCACCGATAAGGCTCTACGGAGGGTGACGCTGCCCGACGGAACCGGCGTCTTGGTCGACGTCGATTGCGAGCACACCGACGACGAGATCCGCGAGGCCCAAGTCGAATTCAGATCGGACCACGGCGAACCGGTCGAGGAGGTCACCACGGAGGAACGGCCATGACCGACCCCAGCGACGCGCCCGCTTGGCGCCCATTGGAGTTAGAGGCGTCACCGCGCAGGCGGTAACCCGATCCCCGGGAGCGGCTTCCACTCGGTGGCGAAGTCAATTCGACTGCTGTACTCCACGATGTCGCCAAACCCCCGTATGCGGTGGTCATAGGTCCGCAGCCCGTACCCATCGCTGCTGCCATGCTCACCGTCGTCGATCGTGGCGTACCACGAACCGTGTCCTACATGAACCGCAGCATTCCACTCCGCGTCTTCGTCGTCTTCAAGCATGAAGCGAACCACCGCACCGTCACGCTTGAGGACCACCGGCGCCGGCGCCCAGCCGGTCGCAAGAGCGAACGTATTGCCTCTCGCGACGAGGGCGGCCCACGTTTCAACCTTATTGATGGGATTCCATGCGAATTTGTTGAGCGACTCATCCTCACGCGGCGCGCGCGGAGGTATGCCACAGCCCGCGCCTGCGGATCGCAACACAGCATTAGCGCACGCAAGCGTGGTATCTAGGGCAGCGAACCAGTTTTCGCACAATAAACGCGCAATGAGGTCGACGCGCTCGGTGAGAGGTCAACTGCGCTGGTCTGGACCGCGCCCGCCTCGGTACACGCGCCGGCGCCGGGCGCGTTTGTGTGTGAAATACAGGTTGTGGCCCGAGACGCCGAACGATAGTTACCGACGCATCAGTCGGTGGTG
>NZ_JCALCG010000031.1:0-4557 GCF_059812225.1 Mycobacterium sp. NGS66 | reverse complement strand
ACGACGAACTCACCGAAGCCCAGCCCTACCCACTCCATCACCGACCGCCCCCGATGAAACCATCCCGCCTCCTCACAGCAACGGCTGCGTAGTCTTGTCCCCCGTCTACCCTCGCTGCGCCACTTCGCCATCGAGGATGCCGGCATCTGCGTCAAGCGATCCCTTGCCCCTTTCAAGGGCTTTCGCGCATGTCAACGGGCCTAGCTGGCAGGGGCGAAACTATTACGCAGGCGCAAAATACATGGGTGAAAGTGTGAACCGTTACCTTATCGTAATCAAGTTGAGCTGCGGCGAAGCCAGATCGTCGATGTTCCGTGACGCGGGCTGATCGGGCAGCATCTCAGCCAGGTCCACACGCTCCACTGGACAGTGTGCCGTCACGCTCTTCAGCCGGTCAGCGACGATCGAGCTGGCCCACAACCGGGGTTTGGACGGCGCTAACTATAAGTAGTTACTTAACTTTTCTGTTCGCCCATACGCCGCCGACGATGACGGTAACCTCATGCGCGTGGTTGAGACGTCCATTCCGGCTCTGCTGCGCGAGCGCGCAAGTTTGCAGCCCGATGACACGGCATTCACGTTTATTGATTACCAGCAGGATTGGGCCGGCGTTGCCGAAAGCCTGACCTGGCCGCAGCTATATCGGCGAGTGCTGAACGTGGCACGCGAGCTCAGGCTTTGCACATCACCCGGTGACCGGGCTGTGATTCTGGCGCCGCAGGGATTGCATTACATCGCCGCTTTTCTGGGCGCCCTGCAGGCGGGACTCATCGCGGTCCCGCTTTCAGTCCCACTCGGTGGCGTCAGCGATGAGCGGGTGGACTCGGTGTTGCGCGATGCGTCGCCGGCTGTCGTGCTCACGACAACCTCTGTTGTGGGTGAGGTGATCGGTCATGTCGCAGCGCAGCCTGGCCAAGTTGCTCCGGCTGTCGTCGAGGTTGATTTGCTGAACCTGGACGCACCGGTACGATCCGACGCTGGGATAGACAGTCATCACGCTGCCGCGTATTTGCAATATACGTCTGGGTCGACCCGGCAACCGGCCGGAGTCATGATTTCCTACAGAAATCTCCAGGTAAATTTCGAGCAGCTGATGCGCAATTATTTTCCGCACAGCGCAGGCGTTCCGCCGCTGGACCTCACTATTGTGTCGTGGCTCCCGTTCTATCACGACATGGGTCTTGTTCTGGGTGTTTGTTCGCCGATCCTGGGGGGTTTCAGCGGTGTGCTTACCAGCCCGGTGGCATTCCTGCAGCGCCCGGCCCGGTGGATGCAATTGCTGGCAACCAATTCTTCGCCGTTTTCGGCCGCGCCGAACTTCGCTTTCGAACTGGCGGCACGCAAAACCTCTGACGAAGACATGGCCGGGCTCGATCTCGGCGGCGTGCAGACCATCCTCAGCGGCAGCGAACGGGTCCACCCAGCCACCCTGAAACGCTTTGCCGAACGGTTCGCGCCTTACAACCTCGATGATGCAGTGATCCGTCCCTCCTATGGGCTCGCCGAAGCAACGGTGTACGCGGCGAGCAGCAGAGCAGGCCAGCCACCACAGATCGTCGACTTCGAGACTGACAAGCTTTCCGCCGGCCAGGCGAAGCGGTGCCCGAGCGGCGCCGGCACACCCCTGATCAGTTATCCCCTGCAGGGGTCGCCCATGGTGCGGATCGTGGATCCCGAGACTCGGACGGAGTGCCCGGAGGGAACCAGCGGCGAGATCTGGATGCACGGCGACAACGTCGCCTTGGGCTATTGGCGCAAACCGGACGAGACCGAGCACACGTTCGGCGGCATGCTGGTCACGCCGTCGCCTGGCACCCCGGCGGGGCCGTGGCTGCGGACTGGCGATATGGGCTTCATCTCCGAAGGTGAGTTGTTCATCGTCGGCCGAATCAAAGATCTGTTGATCGTCTACGGGCGCAACCACTCTCCCGACGACATCGAAGCCACCATCCAGGACATCGCCGGCGGGCGGACCGCGGCGATCGCGGTTCCGGATGAGGGCCAGGAGCAGCTGGTCGTCATCATCGAAGTCAAAAAGCGTGGCGACTCCGACGAAGATGCGATGCGCAAGTTCGCCGGCGTCAAACGTGAAGTCACGTCGGCGATCTCGAACTCCCACGGCCTGGGCGTCGCGGATCTGGTTCTGGTGCCGCCGGGTTCGATCCCGATCACCACCAGCGGCAAGGTCAGACGAGCGGCCTGCGTCGAACAGTACCGGCACGGCCAGTTCGCCCGCCTAGACGCTTAGCCCAGAACGTCGGTGGTCTTCACCGACGAGCACGCGATAGTCAGTCGATCTCGCCGGTCAGGTTGAACTCGGCCAGGGTGCGCGCGGCCAGTTCACGCAATGCGGGCTTGGTGTTCGCGGCGCCCGGCTGGTATGCGAGGACTGTGATCCCGATTTTGTCGCCCATGCGCCACGACTGCACCCGGAAATCGCCGCCCGTTCGTTCGATCCACTGCCGCGTTATGTCTTGCCCAACTCCTCGTACGGTGGCGTACTCGGCGTCGGTGCCATCAAGGCGGCGCAGTGCCGAACCAAGGTCGCCGACGTACGAACAAAACACTGGGAGATCGGGGTCGCCGCCCACCATCACGTGGTTCAGCCGTTTCAACGCCCGCTTTGGTGCGAACTGGCCCAACCAAGGAAGCGCCGGCGACTCGTCTGGTGTGTTCCGCTGAGCGCTCATCGCCTGCTTCATTACTGTGTCGATGTCGCGCAGGTCGGTCGTTACCCGCGTCGGATCCACGCTGACGCGCGCAATCGACAGTGCTATCGCACGGGTGTCACCCAGGGCACGGTCGCTCACGGGCAGTTGTAAGGTGATGGCGCCATCACCGGCGCGTCGGCGCCCCAGTCGCTCCGCGAATTTGGCGGCAAATCCAGCGATCAACGTCCCGGTCGTGCCGCCAAGAGCCCTCGCACGGGCATCCCAATCATTCGCGTCGATGTGAATGGTGACACCAGGTATGACGACATTCTCATCGCCGCCGCCTTCACCAAGCGCGACGGGTAGCGATGCCGATGATCCGGCAATATCGTGTTGGCGACGCTGGGCCAGTTGTGACACGCGATCGTGCTGGCGACGATGGGCCTGTTTCCAATCGTGCCGGTGCCGACGGGCCAGTTTCGCCACCGTGATAAACGCCCGGGCAGCCTCGGGCGCGTCTTGCGCCGTCTGCCGAGCATCTTCAACCATCGCGCGCAATCGAGTGCGTGAACGCGGCGGTGGAAGGCCAAGATCGCGCGTATTGCCCAAAATTGCATCCTCTAGCACGGCGGCGAGGCCGAGGCCGTCGATCAGGAAGTGGGAAACAACCAGGCTTACCGCGGTCGAGCCGTCCGTAAGCGGAAGAACGCCGAGATGCCAGCCAGGCCCGGATTCCGCATCAACAGGCAATTGCGAGCGCTCATCAGCCCAATCGCTGAGTTCTGCTCGTGGACGGGCGTGTTCAGCGATCTCGATTTCCGACGGCCCTCGATCCAAGACCCACCGGTGCCGGGCGAAGGGTAAGGGCGAACGCTCGATGCGCCGTCCCAACAACCCGTAACCGAGATTCCGATGAAACCGCCTCAGCCCATCAAAGTTGAACGGGTGCTCGTAAATCCACACGACCTGGATGACATGCTCCTGGTCGATGGCGCGGTGCCCCGCAAAAAAGTAGTGGTCATTTAGGTCGAGCCGATTATCCTGCTGCGCAACAGTGTTGAATCCGCGGTCCTGCAGCGCATCATTGTCGGATCCGCGGACGTCAAAGTCCTGCCGCACATCATTGTTGGATGCGCCACTTTCGACGGGACCAGCTTGCGCGTGAGCCATCTTGTCGCAGAGTACGTCTGCCAGATCGCGAATGGTGGCGGTGGCGATTTCGCTGGGCGTTATGCGAATTCCGGTTTCGGTTTCTATGCGGGTACGTAGCTCCAAGGAACCCAGCGAGTCAAGGCCGTACTCGGCGAGTGCGTGGTCGGGGTCGATGTTGCGACGCAGGATGAGGCTGACCTGATCGGAGATTAGTCGCCGCAGTCGGGTGGGCCACTCGTCTGGTGGTAGCTCGTTGAGTTCGGCACGCAATCCCCTTGTGCTCGTTGGGGTTTGCCCCGTGGTGCGAAATGCCTCCGCGAAGGGACTGCGTTGGGCGAAGGCGGTCAGCCATGGTGTGCCCAGGAATTGGGCGTATCCGGTGTAGGCGCGGTCGTGGCGCAGCAACGCTTGGAAAGCGTGAGCACCTTCCTCGGGAGCGATCGCCCCCTCGCTGTCCTCGGCCAGAGCGGTGGCACGGCCGATCTGTGCCCAGGGTCCCCAGGCGATGGCGGTGGCCGGTAGGCCCTGAGCGTGTCGCCATCGGGTGAAGGCATCGAGCCAGCTGTTGGCCGCGGCGTAGGCGCCTTGTCCGGGCGAACCGACCAGGGCGGCGGCCGAGGAGAACGAGCAAAACCAGTCCAGCGGCTGGTCGGCGGTGGCGGCGTGCAAGTTCCAGGCGCCGTAAACCTTTGGCGCCCAGTCACGCTCGATGAGTTCGTCGGTGATGTTGGTCAAGGTGGCGTCTTCGACCACG
>NZ_JCALCG010000030.1:0-4694 GCF_059812225.1 Mycobacterium sp. NGS66 | reverse complement strand
CCAAACACGACCTGCAAGCCCGCCCGATCTACCACCACCTACGCGAATCCATTGAGGCCCACCTGAGCATCGTGGTCGCCGCACTGGCCGTCAGCCACTACATCGAAACCCAAACCGGCTGGAGCATAAAGAAATTCGTTCGGACTACCCGCCGCTACCGAACCGTGAAGATCAAGGCCGGCAACAGAACCCTAACCGCCGCAGACCCACTACCCGACGACTTACGCACCGCCCTCACCAAAATCCGCGCCGACCGTGCGCACTAATTTGAGCCAAGTCGGGAAAACCGCCGACGACCTACTCGGCAAAATCAAACGTAAATCAATCAACAACACGCGACAGTAGACGCGGACGAGTGTAAGGCTACTGCGCGACTTCAAACACCGCCGAAAGCAATCTTTTCTGAGCCTCCGAAAGAATTCCGAAATCCAGTATGCCGACTGCGCCCTCGGGCATTACTGTCGCGGCTGTAAATTCTCCCTCAAAAATAAAAGCCAAGGCTAAAGCGCCTTCGCTTCCATTAGCTTTCAAGCGATCTAAAGCTACTCTGGCTTTAAGCGGAAAGTCATCTATTGCAACATAGCGTCCATTATTTGGAGGAATGAGGTTCCTGAAGTCGATTGCCAGAAAGCTTGTGTCCTCGATCCGGGCGGTTGAGAAATCACATCCTGCCATCTTATTCTCGCTAAGCCCTGCCAGCCCCCGATCATCAAATCGGCGACCATCGAAAATTACAGTCTTTATTTCGGCGTCACGGAAATCACAGTTTTCGAAGACTGCTGTGAGCGTTTGCGTCTGGTACCACTTGCTGCTCACGAATGAGCATCGGGTAAACCGGCCGTATTCAGTACTGACCTCCCGAAGATCGGCCCCTGAGAAGTCGCAGTCTTCATAGGCGGTCCCTGTCTTGCGTCCCTTCCCCTTAGCGCCCATAACAGTGTCTTTCAGGGATGTTGCGCTAAAGCTGCATCGATTGAGAATTGCAGAATACGCACGGTAGCCTGGTAATATCGCGTTATCGAATATGCAGTCTTCGAACTTGGAGTCGACAACGCGCCAGTCATGCAGGATCGACGAGCTCAGGTCAACGTTGCAAATCTTGGTGCGGTCGAACTCGTACGGTTTCGCAATCTTTGCGAGCTTCTCGTTAATACTCACACGCTCGGACTTCTCAGTAACGAGACCTCGCAAGTCGACTCGACCCCCAAAGGTCCCGTACGGCGATGTCGGCCTGGCCCGGAGTAATGAGTCCAAGACGAACGCAGTCGTCTCAGTGTCCCATCGCTCACGGAGTTCTTCACTTTGGCGGTACATGGTCTAGTTCGAAAACGGCGGCCAATAACTGAGCGTCTGTTCCCGACAATCCGCCAAAGTCAAGCATTCCGGTCGCATCTCTAGGAAGAAATTGTGCTGCAGCGAATTCCATGTTATAGCGGAACGCAAGCCAAGATGCATCGCGACTCCCGTTGGCCTTTAAGCGATCTAAAGCGATCTTGACTCGAGGTGGATAGTTGTCTACTAGTACATACCGCTCACCTCGCGGTGGAATGAGATTTCTGAAATCTATAGCTAGGAAACTTGTACTCTCTAACCGACTTGTAGAAAAGTCGCAACCCGCGAGTTTATTTTCGCCCAGCCCAGCCGGACCTTTGCTATCGAATCGTCGGCCATCGAAGAAGACCTCGCTAATATCCGCTTCACGAAAGTCGCAATTCTCGAAGACCGCGGTAAGCGTTCGCGTTTTGCGCCACTGACTTCCAGTAAACGCGCAATTTATAAAACTGCCGTGATCTGTATTAACGTCGCGCAGATCGGCACCCGTAAAATCACACACCTCGTATAAGCTGCCCGGCTTTTTCTCACTTTCCTGCGCACCTAACGAGGCTTCCCGTAGGAAAGAATCCCGAAATGAACATTCAACGAACTTCGCTGAATACGTCCGCAACGATGGAAAAGTCGAACTATCGAATAGGCAATTGCTGAAAGAAGTTCTCAATACACGCCATTCGGGCAATATTGAGTGACTGAGATCAACATCTTTTATCTCGATACCGGCAAATTCGTAGATCCTGGAAACGCGTTCGAAATTCTCATTGACCGGAATTCGCTTTGGCGTTTCGATGACAACACCGCGCAGATCGACGCGCCCTTCATGCGTTCCATGCGGCGACGTCGGCCGACCACGCAGCAATGCGTCAATCACGAAGGCCTTCGTTTCCTCATTCCACCGTTCTTGTAACTCTTTACTTTGGCGGTACATACGTCACTCCTCCTGGGGCATCCCAGAGTATTCCACCACCTGGACCTCCGTGTGTAGCTTCGTATTTAGCGTGTGCTGCCCACTGGTTCATTGTTGTCAGATCATACCAAGGAGCTTCCCCAAGCTTAGGTGCTCCGTTGACAAAGTCTGGACCGTATCGGAAAAGCCCGGTAGTAGTTAAATCATTCAGAGATACATCTTCGTTGACAAGCTTTTTAACTTGCGCATCAAGTACATTGCCTTTAAATGCATTATATAAATTCGGGTTATTCCTGAGCGCATCAATTTGTGCGGGACTGAAGCCGATAGTGCCGTTGTCAAAGTCGTTCAGTGCCTGCTTTGTGTAACTAACAAGAGCGTCTACATTCCGATCGACGTTGGAACGTTTCACAATCGCGCCGACCACGCCCCTGATATTTTTGACAACGTTCGCGATTATCTCTCGGGCTGCTTTCGCGACTCGCGCGGCCGCCCGTGCGAGTTCGATCAATTTTTCGATGATCCGAGCACACCGCCGAGCGACATTTATGGCTCGCGCGGCCATCGCCGCGTTTCCCCACAGCTCGCCGCCAACTTCAGCTAAAACGCCGAAAACGATCTCCCCGACGACGAATTCGGCCGCGAATTCTGCCAGCTCGTCAATCAGTTGCTGATGGGCGTCTCGGATTGCCTGGGCGAGATTGTTGCAGCTCGTGGCCATTTGCAGGCAGGCTTGACCGACCTGATCAAACTTGCCCTTCAGGTCATTAATGTGTGCGGTGGCCGCTGGGATTTCCGGGGACTGCTGTCCCGCCAGGTCATTCGCGGCCCACTCAAGGGAGGTATCACCGCTTTTGATGACGTTGAACGCCGACGTCCATGCTTGAGCGGCGGCTTCCAACTTTTCTGGACTGCCATTGGGCCAGACATACCCGACCCACTGCTGGACGTAGTGCCAGGCCGTGGCAATAGCACCGGTCGGCTCGCTGCCCCCGCCCCCGTACGCTGACGGAATACTCGGCACGGCTGTGGTCGAAGTGTCAGGTAGAGGCGCCGACGCGGGCGGCGGGCTCCCGTCAGCGGACGCGCGTTGGGCAGCTTGGTGGTTCAAACCGCTGGCCCTAATCAAGTCGGCGGCATTGACCGACATGTCGACCAGCCCGGCAAGACCCCCTGCGATGTCTTGGGCCACCGGGTCATAGCCGGCACTGAACTCCTGTCCAGTGTTATCTGAGCCAGCCATCCCCCCAGAGCCGGCCAGACCGTTCTTAAGCTGGTCCAGTGCACCATCGATGATCTGTGCGCTGAACCGCATCGAGGTTGACGAGTGGAAATACATCTCCGGGTCTACATCAACCACCCGCCACCCCCTCCAACCGGCCGCAACAACCGCACAAGCGCCCCGCGATCGCCGAAAGCGACAGTAGTGTAGACGACGTCATCAGGCATCACGGCCTGACCAGCTCGGCGATCAAGGGGCAGCAAGTATGGCAGAACAAGGCGGCGATGGAGTTCTCTATGTTCAGCCACGCGACGTGATTGCTTCAGCCAGGGACATCGACGAGGTGAACATGGACATCAAAGATGCTTTCATGCGCCTGAAAGCTGAGGGCGACGAGGTGATCAACGGATCCTGGACCGGCAGCGCGGCCAGCAAGCTTGACGAGGGCTGGCAGCAGTGGCAACAAGGCATCCACAAGATCGTCGTTGCGCTTGAGCATGTCACAGGCTTAGTCATCCACTCGGCCAACACATTTCAAAGCACTGACGAAGTGTGACAGCGATGGCGACGGGCAGCGACGACGCTTACACGGTTGATCTCGAGGCGCTCGACGACCTCATCACAGGGATGGGCCAATTCACCAAAGCCACGGATTCCAACGTCGACCTCATCGACGCCTACGTGGCACAAATGCCGTGGCAAGGCGAAACCGCGTGTGCCCACGCACAGTGGCAGGCGCAGTGGCGCGCTGGTGTCGAAGACCTCCAAGAAGGGCTCCGCAAGATCCGCGACAGCGCCAAAACCGCCCATGAGAACTACACCAGCGCGATCAATGCCAACCTGAAAATGTGGGGCCGATAACTCGGAGTCCTCAACGACCAATAGTGCGGCCCAATGGGTCCGAGCTCGGGTCCCACTCGGGTTTCTCCCAACCCGGACCCAGATCCTCTTCTTCACGTTCCCGGACAGCGCGCGGTTGCGGGGCTCGCAACGCCGTGATCAGCTTGCCGAAATCCCGGTCCAACTGCTCGAACATGTCAGCAAATTGCGGATTGGCGTCGGTGACCTGCTTGATCCGCTCGCGCACCTGTCGCACGGCGGACTCGCACGCCTCCACGTACGCCTGCTCGATCCAGGCGGCCAAACGATCGGAGCGCAACTGCATCGCTTGCGGTGTTAATTCCAGTCGCAGCAACCTCCCATGCGGTGACACGGTCACCTGCCCCACACCAC